>NZ_JBIVGI010000004.1:0-142695 GCF_044748625.1 Kitasatospora sp. NPDC089913 | reverse complement strand
CGGCGGGGGGGGGGGGCGCGGGGGGGGGGGGGGGGGGCGGGGGGGGGGGGGGGGGGGGGGGGGGGCCCCCCCCCCCCCCCCCCCCCGACGCCCGTCACCCCAGCCGGGCGTCGAACTCCAGGGACTCGACCAGCTCGCCGACCCGCCGTTCCGGCAGGCCCCGGGAGACGAACCAGGCGCCGACGTTGCGCACGTCCCGCTCCAGGAACGAACGGCCACGGGGATTCGCGACGACGTCCACGATCTGCGGCACATCGATGATCACCAGCCGCCCTTCGTGGACCAGGATGTTGTACGCCGAGAGATCCCCGTGCGCGTAGCCGTCGACCGCGAGCAACGACAGGCTCCGCCCCAGCTGCTCCCACAGGTCCTCGACGTCCGCCTCCTCCGCGCGCAGCTGCGCGAGCCGGGGCGCCGCGGCGCCGCTCTCGTCGCCGACGAACTCCATCAGGATCTCCGTGCCCAGGATCTGCACCGGGTAGGGAACGGCCACCCCGGCCGAGTACAGCCGGCACAGCGCGGTGAACTCGGCGCCGGCCCACTGCGCGGCGATGGCCTCCTTGCCGAACGCGGTCCGCTTGGCCATCGCCCGGGCGATCCGGGACTCCTTGTGCCGCCGCCCCTCCAGGTAGCCGGAGTCGCGGTGGAACATCCGGTGCTGGGAGTCGCGGTAGCGCTTGGCCGCCATCAGGGTGCGGCGGTCCGTGCCCGGCACCCCGCGCTCCAGCAGGAACACGTCCGCCTCCTTGCCGGTCTTCACCAGCCCGAATTCGGTGTCCACGGCCGCGAGTTCGGTCACCACCCAGTCGGGGCGCGGCTCGGGCCCCTTCTCGGTGGGGGTGGACCGGTCCCAGGTCGACCAACGGTCGCCCTCGGCCGGGCCGCCGTCGGGGTTGTCGTCGTAGCTGTCGTAGTCGTCGTAACTGTCGTGGCTGTCGCCGTGGTTCTCGTACTCGCCGTCATGGCCGTCGTGGCCGTCGTGCTGCTCGGCGTCGAAGTCGGCGTACTCGTCACCGGCGACGGCGTAGGCCCCGTGGTCGTCGAACCGGAACACGACCTCGGGCTCGTGGTCGTCGAACCGCTCGGAGCGGCGGCCACGACGGGGTGCGCCCTTGGCGCGGATACGGGAGAAGGAATCGGTCTCGGAAAAGCGCTCGCGCACTGCGGTGGCTCCTGGGGAACAGCCCACCGTTGCGCCAGTCGAGAGGCGTCGTCAGCCGGTGGGCGAAAGACGAGAGGAAGAGGCGTATGGCGCGCACACCAAGGCGCGCCGCGACACGGCGGCGACCATCGAAACGCACCTCCTCTGCTTCTCCACGTCGGTCCCCACGCCACGGGAGCCCCGCGGCGCGAACGAGTGAGAGCTTAGCGACTTCCGAGATCGGCGCAACCGAATATTCCCGCCCGCCCGCGCACGGCCCGACATGCCACGCCCGGCCCAAGGTCACCGACCGTTTCGGCGCGGCACGCGACAATGCGGTTCGTCGTACGAGCCCGGAGGGACGAACCATGGTCGGTGCCGCGCAGTTCCACGCCTGGGACGTACGGGAGTCCGGTCCGCCCGACGCCCCGCACCGGGTCCTCCTCCTGCCCGGCGGGATGTGCGGCACGACCTTCTTCGCCGACGTGACGGCCGCCCCCGCACTCGCCGACGCACCGGTCCGGCTGATCGCGGCGACCGTCCCCGGCCACGCCGGCACGATCGCGCCCGTGGACGTGTCGATCGAGAACTACGCGGCGATCACCGGCACCTTCGCGGCCGAACGCGGCTGCACGGCCGTGGTGGGCCACAGCATCGGCGCCAACATCGCGCTGGAGATGGTGGCCGGCGGACACTTCTCCGGGCCGGTGGTACTGCTCTCCCCCACGTTCTCCCGGCCGGACGAGTCCAAGGCGCTCGCGGTCGCCTCGGCACTCGGGCGGGTCCCGGGGCTGGGCGCCCTGGTCTGGCCGGTCATGCTGTGGATGACGCCGAAGATCCTGGCCGAGGGCTTCCCGGAACGGCGCCGGGCGGAGCTCGTCGCCGATCTGAAGCGCAACTCCCCGTCGTTCTGCAACCGCGCCATCGCCGAGTACTTCGCCTACCTCGACCGGCACGGCAACCTCGTCCCCCGGCTGTGCGAGTCCGGTGCCCGCGCCTGGGTGGTGCGCGGCGACCGGGACGAGGTCGGGCTCACCGACACCGAGCGCGCCGCCCTCGAGGCCTGCCCCTCCGCCACCCTGGTGGAGGTCCCCGACAGCGGGCACATGGTGATGGTGGAGCAGCCCGAGGCGGTGGCCCGCCTGGTCGCCGACGTCGTGCTCGGCGGCGGCTGAGGCCGTTATTTCGGTGCGGGCCGAAACCTCGGCACCATAGGTTCTCCCTCATGAGCATCTCAGCGGCGGGCGTGGCCCCGAGGGACGGCAAGGCACTGGCGGCGGCCTCGACGACGGTGGTGCTGTGGGCATCCGCCTTCGTGGCGATCCGCAGCGCGAACGGACACTTCGGCCCCGGATCCCTGGCGCTCGGCCGCCTGCTGGTGGGCACGGTCGCCCTGCTCGGCCTGCTGGCCTACCGCCGGGAGGGCCTGCCCCCGCGCGCCGCCTGGCCGGGCATCGCCGTCTCGGGCCTGCTCTGGTTCGGCCTCTACATGGTCGCCCTGAACTGGGGCGAGAAGGAGGTCGAGGCGGGCACGGCGGCGATGCTGATCGGCATCGGCCCGGTCCTGATCGCCCTGCTGGGCGGCTGGCTGCTGCGCGAGGGCCTCCCGTCCAAGCTGCTCGCCGGGATGGCCGTCTCCCTGACCGGCGTGATCGTCGTCGGCCTCTCCATGTCGGGCGGCGAGGGCAGCTCGGTGACCGGCATCGGCCTGTGCCTGCTCGCGGCCGTCGCCTACGCGGCGGGCGTGGTCGCCCAGAAGCCCGCCCTGCGGCACGCCACCGCCCTCCAGGTGACGACCTTCGGCTGCCTGATCGGCGCCGTCGCCTGCCTCCCGTTCGCCCCCCAGCTGGTCTCGGACCTCTCCGCCGCCCCCCTGTCCTCCACCCTCGACGTGGTCTACCTCGGCCTGTTCCCCACCGCCCTGGCCTTCACCACCTGGGCCTACGCCCTCTCCCGCACCACCGCTGCCCGCATGGGCGCCACCACCTACTCCGTCCCCGCCCTCGTCGTCGCCATGGCCTGGCTCCTCCTCGGCGAAACCCCCGCTCTCCTCACCCTCGCCGGCGGCGCCCTCTGCCTCGCCGGCGTCGCCGTCACCCGCCGCACCTGACCGGGCCCACCTCAACCAGCCGTCACTTACCCACCGATGAGCCGCTCCCACAACGGTGTCTCCCCGGAGGGGGCGAACACCGGCCTTCCCTGTCGCGATCAACAGCACCGCGGCAATCGCCGACTCCATCGGCTTTCCTCGAACGAGAAGTCGGGCCGCGTCGTCGCGAACAGTGGTTCGCGACGACGCGGCCCGACGGCGGGCGCCTCGACTGCGGCCGTTCCGTTGCCGGCACACTCGTCGAGTGGGCCGGGACCCCCGTACGGCGGCCGGTTCGTCCCGCGTTCCACCGGGTGGGGCCGGAGGTCGCGCAGGGGTTCGCCGCAGGCGCTGTCTGTCGCTCGCCGTCCCCCGGCGGCGGCGGGTGTTGATGTGTCACAGCCCGGCCGTGCCGTTCCCGGTCAGTGGGCGACCCGGGTGCTGGTCAGGGACGGCGCGGCCTAGGGGTTGTCTGACAATTCGCGTCGCATCAGCGCGCGGCGTTGGGCGCCCGGCTGGGCGTGCCGCCGGAGCGTCCTCGTACTGGACGTACTTGGACGATTCGGCGGTGCGTCCAGGCGGGATGCCCGGCGTCGCGCGCGCGGCGGGAATTGTCAGACAACCCCTAGTAACCGCAGAAGGGGAGGCGGCTCTTGGCGGCGCCGTAGTCCACGTATGCCGCGTAGGTCCACCCGTACACGCTCTGCTGCCATCCGGCGTCGTTGTGGTACTCGCGGTAGGTGTGGTACCAGAGGCTTCCGGAGCCGATGTCCTGGCCCCAGTCGCTCCAGCAGTCGACGTCGATCCCGTCGTGCGAGGACGGGAAGAGGTCCGCCGCGACCTTGGCGCTGTTCACGTTGTAGTACCCGTACACACCGACACCGTGACTGGTGCTCAGCCGGATTCCCACCGACGCGAGGGTGGTCTGCGAGGTGGCGGCGCGCGGAGCCGCTCCCGCCGGGGCGGCGGCCACCACTCCGCCCGTGGCCACGGCGCCGAGCAGCGCCAGGGTCGCGGTCAGCTTCCTGCCGATGAACATGGTGATTTCCTCCTGCGGGCCGGACGGCGGGTGCCGGGACGGTCCCTGGTCGCGCCCTGCCGTTGTCCCCCATCCTCGGCGCCCCGGAGCGGGACCTCCATGACGGCAGGTTGACGTTCTCCTGGCGTTCCGGGCGCCGGGTCGGGTGCCGACGGACGGCTCGTCCGACCGGTCGGGCGCTGATCGGTTCGGTCCCCCGCGGAGTGGCCCCGGTGGTGGAGGAGTGCTGACGGTGCCGCAGTCGGGGTTCGTGGTGGGTGCTGCGGATTTCCGCTCCCGGGAAGCGGCCGGCTTCGTCTCCGAGGACGACGCGGTGCCCGCGCCGGTGGAGTGGAGCGTGCGACCGACACCCGTATGCGGCGCGAGGTGGTGGGCCAGGTGCTCGACCACGCCGCCGACGGTCGCGGCGGCACTGCTCTTGTCGCCGGGCGGCCCGCGCCTGCACGCTGGATCGGGACAACAGGTCTGCGAGCGGGCGGGGTTCGACGAGCCGGGGGTGGGCGTGGCGGCAGGGGCGGAGGGGCGCAGAGTGCCACTACGGGGCCGGATCATGCTGCGCGGCGTGACCGCGACAGGCCTCGCCGCGCTCATGACGGGCGTGGTCGCCGGCGTGGGGTGGCTGTCGATGTGGATGGTCTACCACTGGGCCCACCTCCATGTGATCGGCATCGTTGTCATGCTGGCGGGTGCGGCGGCCCTCCTTCTCGGGGCGGCGGCCGGCGTGGCCTACCACCCCGCGTGGTGGAGGGTGTCAGCGGCGTCGTTGGCCGTGTTCGCGGTCGGCTGGCTGGTCTTCGAGGAGTACTGCGTGTCGATGGCCGACCAACAGGCGCTCCACGACCGGGGCACGACCGTGCCCGCCGTGGTCGTCAAGGTGCGGAAGGGCGACCAGAACTCCTCCACCACCGTCGAGGTACGCCTTCCCGACGGCAGTCGCCACGGGAACGTGGAGCTGGGTGACTGGACGCCGCGGACCGGCGAGCAGACCGTCGTCACCGTGGACCCGTCGGGAGCGGCCCGGTCCCGCCTGGGCCCGCCTCCCGGGCCGCCCGACGCCACCGCGCGCAACGCCGGCCTGGCCATTGTCGCGGTGGGCTCGCTCGGCCTGGGCGCGCATCTCACCGGCTTGCTCGAAACCGCCCCGCTCCGGAAGTCCCGTCCGCCCGAGGACGCGACTCCCGCCGGACACCGGCGGCGACCCCGGTGGCGACGCCTGTGGCCGGGGTGACAGGCGTACCCGGCGGCGAGCCGCAGGCGTCGTCCGGCACTCGGCGCTCGGCATTCCGCCCTCAGCCCGATGCGGCGAGGCTCTTCTCGAACGCGGCCAGGTAGTTGGGCAGGTGGTGGTCCCTGACGGCGTCCGTCTCCGGGGCCAGCAGGTCGGTCGCGAAGCCCTTGGCCCGGTCCTTCAGCCCCGCCACGAGCGGCATGGACTCGTGGAGGTGACCGCCCGCGTCGAAGTAGCGCAGCGTGTCGACGTGGGTGAAGAACGGACCGGGCGGCAGGTGGGGCACGATGTCGTTGTTGTTGACGAAGCGGTAGCAGCGCTGCCGGAAGGCCGTGTTGTGGGCGGCGGCGAGCTGGCGCTCGCACGTCCGGGGCTGGCCGAAGGTGTAGATGCCGTCCGGCAGGAGCCGCGGCTCCTCGAAGTAGAACCTGCTGCCGGCCAGCATCGCGAGGGCGCCGCCGAGACTGTGCCCGGTGAACCAGATGCTCTGGTTCCCGGTACGCAGTTCCTTCACGGTGTCGCGGATCCCGGGGTAGACGGACTGCAGGGCCTGGTGGAAGCCGTAGTGCACGAAGCCCTTGTTCGCCGGTCCGGGGACCGGCGGGGTGTTCACGTCGGTGAGCCAGTCGTAGATCTTGAGCACCTCGGTGCCGCGGAACCCGACGACGATCATGCGGTCACCGGCCATGACGTAGGCCTGGGTGTCCTCGATCGGGAACGGCATGGCGTGCTTGGACTCGAAGTGCCTGACCTCCTGGAAGCCCCAGGCCCGCGCCTGCTCCTCGATGGCCTCGCGTTCCAGCGGCGCCAGGCCCGCCGCGCGCGCCATCCAGTAGGCGTGCTGCAGGGAGTAGCGGGTCGTCGAGTGGTCCAGCGCGGGAACGGCCATCGGTGTCCTCCGGGAGAGCCTGGGCGGGAACACCCAGCACCATAGGCCCGTGGACGAACGACCCGCCCCGGGACACGCCCTGCCCGGGACTCTTGCCCCGAGCCGCTTGCCCCTGCTCCTCGCCCGGGACTCCGGCTACCTGCCGCGCTTCCGCGCTTCCTTCATCAGCTTCGTCTGCTTCCGCAGTTCCTTGACGGTCCGCCTGGTGTTCCTGGCGATCCGTTCCTTGTCGCTGCGGAAGTCGACCAGGCCGAACGTGCCCATCGAGGTGAGCTTGCGGAAGACGCCCATGCCGCTCCTTTGGGTCCGTGTCCGTCGTCAGTGCGTCCGGGTGAACGAACCTACCAACCGGGCCCGGGCCGGGGCAGGCAGCGCGGCGGACAGGCCGGCAGACCCACGGCTCGTACGGGCGGCCGGTCGTTCAGGTGGGGTTCCCGTCCGGGAGCCGGGCCGGCTTCCGGCTGGTCCCGCTGCTCTCCCGCGTCGAGGCCGTCCCGCTCGGCTGAGCGCGACGACCGCTACGCCTGCTTCTGGTCCGCGGTGGCGGCGCTGGCGACCGCGTCGGCGACGGTGGCCCGGTAGAGGCCCAGCCTGGGCGCCCGCACCTTCGCGCCGGAGCCGAGCGGGAAGTTCCGGGCCTCGGCGGTCGGCATGTGGTCGCCGTCGGCCACCACGTTCAGCTCGTCGACCCCGCTCGCGGACGCGGCCGTTCCGCCACCGGGGTTGAGGTCGATCACGGCGAACGCCGTCCTGCCCGCGCCGACCGGGTAGGCGGGCGGGCCGCCCAGCCCGCCCGGGACCAGCGGCCGGATGTCCTTGCCACGGTCGGCGGCGTGCGAGTCGCCCACGCTGACCAGCGGGAAGTAGCTCAGGCCGCAGGAGCGCGCGCCCTGGTTGCGGACCTCGATCACCCGCTGGCTCGGCGCCTCGGGGCGGGTGGTCACCCGTATCGCCAGGTCCTTGGCGTCACAGGGGTGGGTGTAGGCATAGGAATCATCGGCACCTCCGCCGCCGGGCGCGGCCGTCGCACCGGAGGGCGTCGTCGCCGTGGGCACCGTCGGCGCTGTGGGCACCGTGGTCTTCGGCGGTGCGGCCGGAGCGCCGGTCGGAGCAGCGGTCGCGCCACCGGCCGGAACGCCGGTCGGAGCAGCGGTCGCGCCACCGGTCGGAGCGCCGGTCGGGCCCGCCGTCGGCGTCCCGGTCGCGGCCTGCGCCGGCCCCGGACCGGTGGGGTCGTCGGGTCCGCAGCCGCTCGCCGCGAGGAGGACGCCGACGAGCGCGGCCGGAACGAGCAGAGTGCGGCGAGCCGACATGGCAGATCCCCCGGGGACGACGTACGGATGTGCGGGATCGCCCGGCAGCACCGTCGGAACCCCGCCGGACAGTACTGCGGCCCACTCCCGGCTCCGCCCGACGCCCCTGCGCTCCCGATCCGGCCCGCACCTGGCCGACGTCACCCCTCCTGACCTGCGGGAACGCTTCACCTCGACGCCACCGGACGGGTTCTCCCGACCCGGCCCGCCCTGCCGCGCTGCCCGTCCGCCCCCACCGTTCTGCCCCTCCCGCGCTCCGGAACTGCCCGCACGGCACCCGGCCGTCGGTAGCGGAAGGGACAAGGCCCCTGGACGGCGCGCTCGTTACCGCGCGCCGTGCCAGGCGGCGGTGGCGGCGATGACGGTCCGGGCCAGCGCCGCAGGCTGCTCGCGGGCGATGAGGTGTCCGGCGTCGCGGACGGGCAGGACCGTGGTGTGCGGAGCCAGCCGCAGCAACTCGTCGATGTCCTCGGCGCCGACCGACGATCCGGTACCACCGTGGACGAGCAGGACGGGCAGGTCTAGCTCCGCGGTGACCTGCCGGAGCACGGGCACATGGGCGAGGATGTCCTCGACGAGTTCCGCGTATGCGCCGGCCAGGCCGCCGGCGGCGAGGAAGGCGCGGACCCGGGGGGCGTCGAGACAGGGGACGACGTCGACCAGTACCAGCCCTGCCACCCTCGCTCGCACGGCCGGATCGGTGAGGGCGGCCACGGCGGCGAGTCCGCCCAGCGAAGCGCCGACGACCACGCAGCCCGACGGCTCGCCGCACACCACGGCGGCGACGTCCTCCGCGCACGCCGCCAGCGTTCGGGCGTCGCCGTCGCTGTCACCATGACCTCGCTGGTCGAAGGCCACGCAGCGGAATCCGGCGTCGACGAGGGCCTCGCTGACCGGCGCCCACACGTGACGGCGTTCGCCGCCGGCGTGGAGCAGGACGTAGGTCGGTCCGGCACCGACCTCCTCGCCACGCAGGACCGCGTCGGGGCGGGCGATCCACCGCGTTCGCGGGACGGCAGCGCCCGTCATGGGACTTTCACCCTGCCCCCTCTCACCGCGCACGGAAGGAACGAGCACCGCCGACGGCGGGTGGGCTCCCCCCGAACCGAACGTGACGTCCCGCACCGCCGGAAGGCCGCACGCCGAAACCGTACACCTGGTTCCACGCCCGCTGAAGGCCCCCGCACCACCCGGCAGGGCGGCGCTCCTCCGCAGGTTCGGCCGCCGGGCCGACGATCCGCGGGACGCGCTGATCCTGTGCCGTTCGGTCGGGTTCCGCATCGGGCGGAGCCGCACCGCCGCCCGCCGCCCGGTGACCGGTGGCCGGGACCCGCCGCCCGGTGACCGGTGGCCGGGACCCGCCACCCGGGACCCGGGACCCGGGAGCCGGGAGCGCCTCACTGGGCCGGTGACTGCCGCCTCGCGCGGTAGGCGCGCTTCTTGGCGAGGGCGCCGCAGGTCTTCATGGAGCACCAACGGCGGGCGCTGGCACGGGAGGTGTCGACGAAGGGGACTGCGCAGTCGGGGTTCCCGCACAGGCGGACGTGGGCGCGGTGCTCGGAGGCGCAGAGGGAGATCAGGTCCCGGGCGACCATGGAGAGCACCGCTGTGATCCCGTCGCCGTGCCAGCGCACGGTGCCGGCGTCCGGGGCGAGTTCGGGCATCGAGGGCGGCTCGGCGGCGGCGCGGTTGACCAGCGCGATGTCCTCCGGGGCGGGCGGGACGGCCTCCGCCAGTGCCCGGCCGGTCCGGTGGATCGCCTCGCGGAGGTGTCGGGCCCGATCGAGGTCGGCCCCGGTGCAGGGCGGTGCGGCCGTGGTGCAGGCGCTCTCCACCGCCCAGCGGCTCAAGTCCTCGGGCCGGAGCAGCCGTTCGAAGGGCGTGCCGGTGCCGCGGTCGGCCAGGGTGCCGGCGAAGGCGAAGCACAGCCGCGCGTCGTCGAAGCGGAAGTCGCTCTTGGCGCGTTGACGTCCCTCCCGGGTTCCGTCCGCAGCGCCTGTTCCACCTGCACTGCCCGCACTTCCCGCGCCGGCCGGGGACGGGGTCGGGTCCTTGGGTTCGCCTTCCATGTCCACCACTCTATGCGGTTGACATCGTTCCGAACAAGCGTCTACGTTCCAGGTCCACCACTTGAACCGGTGGACTTTGCGTGGCGGTCTCCCGCTTCACGCGTCTTCACCCCCCAGTACGAGGAGGTGGCGCCGTGCGCGCCGCAGTCATCGAGGAACTCCACCGGCCGCTCGTCCTCCGCGATGTGCCCGACCCCGTCTGCCCGCCGGACGGAGCGATCGTGAAGGTCGGGGCGAACGGCATCTGCCGGACCGACTGGGCGCTGTGGGCCGGGCAGTTCTGGACCGGCGGACCGCGGGTGGAGGCCCCGTTCGTGCTCGGCCACGAGTTCGCCGGCACCGTCGTGGAGGTCGGCCGCGACGTCCGGGGGTGGAAGGAGGGCGCTCGTGTCATCTTCCCGATGAACCCCGGCGAGGGCTCCTGCGAACCGTGCCGCAGTGGCAACCAGCACGTCTGCGACCATGTCGACGCGCTGGTGCCCGGGGTCTCGTACTGGGGCGCCTTCGCCGAGTACGTGATGGTCCGCTTCGCCGACGTCAACCTGGTCGAGGTGCCCGAGGGGGTCGGCTTCACCGACGTCGCCGCGCTGGCCTGCCGCTACATGACGGCCTTCCACGGGGTCGTCGACCAGGCCCGGGTCCGCGGCGGCGAGTGGGTCGCGGTGTACGGCGCCGGGGGCGGCACGGGCCTGTCGACGGTGGAGATCGCCGCGGCGACGGGTGCCAACGTCATCGCGATCGACATCACGGACGACAAGCTGGACGCCGCCCGCGCGCTCGGCGCGGTCCACACCGTGAACGCCGCCGCGACCGACCCCGTCGAGGCCGTGAAGACCCTCACCGGCGGCGGCGCCCAGGTGTCGGTCGACGCCGTCGGCATCGCCGCCGCCTGCCGCAACTCCGTACTCTCCCTGCGCACCCGCGGCCGCCACCTCCAGCTCGGGCACACCACCGCCGCCGAACAGGGCGACGTCGCCCTGCCGATCGACGTCATGATGGTCAAGGAGCTGGAGTTCGTGAGCGCTTTCGGCATGCAGGGCCAGCGCTTCGGCACCATGTTGAACATGATCGCCGCCAGCCGGCTCGCCCCCGGCCGGATCGTCTCGCGCACCGTCGGCCTCCACGAGGCGAGCGAGGTCCTGGAGTCCCTGGAGACGTACGGACCGACCGGTGTCGTCGTCATCGACTCGTTCAGCGCCTGAATCCGTCGCTCCCGACGAGCTCCCACTCCCCGAAAGCAGTCACGACCATGGCCGATCCCCGCACGTATGACAGCTGCACCCACGATTCCCGTCGGCCCGATGCCCCTCGGCCCGATTCCCGTCGGCCCGATTCCCGTCGGCGGATGGACCAGGAGCTGAGCCTGGCCCTCGACGCGGTCCCGATGACCCCCAACGGAGCGTTCGACCTGACCGACCTGGCCACGACGCGCGCGGCCTTCCGCGCCCAGGCCGAGGCCGCCGCCGACAGCTCGCCCGCCGACCCGTCGGTCACCGTCGAGGAACACCTCGCGAGCCGGGCGGACCGGGCGCACGGCCCCGACGTGCCGGTGGCCGTCCGCCTGCTGCGCCCCACCACCGCGCCCGGGCCCCTGCCGGTCCTGCTCTGGTTCCACGGCGGCGGTCAGGTGCTCGGCTTCGCCGCCCAGGACGAGCCGTGGCTGACCAGGCTGGCGGCGGCCCTCGGCTGCGTCGTCGCCGCGGTCGACTACCGGCTCGCCCCGGAGACGCCCGCCCCCGGCGCCGCCGAGGACGGTTTCACCGCCTACCAGTGGCTCTGCCGCGAGGCCGACGCCCTGGGCCTGGACGGCGCCCGCATCGGCATCGCCGGCCAGAGCGGGGGCGGCGGGATCGCGGCCGCCACGGCCCTCCTGGTCCGCGACCGCGGCGGCGCGGCACCGCTGTTCCAGTCGCTGACGTATCCCATGCTCGACGACCGCAACCGGACCGCGTCGAGTCACGAGATCACCGACATCGGTATCTGGGACCGTTCGACCAACCTGCTGGCCTGGCAGGCGATCCTGGGCGACCGCACCGGCACCGAGGACGTGTGCCCGTACTCGGCCCCCTCCCGCGCCGACGACCTCGCCGACCTGCCGCCCACCTTCATCACCGTCGGTGACCTCGACTGCTTCCGGGACGAGGACCTCGACTACGCCACCCGCCTGCGGGCCCAGGGCGTCCCGGTCGAGCTCCACCTCTACCCCGGTGCCTACCACGCGTTCGACCTCATCGCTCCCGACTCCCGGCTGGCCACAGCCTTCCACCGGACCTGGTTCGACTACCTCGCCCGCCAGTTCGCCGCCGTACCGGTCCCGGGCTGACACCGGTGGCGGCGGTCCGGTCGGCCGCGCCGAGCTGTGCGCGGCCGGCCGGCCCGCGGGTGCGGAAAATCGACCACCGGCGTGGCGATGAGTTTTCCGGTCCCGGCCGGTCTACATCTCGAAGGGACAACCGCACCGCACACACCGGGAGTACGGACCATGGGAATCGTCCAGATCGAACTGTTCGCCACCCTCGACCTCGTCGCGCAGGCGCCCGGCGGACCGGACGAGGACCCGGTCGGGTTCCCGTTCGGGGGCTGGCAGGCGCCCCTGCTGAACGAGGTCACCGGGGCGCAGATCGTCGCCGCGTACGAGGGCACGGACGCCCTGCTGCTCGGCCGGCGGACGTACGACATCTTCGCCGCGTACTGGCCGCACCAGAAGGACGGCGAGATCGCCGAGCTGTTCAACCGCGTCCCGAAGTACGTGGCCTCCCGCGGCACGCCGGACCTCCCCTGGGACGGCTCCACGCAGCTCGGCCCGGACCTGGCCGCCGCCGTGCGCGAGATCCGTGACCGGCACGAGAACGTGAAGGTCGTCGGCAGCCTCGACCTGGTGCAGACGCTGCTGCGGGAGCGGCTGTTCGACCGCCTCGACCTCTGGGTGCACCCGATCGTGCTCGGCGTCGGGAAGAAGGTGTTCGACGGCGGCGCCGTTCCCACCAACCTCGCCCTCCTCGAGCCGCCGGTCGCCGGACCGGAGGGCACCGTCTACCTGCGCTACGCCCGCACCGACGGCACCCCGGCGACGGGCGACATGAGCGCGCCGGACCGGGGGCTGGGGCGCGACGGCGACAACGGCAGCGGCAACGACGGTGGCAGCGGAAACGGCAACGGCAGCGGCAACGACGGTGGCAGCGGCACCGGCGGCACCAGCAACGGCCGGTGACCTGAGATGGCCACCGTCGCCGTCAACGGCACCGTCCTCGGCATCGAGTCCTTCGGCGACCACGACGCGCCGCTCCTCCTGCTCGCGGGCGGGCCGACCATGCTCTCCTGGCCCGACGCGCTCTGCGAACGCCTCGCCGCCGGCGGGCGCCGCGTGGTGCGCTACGACCTGCGCGACAGCGGCGAGTCGGCGACGGTGGACCCGCAGGCGCCCGCCTACACCCTGCGCGACCTGGCCGCCGACGCCGCCGCCCTCGCCCGCGCCCTGGGCGCGGCGCCCGCGCACCTCGCGGGGAACGGCGTCGGCGGGATGGTCGCCCAGGTCGCCGCCCTCGACCACCCCGACGCGTTCTCCGCCCTCACCCTGGCCGGCACCCGCGCCGTCGCCCCCGGTCCTCCCGACGACGACCTCCCCGACCACGACCGGGCGACCATGGGCCGATTGTTCGCCCGCCCAATGCCGGACTGGACCGACCGGGAGGCGGTCGCGGAGTTCGCCGCCACCGGCGCGAGCATCCGCGGCGACGACCCCGCCGCCGCCCGCGCCACCGCCGCCCGCATCTGGGACCGCACCCCGGGCAGCGACCCGGCGGTCCACCTCGCCAACCAGCTGGGCACGGTCTTCGCCCGCCTCGACTGCCGACCCCGCTGGCGCGAGCGCCTGCCCACGCTCGACCTCCCCACCCTGGTCGTCCACGGCCGCCACGACCCGCTCTTCCCCCTCGGCAACGGCGCGGCCCTCGCCCACGAGATCCCGGACGCCCGACTGCTCGTCCTCGACCACGCCGCGATCGCGATCCCCGACGCGGCGGTCGACGAGGTCGCCGCCGCGATGCTCGCCCTCGAACGGACACTCCCGTCCGGACGGCGGCTCGGGACGGGCGGGCGGCGCACGGGCTGACGGGCCGGTTCTCCGGCGCCCGCTATCGGCGCCGCCGCGGACCGCGGCGGCGCCGACCTGCTCAAGGTGTCAGGTCGCAAACGGGGGGTGGAGCGGGGAAGGGCCCGGGCCGGGGACCCGCCGGACGGCTGTGGTGATCGACACCGGCCCCGACCCGGAAGAATGGGCCGGGTGACCAGCACCCAGCCCCTCCCCCGCGGCCTCACCGCCCTGATCCCCGACGCCCGAACCAGGGCCACGCCCGGTGAGCGCGCCGCCTCCCAGCTGCTCCACCTGCGCGAGGCCACCGTGCCGGTCCCGCTCCTCGCCGCGGCCGCCGAGCTGATCACGCCCCAGCTGAAGGACCCCGACCCGGCCACCCAGGAGGCGGCCGCGGCGGTCCACGCGCTCCTCCTCGCCGCCATCGAGGGCGCCGCCCCCGACCGGTAGCCCGCACGTTCCGGCGGGCCCCGGGTCGGAACCCCTACGGCCCGGGAGCAGGGCCCGCGGACGGTGGCAGCAGGCAGGGGGTGATGACGCTCAGGTACATACGGTCCCCGGTACCGGAAGTGGAGGCATTGGCCGAGTAGCGGCCGCTGGGGTGGAAGGCCCTCGTCGGGGTGCGGGGAGGACGGGTCCCGACGAAGATCTCGCAATTCTCAGGCGCTCTCGCAGTGGCGGCCCGCCGCGGCGAGGGCGCTGCGCCGGATGAGGCCGACACCCGGGCGGATCAGGAGCCAGTACGCCGCGAACCGTCGCCTCGCGCGCGCGTCGGTCCCCTGGATCCGAGTCTCCGTCACCAGCCGCGAGCCGCTGCCGTGGGCGAACACCTCGTGCGAGATGACCGCCTTCGCCCAGCCCGGCTCGGCGAACGCGGCGAACGCCGCGCCGTCCCCCGGTCGCGCCGGCTCCCGCGGCACCGGGCTCCAGAACCGCGCGACCCGGCCGAGCACCAGGGCCCGCCCCGGCTCGTCGGCCAGGGTCACCCAGCGGTCGTCCCTGCGGAACAGCTCCGCCAGGGGCACCGAGCGGTCCAGCAGGTCGGGGCCCGTGTTCCGCAGGCGCGAGGGCAGCGTCCGCAGTGCCAGCAGCATCCGGGGCAGCGGAAGGTCGGCCAGCGTCACCCTCTGCAGCGCCGCCCAGACCTCCTCCGGCGGCGCCGCCAGAGTGATCCCGTGAACCGCTCGGTGCCCGTACACGGGCAGGAACCGATCCAGCGTCTCGTCCATGGGGAACAGGCCTTTCCGAAGTCCGGAGCCGAGTACGGGGCCCGGTGTCCGGCGCTGCGGACCCGGTCGTTCACCCGGCCGGCCGGGTGAACGCACCCCCATCGCCAGCATGGCCCGCCGCATCCCCAACCACCAGACCCGGCAGCCGAGTTGCCGGAACCGGACACCGGCAGGCCCGGTGGGCGGGATGCGCCGGACGAACGGGGCGATGTGGTGTGGTGTGGTCGTGCGGGATCCGGGCAGACGCCGGGAGTCCTACCGGCGCGAGGGAAGGAGTTCGCCATGTCCGACCCGGTGGAGGGAGCGGGGCGAGAGGTGCGGCAACGGCCGCCCGCCCAGGACCGCCCCGGCGACGGGGTCGTCGAGACCGACGTCCCCGCGCGGCTGGACCGGCTGCCGTGGTCCCGCTGGCACTGGCGGATCGTGATCGGGCTGGGGACGGTCTGGATCCTCGACGGCCTCGAGGTCACGATCGTCGGCAACATGGCGGCCCGGCTCGCGGAGAGCGGCAGCGGGATCACCATCACGACCACCCAGGTCACCACGATCGCCGCCGCCGTCTACGTCGCGGGGGCGTGCAGCGGCGCGCTGTTCTTCGGCTGGCTGACCGACCGGCTGGGCCGCAAGAAGCTCTTCATGATCACCCTGGCCGTGTACCTGGCGGCCACCGCCGTCACCGCGTTCTCGTGGTCCGCCTGGTTCTTCTTCCTCTGTCGCTTCTTCACCGGATTCGGCATCGGCGGCGAGTACGCGGCGATCAACTCCGCGATCGACGAGCTGATCCCGGCCCGGGTGCGCGGCCGGATCGATCTGGTGATCAACGGCAGCTTCTGGATCGGCGCGGCGATCGGCGCCTTCGCCTCGATCGCCCTGCTGAACACCGCCCTGTTCGCGACCGACCTGGGCTGGCGGCTGGCCTTCGGCATCGGCGTGGCCCTCGGCCTGGTCATCCTGCTGGTGCGCCGGCACGTCCCGGAGAGTCCGCGCTGGCTGTTCACCCACGGCCGGGCCGAGGAGGCCGAGGAGGTGGTGGCCGAGGCCGAACGCATCGTGCGGGAGGAGTACGGCCGCGAGCTGCCGCCCGTCGAGGGCGGACCGATCCGCATCCGCGAGCGCGGCCCGCTCGGCTTCGGCACCATCGCCCGCACGGTCGTGACCCGCTATCCGCGCCGGACCGTGCTCGGCCTGTCCCTGTTCATCGGGCAGGCCTTCCTCTACAACGCGGTGACCTTCGGCTACGCGGTGATCCTCACCAAGTTCTTCGCCGTCCCCGAGGGCGACACCGGGTACTACTTCGCGGTGATCGCGGTCGGCAACTTCCTCGGTCCGCTGCTGCTGGGCGGCCTGTTCGACTCCGTCGGGCGCAAGCCGATGATCGCCGGCACCTACATCGGTTCCGGTGTGCTGCTGTTCGGCACCGCGCTGCTCTTCCAGCAGGGCTCCCTGTCCGCCGTGACCATGACCGCCTGCTGGACGGCCGTCCTGTTCCTGGCCTCCGCGGGCGCCAGCTCTGCCTACCTGACGGTCAGCGAGATCTTCCCGCTGGAGACCAGGGCGATGTGCATCGCCTTCTTCTACGCCGTCGGCACCGCCGTCGGCGGCATCAGCGGCCCGTTGCTCTTCAACGGCCTGGTGGGCAGCGGAAAGGTCTCCGACACCACCCTGGCCTTCTGCATCGGCGCCACCCTGATGACGCTCGCCGGACTGGTCGAGGCGGCGATCGGCGTCAAGGCCGAACGGCGCAGCCTGGAGTCACTGGCCGCTCCGCTCAGCGCCGTCGAACCCGAACGGACCGGGTAGGACGGGCGAGGGATACGGCCGAGGAGTACGGGCGAGGGCCACGGCCGAGTGCTACGGACGGGGTGCGCGGGCTCGGTCCGCGGAGCGGCGCGGTGCGAGCGCGCACCAGGTGAGGACGGCGCCCAGGGCGGACAGGGCGGCGAGGACGAGGCCGAGGGTGTGGAAGGCGTCGGTGAAGCCCTCGGCCAGCGCGGCGCGATGGGCCTCGTCCACCCGGCCCTGGACGGCGTGCCCGGCCAGCCGGGTCGCGGCCTCGGAGGGGAGGCCGCCGCCCGTCGACCGGGCGGCGGTGAGCGTCGTGAGCAGGGCGGCCGCGCCGGCGACGGCCACCGACTCACCGGTGATCCGCATCGTGTTGAAGATGCCCGCCGCGGCGCCGGCGTTCTCGACCGGGACGGTGCCGACGGCGGCGTTGTCCATCACTCCGAACGCCAGCCCGACGCCCATGCCGAAGGGGAGCAGCGGAAGCGCCAGGGCCGGCCACGATCCGTCGCCGCGCAGGGTCGTCAGGAGCAGGGCGCCGACCACGATCAGCACGGAGGCGGCGGTCAGCACCGCCCGCACGGAGGTGCGCGCGGCCAGCCGGGCGGCGGCGAGCGGCAGGAGCAGCACCGGTGCGGTCATCGGCAGCAGGAGCAGTCCGCTGGCCGAGGTCGAACGGCCGGCGACGCCCTGGAGGTAGGCGGGCAGGTAGACCAGCAGGACGACGAAGCCGAGGGTGACGGTGAAGGGCTGGCAGACCAGCGCGGCGAACTCGGGCCTGCGGAACAGCCGGACGTCGAACATCGCGCGCTCGCCCAGACGGACCTCCACCGCGGCGAACAGCACCACCAGCGCCACGGCCGCGGCGAGCAGCAGCAGGGTGCCCGGTGCGGCCCAGCCCGCGGCCCCGGCCCGGACGAAGGCGAGCGAAAGGAAGGCCAGTCCGGCGGTGAAGGCGGCCGGCCCGGCCAGGTCCAGGGCGGTCCCGGCGGGGTTGCGGGACTCCGGGGCGCGGGTCGCGCACAACCAGGCGGGCACCGACATCACCGCGACCAGGAGGAACACCGAGCGCCAGCCGGCCAGTTCGACCAGGACCCCGGCGAGCGGCGGCCCGATCGCCAGGCCCGTGCCGAACGACGTGCCGAGGATCCCAAAGGCCAGCTGTCGGCGCCGGCCGGACGTGGCGTGAGCCAGTACCGCCGCGCCCGAGGCCAGGACGGCCGCCGCACCGCATCCCTGGACCGCCCGGGCCGCGTCCGCCAGGGCCATCGAGGGCGACAGTGCGACCAGCAGCGACATCGCACCGACCAGGGCGATGCCGGTCAGCAGGACGCGGCGGCGGCCGAACCGGTCCGCGAGGCCGCCGGCCGCGAGCGGCAGGGCGGCGAACGTGACGTTGAAGGCGTTCAGCATCCACTGCGCGGAGCCGGTCGAGGAGCCCAGCCGGGCGGCCATGTCCGGCAGGGCGACCGCCGCCCCGGTGACGGAGAACGGCAGCATCACTCCGGCGGAGGCGACCGCGAGCACCGTCGGCCAGTAGCCGCGCCCGATGTCGCCGCCACCGCCGCCGGTCCGGGTCCCGGACCGGGTCCGAGTCCCGGACCGGGCCGGGGACGGTGGCGGCGACGGGGCGGCGAGGGCAGGAGGGGCAGCGAGGGCGAGCGGGGCGGAGTGCCCGGTTCGAGCGGAAGGGGCGGAAGGAGTGGACATGACGTCGATCGTTCGCGAGGACCACCCGCGCATGAAGGACCCGCCGTTCCCTGGGACCGACAGGGCCACCCTCCCGCCGCCGCACCCCCGCCGGCACCTCCATACTGGAACGCATGGCCGGGACGAACACGATCAGCGACAGGCTCGGTGACTACCTTCGGGCGCGGCGCGCCCTGGTGTCACCGGCGGACGTGGGCCTGCCGCCGACCGGCCGCCGCCGCGTGCCCGGACTGCGACGCGAAGAGGTCGCCGAACTGGTCGGGCTGAGCACCGACTACTACGTCCGCCTGGAGCAGGGACGCGCCGACCGTCCGTCCGACCAGGTCCTCGACGCTCTCGGCCGAGCGCTGAGGCTCGGATCCGCCGAACGCGCCCATCTGCACGACCTGGCCCGGCCGCCCCGCCCGGCCCGGACGACGGCAGCGGCCGGCGTCCGGAGCGAGATGCTGCGCCCGGCGGTGCGGCAGGTCGTCGAGGCCGTCCCCGTCTCCCCCGCCCTGGTCATGAACGATCGCAGCGACGTCCTGGCCTGGAACCGGCCGGCGACCGCTCTGATCGCCGACTTCCCCAACCTGGCGCCGCGCGAGCGGAACATGGCCCGACGGATCTTCCTGGCCCCGGACGCCCGCGAGGTCCACTCCGACTGGGACGAGGCCGCGCGCACCACGGTCGGCGTCCTGCGCATGGCCGCCGGGCGGCGCCCGCACGACCCGGAACTCGTGCGCCTCGTCGGCGAACTGTCGCTGGGCAGCGACATCTTCCGCAAGCTGTGGGCCGGCCACCATGTGCACGAGAAGACCCACGGCCCCAAGCGCTTCCGGCATCCCGTCGTCGGCGATGTCGCGCTGACCTACGAGACCTTCCAGGTCCCGGGCGCCGCCCACCACGTCCTCGTGGTCTACACGGCCCCGCCCGGCAGCCCCGCCGAGCAGGCCCTGCACCTCCTCGACCGGTCCGACGGTGTGCCCGCGGTCCGCTGAGGCCTCACCGCACGGAAACCCGCCGGCCGACCGTGGTGATCTCCACCGCCCCGGGAAGGACGACGGCCGGGGGGCCGGGGGCGGGGGCGGAGACGGCTCCGCACGGGTGACGGGCGTTGCCGTGCGGGCCGGATCTCCCGGGCGGCGGCTCGGTACGGTGTCACCATCTGGGGCGTATCCGGCACGATTCGACCGGTTCCCCCTGGAGGATCCCCGTATGAGCCGCCGCACCCACCGCCCCGCCCTCCTCACGGCCCTGGCGCTCGCCGTCGCCCCGCTCGCCGGTTGCGGCGGTGTCGACGCCGGGACCGGTGGGCCCGGCCCGGTGGCCGTCGCGCCCCCGCCGCCCGAGAAGGCCTTCGGCCAGGCCTGCGCGACGATGACCGGCGACGGCGCGGGCAGCCTCGACGCGATGGGCCGCCTGCCGGTGCTGGGCGCGATCGACCGGGCCAAGGACCTCTCCCAGTTGTCCGCCCTGGTCAAGACGGCCAAGGCGAAGGACATCTTCGACTCGATGGAGAACGTCACCGTCTTCGCCCCGAACGACGCGGCCTTCGCCAAACTGGGCGAGGACCAGAGGAAGGCCCTGGCCACCCAGCAGGGCGCCGGCGACCTGGTCCGCAAGCTCATCGTCGTCCGCGACCTGCGCAAGGACGATCTCCAGGACAAGCAGTACACCTCGCTCCAGGGTGCCGCGATCAAGGCCACCGGCAGCGGTGAGGACTACCGCGTCGGCGGCGCGCAGGTGCTCTGCGGCAGCATCAGGACGGCCAACGCGCGGCTCGCGATCCTGGACACCGTGCCGACCTTCGGCTGACGGCCGCAGGCGACGGGCGCCCAGGGCCGGTCCCGGGCGCAGCGGCCCCGCCCCACTCCGCCCCGGGGCCGCTCCACCCGACTGCGCCGAACGGTGACCCGGATGGGCCGAAAGCGCGGATTCCGGCACAAAAGCCGACTGACACGTCATCAGGTCGCCCTCATGGGCACCCCTTCTCGGCAGTCTCTGATCTCATCTGCGTACATTCGCCTGATTTGTCGTGTTGTCCGCCCAGCTGGGCCCGTGCGCGCACGGTCGCGAGAGGAGACGCCGGATGGCCCCGGTGAGGTCGTTGCTCGGCGGTCGGTTCCGGACGGCGACGCGCGGCGTGCTCGCGCTCCTGTGCCTGGTCCCCCAGGGCGGACTGGCGCTCGCCGCCGCCCCTCCCGCCCACGGCCCGCAGGGCCTGCCCCGGGAGCAGCGGGCACAGGTCGCGTGCACCCCGACCGGCAGCTTCACCAACTGCGCCCGCGTCACCTACAGCGGCGCCGACCAGACCTTCACCGTGCCGGCCGGCGTCACCGCGGTGTACGCCCGGGTGTTCGGCGCCGGCGGCGCGGGCTCCCCCCGCGACTACTACACCGGCCAGTACGGCGGCGGCGGTGGCGGCTACACCACCGGGACCCT
Source organism: Kitasatospora sp. NPDC089913 (assembly GCF_044748625.1). Taxonomy (NCBI): domain Bacteria; kingdom Bacillati; phylum Actinomycetota; class Actinomycetes; order Kitasatosporales; family Streptomycetaceae; genus Kitasatospora; species Kitasatospora sp. NPDC089913. The sequence continues at coordinate 121,692 of NZ_JBIVGI010000004.1, read as the reverse complement.
GGCGGTGACACCCGGTCAGTCGCTGACCCTCACCGTCGGCCAGGGCGGCCGGCTCAACAGCACCGCCTCCACCTACGGCGGGGGCGGCGGGGGCGGCCAGGGCTTCTCGGTGTCCGGCGGGGCCGGCGCGACCGGCGGCAGCGGCGGCGGCATGAGCGCCGTGTGGAACGGTGCCTACGGCAGCAATCCGCTGGTCATCGCCGGTGGCGGCGGCGGCTCCTCGCCCGGCGCCGACGCGACCACGCCGGCGGCCGGCGGCGGTGGCGGCAGCAACGGCGGCCAGGACAACCAGCCCGCCGCCTCCGGTCGGGGCGGCACCCAGACCGCGGGCGGCGCCGCCGCCACCCAGACCGCGTGCGCGGCCGCCACCGCCGGCAGCCAGTACCAGGGCGGCCGCGGCGCCCCCTTCCCGCAGAACGAGGGCGGCGGCGGTGGCGGCGGCGGCTACTACGGCGGTGGTGGCGGCGCCTGCCAGCGCGGCGGCACGCTCGACGCCAACGGCATGGGCGGCGGCGGCTCCGGCTACAACCGGGGAACCGGCGTCACCAACACACAGACCTCCAACGGCACCAACAGCAACGGCAACGGCGTCGGCGGAACCTCGGGCGGCCGGGGCGACGCCCAGTACACCAGCGGCATCGGCGACGGCGGCGGCTACAGCAACGGCGGCAACGGCGAGATCGTCCTCGAGTGGGTCACCCAGGTCGGCCTGTCCGTGAAGAAGACCGCCTCCCCCGTGACGTACGTCCCGGGACAACGGCTCACCTACACCTTCGTGGTGAGCAACGCCGGACCCGCGCCCGCCGTCAACGCCGCCGTGCGCGACGCGCTGCCGTCCGCGCTGTCCGGCTTCACCTGGACCTGCGCGTCCGGGGGCACCGGCAGCAGTTGCGGCGCCGCGAGCGGCACCGGCAACCTGGACACGACCGCCACGATCGCGGCCAACAGCTCCGTGACGTACACGGTGACGGGCACCGTCCCCTCCTCCACCACCGGTACGCTGTCGAACACCGCGACCGTGACCCGCCCGGCCGCCAGCACCGACCCCAACTGCGGTCCGACCTGCTCCAGCACCGTCGACACCCCCGGGCGCCCCACCACCGGTCTGTCGGTCACCAAAACCCCGGACAAGAACCCGTACGTGCCCGGCCAACCGCTCACCTACACCATCGTGGTCAAGAACGACGGCCCCTCGGACGCCCCCGGGACCTCGGTCAGGGACACCCTGCCCACCACGATCCGGAACTTCTCCTGGACCTGCACCGCCGCCGGGGGCGGCAGTTGCGGCACCCCCGCCTCCGGCACCGGCGACATCAACACCACCGTCGACCTCCCGGCGGGCGCCCAGGTCACCTACCGCCTCACCGGAACCGTCCCGGCGGACGCCACCGGCTCCCTCGACAACCGCGCCACCGTCACCCCGCCGGGCGGCGTCACCGACCCGAACTGCTCCCCCAGCTGCACCAGCACCGCCAACCCCGTCCCGCCCGGCAACCAGGCCAACCTGGTCGTCTCGAAGACGCTGCTGACCAACCCCGTGGTGCCCGGCCAGCAGATCAGGTGGCAGGTCAAGGTCACCAACAACGGTCCCTCCCGGGCCCGGAACGTCGTGGTGACGGACCAGGTCCCGGCCGGCGTGACCGCCGCGAGCATGGCCGACGACCAGGACGGCACCGCCTGCCCGATCACCGGCGGCACCGCGAACTGCCCCGCCGTCGAGATCCCCGTCAACGGCACCGCCAGCTGGACCCTCACCGGCACGCTGGACCCCAACGCGACCACCACGCCGACCAACACCGCGCTGGTCACCGGCGGCCCCGACCCGTCCGCCGCCACCCGTACCGCCGTCGCCTCGCCGACCGCGAGCCCCTCGCCGCAGGCCGGCCTCACCATCTCCAAGACGCTGCTCACCAATCCCGTCGTGCCCGGCGGGCAGATCCAGTGGCGGGTCACGGTGACCAACAACGGGCCGTCCCGGGCCCGGAACGTGGTCGTGACGGACCAGGTGCCGGCCGGCGTCACCGGCGCGACGATGCGGCAGGGTGTCGACGGGGCCAACTGCCCGATCAGCGGCGGCGTCGCGACCTGCCCGGCGGTCGAGATTCCGGTCGGTTCCTCCCAGACCTGGACCCTCACCGGCACCCTGGACCCGAACACCACCGTCACACCCACCAACACGGCGGTGGTCACCGGTGGCCCCGACCCGGGCGCCACCGCCCGGACCGCGGTCGCCTCGCCGACCGCGAGCCCCTCGCCGCAGGCCAACCTGACCGTCTCCAAGTCGCTGCTCACCAGCCCGGTCGTGCCCGGCCAGCCGGTCCAGTGGCGGGTGACGGTGACCAACAACGGGCCGTCCCGGGCCCGGAACGTCGTGGTGACGGACCAGGTGCCGGCCGGCGTCACCGGCGCGACCATGACCGCCGACACGGGCGGGACCAACTGCCCGATCACCGGCGGCATCGCGACCTGCCCGGCAGTCGAGATCCCGGCGGGTTCGTCGCTGAGCTGGACCCTCACCGGGACCCTGGACGCCAACGCCACCACCACGCCGGCCAATACGGTGACGGTCACCGGCGGACCGGACCCCTCCGCGTCCTCGCGCACCGCCGTCGCCTCGCCGACCGCCGGCCCTTCACCGCAGGCCAACCTGACCGTCAGCAAGTCCCTGGTGACCAACCCGGTGGTGCCCGGGCAGCGGATCGAGTGGCGGGTCAACGTCTTCAACGCCGGTCCGTCACGGGCCCGGAACGTGGTCGTCACGGACACCGTCCCGGCCGGGGTCGACAACCCCGTGATGACCGCGCCGAACGGCACCACCTGCCCGATCACCGGCGGCGTCGCGAACTGCCCGGCGGTCGAGATCCCGGCCGGACAGGCACTGAACTGGACGCTGACCGGCACACTGGACCCCAACGCGACGACGACGCCGACGAACACGGCGACGGTCACCGGCGGCCCGGACCCGACGGCATCCACCCACACGGCGGTGGCCTCGCCGACCACCTCGCCCTCGCCGCAGGCCGACCTGACGGTTTCGAAGGTCCTGCTCAGCAACCCGGTCGTCCCCGGGCAGCAGATCCAGTGGCGGGTGACGGTGACCAACAACGGGCCGTCGCGGGCCCGGAACGTGGTGGTGACGGACCAGGTGCCGACCGGCGTCACCGGCGCGACCATGACCGCCGACACGGGCGGGACCAACTGCCCGATCACCGGCGGCATCGCGACCTGCCCGGCGGTCGAGCTCCCGGCGGGTTCGTCACTGAGCTGGACCCTCACCGGGACCCTGGACGCCAACGCCACCACCACGCCGGCCAATACGGTGACGGTCACCGGCGGACCGGACCCCGCAACCCCGACCCACACCGCCGTAGCCAGCCCCTCCGGCTCGCCGTCGCCGCAGGCCAACCTCACCGTCTCCAAGGTCCTGCTCACCGACCCGGTGGTCCCGGGGCAGCAGATCCAGTGGCGGGTCACGGTCACCAACAACGGCCCGTCCCGGGCCCGGAACGTGGTCGTGACGGACCAGGTGCCGACCGGCGTCACCGGCGCGACCATGACCGCCGACACGGGCGGGACCAACTGCCCGATCACCGGCGGCATCGCGACCTGCCCGGCCGTCGAGATCCCGGCCGGCTCCTCGCAGACCTGGACGCTGACCGGCACCCTCGCCTCCGACGCAACCTCCACGCCGGTGAACTCGGTGACGGTCACGGGCGGCCCGGACCCGTCGGCGTCCACCAGGACGGCGGTCGCCTCGCCGACCACCTCGCCTTCACCGCAGGCCGAGCTGACGGTTTCGAAAGTGCTGCTCACCAACCCGGTCGTCCCCGGGCAGCAGATCCAATGGCGGGTCACCGTCACCAACAACGGCCCGTCCCGCGCCCGGAACGTCGTGGTGACGGACCAGGTGCCTACCGGCGTCACCGGCGCGACCATGACCGCCGACACGGGCGGGACCAACTGCCCGATCACCGGCGGCATCGCGACCTGCCCGGCCGTCGAGATCCCGGCCGGCTCCACGATGACGTGGACGCTCACCGGCACCCTCGACGCCAACGCAACCTCCACGCCGGCCAATACGGTGACGGTCACCGGCGGACCCGACCCGGCAACCCCGACCCACACCGCCGTCGCCAGCCCGACCAACACGCCGATGCCGCAGGCCAACCTGACGGCTTCGAAGGTACTACTCACCAACCCGGTCGTCCCCGGGCAGCAGATCCAATGGCGGGTCACCGTCACCAACAACGGCCCGTCCCGCGCCCGGAACGTGGTCGTGACGGACCAGGTGCCGACGGGCGTCAACGGCGCGACGATGACCGCTGATACAGGCGGGGCCAACTGCCCCATCAGCAGCGGCATCGCGACCTGCCCGGCGGTCGAGATCCCGGCGGGTTCGTCGCTGAGCTGGACCCTCACCGGCACGCTGGCCCAGGACGCCACGGTCACACCGACCAACACCGCGACCGTCACCGGCGGACCCGACCCCGCAACCCCGACCCACACCGCCGTCGCCACCCCGACCAACACGCCCACAGCGCAGGCCAACCTCACCGTCTCCAAGGCGCTGCTCACCAACCCCGTCGTCCCCGGGCAACAGATCCAGTGGCGGGTCACCGTCACCAACAACGGACCCTCCCGGGCCCGGGACGTCGTCGTCACCGACCAGGTACCGGCCGGCGTCGGCAACGCCTCAATGGCAGCGGCCGACGGCACTCCGTGTCCCGTCACCGGCGGTACGGCGACCTGCCCGGCCGTCGAGATCCCGGCCGGCTCCACGATGACGTGGACGCTCACCGGCACCCTCGACGCCAACACGACGGTCACGCCCACCAACACCGCGACGGTCACCGGCGGACCCGACCCGGCAACCCCGACGCACACCGCCGCCGCCACCCCGACCAACACGCCCACGCCGCAGGCCGATCTGACCGTGTCGAAGGTCCTGCTCACCAACCCCGTCGTCCCCGGCCAGCAGATCCAGTGGCGGGTCAGCGTGACGAACAACGGACCCTCCCGGGCCCGTGACGTCGTCGTCACCGACACTGTTCCCGCCGGGGTCGACAACGCCTCGATGAAGGCGGATGCCGATGGGGTCAACTGCCCGATCAACGGTGGCGCCGCCACCTGCCCCGCTGTCGAAATCCCCGTCGGCCAGACCCTGACCTGGACACTCACCGGCACACTGGCCCAGGACGCCACGGTCACACCGACCAACACCGCGACCGTCACCGGCGGACCCGACCCCGCCACACCCACCCACACCGCCGTCGCCACCCCGACCAACACGCCCGCGCCGCAGGCCAATCTGACCGTGTCGAAGGTCCTGCTCACCAACCCCGTCGTCCCCGGCCAGCAGATCCAGTGGCGGGTCGGCGTCACCAACAACGGACCCTCCCGGGCCCGTGACGTCGTCGTCACCGACACCGTTCCCGCCGGGGTCAACAACCCGGCGATGACGGCTGCCGACGGAACCAACTGCCCCATCAGCAACGGCACAGCCACCTGCCCCGCTGTCGAAATCCCCGTCGGCCAGACCCTGACCTGGACACTCACCGGCACACTGGCCCAGGACGCCACGGTCACACCGACCAACACCGCGACCGTCACCGGCGGACCCGACCCCGCCACACCCACCCACACCGCCGTCGCCACCCCGACCAACACGCCCACAGCGCAGGCCAACCTCACCGTCTCCAAGGTCCTGCTCACCAACCCCGTCGTCCCCGGCCAGCAGATCCAGTGGCAGGTGACCGTCACCAACAACGGACCCTCCCGCGCCCGCGACGTCGTCGTCACCGACACCGTCCCGGCCGGGGTCGGCGGGCCGAGCATGACGGCCGCCAACGGAAGCGTGTGCCCGATCACGGACGGCACGGCCGTCTGCCCGGCAGTCGACCTTGAGGTCGGACAGACGGTCTCCTACACGCTGAGCGGCACGTTGATGCAGGACGCGACCGTCACGCCCACCAACACGGCGGTCGTCACCGGCGGACCCGACCCGGCGACACCCACGCACACCGCCGTCGCCTCGCCCACCGATTCGCCCTCGCCGCTGGCGCGCCTGACCGTCGCCAAGGCGCTGGTGACCGACCCGGTCGTGCCGGGCGAGGTCGTCCAGTGGCGGGTCACCGTGACCAACAACGGTCCGTCCAAGGCGCGCAACGTCGTCATCACCGACCGGATCCCGGCCGGGGTGTCCGACGCCGTCCTCCAGTCGGACGCCGACGCGTCCGCCTGCCCGATCACCGACGGGGCGGCGGTCTGCCCCGCGATCGAGCTGGAGGTCGGACAGACCGCCTCGTACACGCTGACCGCTACGCTCGCGCCGGACGCGACCGTGACCCCGACGAACACGGTGGTGGTCACCGGCGGACCCGACCCGGCCACGCCCACCCGCACCGCCGTCGCCTCACCGACCGACTCGCCCGTACCGCAGGCGAACCTGAGCATCGCCAAGGCGCTCCTCACCAACCCGGTCGTGCCCGGAGAGCGGATCGAGTGGCGGGTCACGGTGACCAACCGCGGTCCTTCACGGGCCCGGAACGTCGTCGTCACCGACCAGGTGCCCACCGGGGTGACCGACCCGGCGATGACCGCTGACGACGGAACGAACTGCCCGATCAGCGGCGGGACGGCGACCTGCCCGGCCGTGGAGATCCCGGCCGGCGGCAACGTCTCGTACACCGTCGGCGGGACGCTCGACCCGGCGGCGACCGGCACCCCGGTCAACGTGGCCGTCGTCACCGGCGGACCCGATCCGACCGCGACCGCGCACACGGCGACAGCGCACGCCAGCGAGACGGTCGAGCCGCGGGCGAACCTCACCGTGTCGAAGGCGCTGCTCACCGACCCGGTCGTGCCCGGTGAGTCGATCGCCTGGCGGATCAGCGTGACCAACAACGGGCCGAGCCTGGCCCGCGATGTCGTGGTGAGCGACCGGATCCCGGCAGGTGTCGTCGGTGCCTCGCTCTCGCCGGACGCGACGGGCGCGGCGTGCCCGGTCACGGACGGCACGGCCGTCTGCCCACCGGTCGAGGTCCCGGTCGGCGGGACCGTCACGTACACGTTGAGCGGCACGCTGGCGCAGGACGCCACGGTCACGCCGACCAACACGGTGACGGTCACCGGCGGGCCCGACCCCGCAACCCCGACGCACACCGCCGTCGCCAGCCCGACCAACACGCCCACCCCGCAGGCGAAGCTGACGGTCTCCAAAGTGCTGGTGACCGATCCGGTAGTGCCCGGCCGGACCGTGCAGTGGCGGGTGACCGTGGTCAACGACGGTCCTTCGCGAGCCCGGAACGTCGTCGTCTCGGACCGGGTCCCGGACGGGGTGTCGGGGGCCTCGATGGTCTCGGACGAGGACGGCACCGTCTGCCCGGTCGCGAGCGGCACCGCCACGTGCCCGGCGATCGACCTGGAGGTCGGGGAGACCGCCTCGTACACGCTGAGCGGCACGCTGGCCCAGGACGCCACGGTCACGCCGACCAACACGGTGACGGTCACCGGCGGGCCCGACCCGGCCACACCGACGCACACCGCCGTGGCCTCACCGAGCGAAACCCCCGCACCGCAGGCCAACCTCGTCGTCGCCAAGATCCTGGTCACCGACCCGGTGGTCCCGGGACAGCAGATCCAGTGGCGCGTCACCGTCACCAACAACGGACCCTCCCGAGCACGGAACGTCGTCGTCACCGACCGCGTACCCACCGGGGTGTCCAACGCTTCGATGACGGCCGACGACAGCACCGCGTGCCCGATCACGAACGGGACCGCAACCTGCCCCGCCGTGGAGATCCCCGCCGGGGAAACCCGGACCTGGACCCTGACCGGCACCCTCGACGCCAACACGACCGTGACCCCGACCAACACCGCCACCGTCACCGGCGGACCCGACCCCGCGACACCCACCCACACGGCGGTTGCCTCGCCGACCAACTCTCCGACGCCACTGGCCGACCTCACGGTGTCCAAGGTTCTGCTCACCAGCCCCGTCGTGCCGGGTCAGCAGATCCAGTGGCAAGTGACCGTCACCAACAACGGACCCTCCCGCGCCCGCGACGTCGTCGTCACCGACACCGTTCCCGCCGGGGTCGACAACGCATCCATGACCGCCGCCGACGGGACCAACTGCCCGATCAGCGGCGGGACGGCCACCTGCCCCGCCGTCGAACTCCCGGCCGGCTCCTCCGCGACCTGGACACTCACCGGCACCCTCGACGCCAACACGACGGTCACTCCCACCAACTCCGTGACGGTCACCGGCGGGCCCGACCCCGCAACCCCGACCCACACCGCCATCGCCTCACCGAGCGAAACCCCCGCACCGCAGGCCAACCTCGTCGTCGCCAAGATCCTGGTCACCGACCCGGTGGTCCCGGGACAGCAGATCCAGTGGCGCGTCACCGTCACCAACAACGGACCCTCCCGAGCACGGAACGTCGTCGTCACCGACCGCGTACCCACCGGGGTGTCCAACGCTTCGATGACGGCCGACGACAGCACCGCCTGCCCGATCACGAACAAGACCGCAACCTGCCCCGCCGTGGAGATCCCCGCCGGGGAAACCCGGACCTGGACCCTGACCGGCACCCTCGACGCCAACACGACCGTGACCCCGACCAACACCGCCACCGTCACCGGCGGACCCGACCCCGCGACACCCACCCACACCGCCGTCGCCAGCCCGTCCGTCGAGCCGGTGCAGGAGGCCCGCCTCTCGGTCTCCAAGGCGCTGCTGACTGATCCGGTCGTGCCCGGGCAGCGGATCCAGTGGCAGGTCTCGGTGACCAACCGGGGCCCCTCGGTGGCCCGTGACGTGCTGGTCACGGACCGGGTGCCCGCAGGCGTGAACGGCGCCTCGATGGCAGCGGACGACGGCACCGCCTGCGCGATCTCCGGCGGCACCGCCGTCTGCCCGCCCGTCGGGATCCCGGTCGGGGCGACCCGGACCTGGACCCTGACCGGCACCTTGGCCCCGGACGCCACGGTCACGCCCACCAACACCGTGACGGTCACCGGCGGCCCCGACCCGGCCACGCCGACGCACACGGCGGTCGCCTCGCCCTCGGGGTCGCCGTCGGCACAGGCGCGGCTGAGCGTCGCCAAGGTGCTGCTCACCGATCCGGTCGTCGCCGGGCAGCGGATCCGGTGGCGGGTCACCGTCACCAACCACGGGCCTTCGCGGGCGCGGAACGTCGTGGTCACCGACCGGGTGCCCGCCGGGGTGCACGACGCCTCGATGGCGGCGGACGACGGCGCCGCCTGCCCGGTCGCGGACGGGACGGCGACCTGCCCCGCCGTGGAGATCCCGGTCGGCGGCACGGTGGGCTGGACGCTCACCGGCACGCTGGACGCGGATGTCACGGCCGTCCCGGTCAACACGGTGGTGGTGACCGGCGGGCCCGACCCGGACGCGACCGAACGCACTGCGGTGGCCACCCCGACCGTGCCGATCACCGTGCGGCACGACCTGCTGCTGACCAAGCACGCGACGCCGGCGGCCCCGAAGCCCGGTGACCGGGTCACGTACACCGTCACCGCCACCAACCGGGCCAGTGGCACGTACTTCGGCGCCGTCGTCACCGACGACCTCTCCGGGGTCCTGGACGGAGCGGTCTACGGTCTGGACGCCGGCGCCGACACCGGGCGGACGGCCTACGCGGCGCCCCGGCTGACGTGGACGCTGGACCTGCGCCCCGGAGCGACGGCGACGCTCAGCTACACCGTCACCGTGAAGCCCGGGGCGGGTGGCGCGACGCTCGTCAACCGGCTCTCGGCCGACGGGTCCAACTGCTCCACCGCCGACGGGAACGGCGCCGGAGCGCGGCGGGCGGCGGCGGTGGGCACGGGCGGCGACTGCTCGACCACCACCACGGTCCGCAGGCCGCCGAGCCCGAGCCCCAGTCCGACGACCCGGCCGCCGCTGCCGAGCCCCTCTCCGACGATCCGGCCGCCGCTGCCTCCGACCGGCAGCGGCAGCCCGAAGCCCGCGCTGCTGGTCACCGTTCTGCTCCTCGCCCTCGGCGGCCTGCTGGTGGCGGCGCGGCGCTCGCGGCGCTGACGTCCGCCTCGCGCCGCCGGGCGGTCGGCTCTGCCGTCCGCCCGGCGGCGGGTCGGTACGGTGCGGCCCGGCGGCGGGTCGGTGCGGGTGCCGCCCGGCGGCGGGTCGGTGCGGTGTCGCCCGGCGGCGGCTCGCGTCCGGGCCCTCAGCCCGGACCGACGGCCCGGGCCGTGGCGAAGATCCGGGCGCAGCGTCCCGCCATGGCCTCGGGGCTCTGGTCGGGGTGTTCGATCCACCAGCGGACCAGGGTGGTGCACAGGCCGCGCCAGGCGTACTTGAGGGCGTCGGCGTCGAGGGGGTCGTCGGATCCGGTGCTGCGCAAGAGGTCGGCGGTGCCGGTGGCGGCGAGTTCGTCGATGGCGTCGCGGTAGTGGGCGGCGCGGTGGGCGGCCTCGCTGCCGGTCGGCAGTGAGGGGTCGTAGAGGACGAACCATGCCTCGCGCTGCCCGTCGAGGGCGTCGAAGAGGGCACGCAGCACCCGCAGGGGTGTGGGGGGCGCGCCGTTGTCGTGATCGGCCATGGCGGTCCGGACGGCTGTCAGCAGCCGGTCGCCGACCGGTTCGAGGCAGCCGAGGAAGAGGTCCTGCTTGCTGCCGAAGTACTGGTGCAGCAGGGGTTTGGTGACGCCCACCCGGGCGGCGACGGCGGCCATGGTGGTGGCCTCGTAGCCGCGGCGGCCGAACTCCTCGGTGGCCGCGGCGAGAACCTGTCGTTCGCGCTCGGCCCTGGGCATGCCCTTGGTGCCGGCCCTGGTGGGAAGCATTGTCATAGAACTGATCTTACCTTAGGGTAATTTACTCACCAGTAAGTTCATCGGATCCCCGGAGCCGCCTCATGACGCCCGCCGCCGAGACCGCCCCCCGCCTCCGGTCCTGGTGGGGCTGGGGCTATCAGGACGCGCAGCCCGACGAGGCCGAGTGCCTCGCGCTGGGCGCCCTGCTGCCGGGCACTTTGGCCCGCCCGCTTCCGGTCCCCCGGATCGCCGACCTCGCCGTCGGCCGACCGGCCGTGACGCCACCGCCCTCCCTGGCGCGTCTCGTCAGCGGCGACCCCGGCGACCGGGCCGCCCACGCCATGGGCAAGGCCTACCGCGACGTCGCCCGGGCCCTCCGCGGCCGCCCGGGCCGGATACCGGACCTGGTCGCCCGTCCGACCGGCGACCGGGAGGTGGCCGACCTGCTCGACTGGGCCGGGGCGCACGGGGTGGCCGTCGTCCCGTTCGGCGGCGGGTCCTCGGTGGTCGGCGGGGTGGAGTACCGGGGCGACGCCCACCGCGCCGTGCTGTCGCTCGATCTGACCTCGATGGACCGGGTCCTGGAGGTCGACCCGGCCGGCCGCTCCGCCCGCATCCAGGCCGGGGCCCTCGGCCCCGTGCTGGAGGACCAGCTGCGGCCCCACGGGCTGACTCTGCGTCACTTCCCGCAGAGCTTCGAGTTCTCCACCCTCGGTGGCTGGCTGGCGACCCGCGCCGGTGGGCACTACGCCACCGGACGCACCCGGATCGACGACTTCGCGCAGTCGCTGCGCGTGGTCACCCCCGCCGGGACCAGCAGTTCCTGGCGACTGCCTTCCTCCGGCGCCGGCCCCTCGCCCGACCGGCTGTTCCTCGGGTCCGAGGGCACCCTCGGCGTCATCACCGAGGCCTGGATGCGGGTGCAGGAACGCCCCCGCCACAAGGCTTCGGCCGCACTGTCCTTCACCGACTTCGGGCGCGCGCTGGACGCCGTGCGCGCCGTCGCGCAGACCGACCTCGGCCCGGCCAACTGCCGCCTGCTGGACCCCGGCGAGGCCCTGTTCTCCGGCGCGTCGAAGGACGGATCGAGCATCCTGGTCCTGGGCTTCGAATCGGCCACCGGGCCCGTCGGCGACCGGCTCGCCGCCGCCGTCGGCCTGGCCCGCGACCACGGCGGACGGGTCGGGGCGGACACCGCGGACGGCGGCGCGGGCGGCGGCGCCGTGGGTGCCTGGCGTTCGGCGTTCCTGCGGATGCCCTATCTCCGTGACGGGCTGGCCCGGATGGGCGCCGTCGTGGAGACCTTCGAGACCGCCGCCACCTGGGACCGGATCCCGGCCCTGGTCGAAGCCGTGCGCGCCGAGGTCGGAGCCGCCGCCCGTGCGGCCACCGGGCGGGAGGCAACCGTCAACTGCCGTCTCACCCACGTCTACCCGGACGGCGCCGCGCCCTACTTCACCGTCGCCGTGGCCGGACGCCCCGGCGACGAGGTCGCCGTCTGGGACGACGTCAAGGCCGTCGCCACCGACGTCCTGCACCGCCACCGCGCCACGGTCACCCACCACCACGCCGTCGGCCGCGACCACCGACCCGGCTACGACCGCCAGCGTCCGGAGCCGTTCGCCCTGGCCCTGCGCGCCGTCAAGGACGCCCTCGACCCGCACGGCATCCTCAACCCCGGTGTGCTGCTGGACTGACGGGTGCCACCGGGGCGAACGGCCCCGGCCGGGACGATCACGAGAACCGAACCGCCCCCGGCCGCACCAGGTTCGGGGTTTCCACCAGTTCGCCGACCCGGCGGACGGGAGGAAGACTTCCCGCCAAGGGGCGCGGCCGGTTCGACGGCCGCCGTCATGGACCGGAACAGATGGGGGGACCGCCACGATGAGCGGTCAGCTGTACGACGGGATCGGCGAGGCGTTCGAGGGCTTCAAGACCCTTCCGCTCACCCGTTACGGGGAGGTGCCCGGCTTCCTCGGCCTGGTCGGCGACGTCGAGGGCCGGTCGGTCCTCGACCTCGCCTCCGGAACCGGCTTCTACAGCCGGGAGTTCAAGCGCCGCGGCGCCTCCCGTGTCCTCGGTGTCGACATCTCCGCCGCGATGGTCGACGCGGCACGGGCACGGGAGGACGAGGAACCGCTCGGCGTGCGCTACGAGCTCGGCGACGTGGCCGAACTGCGCGCGTTCGAGGAGCCCTTCGACATCGCGGTCGCCGTCCAGTTGTTCAACTACGCCGACGGCGTCGCCACCATCGAGCGGATGTGCCGCAACATCCACCGGAGCATGGCGGCCGGGGCGGAGTTCTTCGCCTTCGGGCAGCACCCGGACTTCCGCTTCGACGGACCGTCGCTCGCCAAGTACGGCTTCCTCTGCGAATCGCTGGGCGAGGACACCGAGATCGGGCCCCGGGTGCGGATCACCGCGCTGCTCGACCCGCCGATCTCCTTCGTCGCGAACCCGCCCGGCCGCGAGGTCTACGAGCGGAGCCTGCGGGCGGCCGGGTTCACCGGGATCACCTGGGTGCCGCTGGAGATCTCGGCGGCCGGCGTGCGGGAGTACGGCGAGGAGTTCTGGGACGACTACGCCGCCAATCCCCCGCTGACGATGCTGCGCTGCCGCGCCTGACCCCACGCGGACCGCAGGGCCGCACCCCGGTCACCTCCCGGCCGGCGGGTGACCGGGCGGGGGCCCGGTGGGGACCGGGCGGGGACCGGGGAGTCGCCCCGGACCGACAGAGATGCGACCCGGGCCCGTTGCGGCGATGCTGAGAAGGTGGGCCCGCCTCGCGATGCCCACCAACTCCACGACGCCCGGCGCCCCCCTCGACACCCGGCGCCCCCCTCGACACCCGACACCTCCCTCGACACCCGACACCTCCCCGGCATCTGGCCCTTCCTCGACATCCGGCATTTCCTCCACCTCACGAGAGGACGCTCCCGTGTCCGACGAACTCGATCTGAGGACGGACAAGTCGTGCAGCGGCTCCCGCAGCCTGCCGATCAACGAGTCGTTCACCGCCTCCACGACGGCGACCCTGTTCTCGCCGGCGTTCCGCGCTTCCGCCGGCACCACGATCAACATCCAACTGGTGGCGGAGCTCGACGATCCCAACGGAATCCCCGGCAACGGCTCGGTGGGCGTCAGCGTGCACCAGTGCTGCGACGTGTCGGACTCCCAGATCACCGCACAGCAGACGGTCGGCAGGATCGGACCGGCGGGATCGCCCGAGGTCACACCCCTGACCGTGACCCTCCGCGACGCCTGCACCCTCTCCACCCATCCGGACGGCGACGACGCCCAGTTCGTCTACTACCTCCGCCTGCGGATCAGCGACAGCTTCGACCGGGTCAAACTGTCCTACTCGATCAACTGAGGCGCCCGGGAACCGCGGGCTCCGGACCCGGGGTCAGAGCCCGAGGTCGGTCAGCCCCGGGTGGTCGTCGGGGCGGCGACCGAGCGGCCAGTGGAACAGGCGCTCGGCCTCGCCGATGGGCAGGTCGTTGATCGACGCGTGCCGGTGCGCCATCAGGCCGTCCTGGTCGAAGGCCCAGTTCTCGTTGCCGTAGGAGCGGTACCACTGACCGGAATCGTCGCGCCACTCGTACGCGAAGCGGACCGCGATGCGGTCGCCGGTGTGTGCCCAGAGTTCCTTGATCAGCCGGTACTCGTGCTCACGCTGCCACTTGCGGGTGAGGAAGGCGGCGATCTCCTCGCGCCCGGTGACGAACTCGGCGCGGTTCCGCCACCGGCTGTCCGGGGTGTAGGCGAGCGAGACCCGCCGCGGGTCGCGGGTGTTCCAGCCGTCCTCGGCGGCCCGGACCTTCACGCGGGCGGTCTCCTCGGTGAACGGGGGCAGGGGCGGGCGCTGCTCGGACATGCCGGTCTCCTTCTGGATGGTGCCGGAAGCTGGCGAGAACGATCGTTCTCACCATGTCCGCTACTCTATGAGAACCGTGGTTCTCATGTAAAGGACAGGGCCGATGGACACCGACGCCGCACGTACCCGGATCCTCGACGCGGCCGAGGAGCTGTTCTACGCCCAGGGCGTCCAGACCGTCGGCATGGACGCCGTCCGCACCGCCGCCGGGGTCACCCTGCGCCGCCTCTACCAGCTCTTCCCGTCCAAGGACGACCTCGTCGAGGCCTATCTGGAGCGCCGCGACCGGCGGTGGCTGGCCGAGCTCGCCGCGCACGTGGACGCCTCCGCCGACGTTCCGGCCGAGCGGGTGCTCGCCGTGTACGACTGGCTCGCCGACTGGTTCGCCCGCCCCGGCTTCCGGGGGTGCGCCTTCGTCAACTCCTACGGCGAACTCGGCGCCACCGCGCCCGGCGTCGCCGGGGCCGCGCGTCGGCACAAGGAGGCCCTGCGCGACTACCTCGCCGGACTCGCCGAGGACGCCGGCGCTCCGGACGGCACCGGGGTCCATCTGGCCCTGCTCGCCGAGGGTGCGATCACCCTGGCCGCCCTCACCCGGACCCCGGCCCCCGCCACCGAGGCCCGGGAGGCCGCCCGACTGCTCCTCGCCGCCGGGGCGGGCACCGGTACGACCGGCTCGGCCCGCGTCGGCACGACCGCCGACGCCACAACCTGAGCACGGCAGGCGGCAGACGGAGCACGCCCGGCCGCCGGTGTCATCACCACGACGGCCGGGCGCATCGTCCGGTGGCGCGGGTCCGGACGGCGGCGGGGGGAGTTTCGCCGTCCGGACCTCGCTCGTGCCACCGGCCCTCTTCTGACCCGGATCGGCGCCGGCAAACCACCCTCCCGGAGCGGCCGGCGAGAACGCCCTCCGGCCAGCACCGGCAGTCGTTCTGACCTTTCGTCAGAATCCTGGGTACGCGCCGTGACCGCCGCACCGGCGGCCACCGCACCGTCCCCACCGTCCGCGGTCCCTCCGGCGACGACCGCACCGTCCCCCGCACCGCCCGCGGTGACCACGCCGCCTCCGACCCCCGTGGCGCCTTCGACCCCCGCACCGTGCCCGCCGTGCAGCGGCCCGCCTGCAAGGACGACACCGACTTCGTGCTGGACCTCGGCCCGAACCTGGTGCGGGCGAGCGGCGGCATCGCCCGCCCCGGCCTGAACGAGGCGTACGCCTGCCTGCGCAACCTGAACGCCCCGCACCCCGGCGACCCCGGGCAGGGCGGCGGCCCGATGATCGGCGTCGGCGACTGCGTCGTGAAAGCGACCGGCACCGACGGAAGAGCCTTCGGCCGTGAGACCAAGTGCGACGGAACGGGCTCGTCCGAACCGGAGTACAAGGTGGTCAAGGTGGTGACCACGGTGCTCGTCGCCCGGGGCGCCACCCCCGACAAGTGCGCGCCCGGCACGGCCTTCGAGTTCCTGCTGCACGCCGACTACAGGGCCACGTTCGGGCCGTTCGCCTGCGCCGACAAGCTCTGACCCACGGGCCCTTCGGCTCCCCGCGTCACAGCGCCAGCCGGCGGGCGGAGGCCCGGATCGGGTCGGGGAGTTCGGTGCGGCCGCGAAGGTAGCGGTCCACCGCGGCGGCGGCCGAGCGGCCCTCGGCGATCGCCCACACGATCAGCGACTGCCCGCGCCCCGCGTCGCCCGCGACGAAGACGCCGGCCGTCCCGGCGGCGAAGCCGTCGTCGCGGGCGAAGGCGCCGTCCGGGCCGACCGTGAGACCGAGCCCGCCGGTCAGCCAGGGCTCCGGCTCGGGGCCGGTGAAACCGAGCGCGAGCAGCGCGAGATCGGCCGGGATGCTGCGCTCGGTTCCCGCCCGGGGCGTACGGTCCGGTGGCTCGGCGTCGGCGAAGCGGACCGCCGCGAGGCGTCCGTCCGGGCCCGGCTCGAAGGCGACCGTACTGGCGGCGAACACCCGGACCCCGCCGCCGGTGGCTTCCGCCTCCTCGTGCGAGGTGGTCTCCCGGCGGACCTTGGGGTGAACCGGCCAGGGCTGCCCGGGATCCCTGCGCACCGGCGGGCGCGGGTTGATGTCGAGCTGGGTCACGGCCGCCGCCCGCTGCCGCAGCGCGGTGCCGAGGCAGTCCGCCGCGGTGTCGCCGCCGCCGACGATGACGACCCGGAGACCCTCGGCGGACACCGGCGCGGCCGGGAGTTCGCCCTCGTCGACCCGGTTCGCGCCGGTCAGGTAGGCCATCGCCTGGTGGACGCCCGGGAGCCGGCCCCCGGGCACCGGCAGGTCGCGGCGGTGCCCGGCGCCGACCGCGACCACCAGGGCGTCGCAGCCGGCCCGCAGCTCGTCGGCCGAGACCTCCCGGCCGACGCGCAGACCGGTGCGGAACGTGGTGCCCTCGGCCCGCATCTGGTCGAGCCGGCGGTCCAGCCGGTGCTTCTCCAGCCGGAACGGCGGGATGCCGTAGCGCAGCAGCCCGCCGGGCCGGTCGTCCCGCTCGTACACGGTGGTGGTGTGGCCGGCCCGGGTGAGCTGCTGGGCGGCGGCGAGGCCCGCCGGACCGGAGCCGACCACGGCCACCCGGCGGCCGGTGCCGCTGGCGGGCGGCTGCGGGAGGTCCCAGCCCTCCTCCCAGGCGCGGTCGGCCAGGGCGAGTTCGATGTTCTTGATCGTGACCGGCGCTCCGCCGTCGACGGCCAGTACGCAGGCGCTCTCGCACGGGGCCGGGCAGAGCCGCCCGGTGAACTCGGGGAAGTTGTTCGTCGCCAGCAGGCGCACCGCCGCGGCGCGCCAGCCGTCCAGGGCGACCAGCCGGTTCCAGTCCGGGACGAGGTTGCCGAGCGGGCAGGCGCTGTGGCAGAACGGCAGCCCGCAGTCCATGCAGCGGGCCGCCTGCCCGCCGACGATCGGCAGCAGCGCCCCGGGGCGGTACACCTCCCGCCAGTCCTCGAGCCGCTCCCGCGCGTCCCGCCGCGCGCGCTCGGCGCGCGGGGTGGTCAGGAAGGCCATCCGGTCTGCTGCCATCGCGGCCTCCGGCAGGGCGTGCCGACACGGACCCGGCGGCACCCCGGCGGACGCGCCACCGTGTGGCCACGCTACGCCTACGAACGGCTCGCGGGAAGCGTTGACCGGGAGCCGGCCTCGCCGGGCCGCGCACCGCCGCGCGGGGCGACGCCCGGGTTTGACCGGTTCTGCACTCCCGGGCCCATGATCGGCCGTGCCAGGCTCGGCTGTGGCCGGCCGGGTCCGGCCGGAGCGGTGCCCCCGCCGGGTCCGTCGCGTACTGCGCGCCGAACGCGCCGGGAGCCACCGCGCCCACCCACCGACGACGAGGTGAGTTGCTTGGCCACCCTGAGGACGACACTGCGCGGCACGCTCACGGCCGCCGCCGCGGCCGCCGCCCTGGCCACCGTCGGAACCGGGGCCGCCCATGCCACCGGCTGGCCTCCGCTGCAGGAGGGCGGGTACCTGTACTCCGGCACCACCGGCACCGGGACGGTCACCGCGGTGGACCTCTCCGACCTCGGTACCTGCCACACCCTGGCGACGCCGGCCCGGTCGGTCCAGGTCGTCTCCGGCTCGGCGTCCGTGCTGCTCTACCCCGGTGCCGGCTGCACCGGCACCACCCCGTGGGCGACCGGGTCCCTGGCCCAGTCCGACCTTCCGGCCGCGGCGCGGAGCTACCGGGTGATCCCGGCCTGACGGTGCCCCGGGCGGGGCCCTCGCGGGCGAGTCCACCCGGAACCGGCCGTGCCGGGCCCGGCCTCCCGTCAGACTGGAGCGCGGTCGTACCGCGCACGCACCGGTCGTACGGAGGGAGCGGCACATGGTCGGGCAGGGCGCAGCGGGCCGAGGGCCCGCGCAGCAGGCGGTGGCGGCGGCCCTGGAGCGGGCGGCCGCCGTCGCGCACCTCAACGCCTTCATCACCCTCGACGCCGACGGCGCCGGGGCGGAGGCGGCCCGCCACGACCGGCGCGGCGGCGGTGCCCGCCGCTGGTGCCTGGCCGTCAAGGACAACGTCCATGTCGCGGGCCTGCCCAACACGGCGGGCACCCCGGGGCTCGCCGGGTTCGTCCCCGCCGCCGACGCACCCGTCGTCGCGGCGCTGCGCGCGGCCGGCGCGATCGTCCTGGGCAAGACCAACATGCACGAGCTGGCGCTGGGCGTCACCTCCGGCAACCCCACGTTCGGCGCGGTCGGCAACGGCACCGACCCGGCCCTGTTCGCCGGCGGCAGCAGCGGCGGTACGGCCGCCGCGGTGGCCTCGGGCGTCGTGGACGCCGGGCTCGGCACCGACACCGGCGGGTCCGTCGGCATCCCGGCCGCGCTCAACGGGATCTACGGCCTGCGCCCGAGCGCCGGACGCTATCCCTCCGCCGGTGTCACACCGCTGTCGGTCACCCGGGACACCCCCGGACCGATGGCGCGCAGCCTGGACCGGCTCGCCGCCCTGGACGCCTTCGTCACCGGCCGCACCGGGACAGCGCCGCCGGACCGCCCGCTCCGGCTCGGCCTGCCGAGGCAGGTGTTCGCCGAGGACCTGGAGGCCCCGGTCCGGGCGGCCTGGGAGGCCGCGGTGGAACGGCTCGGCACGGCGCGGACCGTCCGGGTCCCGGTGGACACCGGGCACCTGGTCGAGTCCGACGCCCGGGCCGGGATGCACCTCGTGTTCGGGGAGTTCGCCACCGCCCTCGAGCGCTACCTGGCCGAACACGGCGTCGGGCGCACCGCGGCCGAGGTGGTCGAGGCGGCCGCCGACCCGGCCGTCGCCGGACTGCTCCGGGCCGCCGCACTGCCCACCGGCCCGGGGTACCCGGGGCCGGACGCGCTGCGCGGGGCGCTCGTGGAACGCCGAGCGCTGCAGGCCGCCTACGCCGAACTCTTCGCGGCGAACGGCGTGGACGCGTTGCTGAGCCCCACCGTGCCGGTGTGCGCCCGGCCGCTGCACCGGCACGAGGAGTCGCTCCCCCTCAACGGCCGGGACGTGCCGACGTTCCCCACCCTGATCCGCAACACCTCCCCCTCGGCCACGGCGGGGCTGCCCTCGGTCACGGTGCCGCTGCCGGTCGACGGCTCGCCGCCGGTCGGTCTCCAGCTGGTCGGACCGCGCGGCGGTGACCGGGAGCTGCTGGCCGTGGCCGCCCGGATCGACGCCCTGCTGCGGCCGGGGGAGGCCGGTGGGGCTCGCCCGTGACGGGGCGGGGTGCCCACGGCCGCCCCGTCGGGCACCCCCGCCGCCCGCCCGGCACCCCCGTGGCCGCCCGGCACCCCCGTGGCCGGTCGGCACCCCCGTGGCCGGTCGGGACGGAGTACCGGTCAGCCGACGGCGATGACGACCTTGCCCAGCGGGTTGGCCCGCTCGTAGTAGGCGTAGGCCGCCGCCGCCTCCTCGAACGGGAAGACCCGGTCGACGACGGGGCGCAGGGCGTGCTCGGCCACGAAGTCGTTCATGGCCGCGAACTGGGCGTGGCTGCCGACCGCCACCGCCCGGACGGTCGCGGCAGCGCCGAACAGCAGGCGCGGGTCGACCGCCGGCCAGTCGCCGGAGACGGAGCCGACGAGGGCGAGGTGACCGTCGACGGCGAGCGACTTCAGCGACTGCTCCAGCGATCCGGCGGTGTCGACGACCCGGTCGACACCGCGTCCGCCGGTCAGTTCCCGGACCGCGGTGTGCCAGTCGGGCCGCTCCCGGTAGTCGATCACCTCGTCGGCGCCCAGGTCGCGCAGTCGCCGCTGCTTCGCCGGGCTCCCGGTGGTGGCGATCACCCGCGCGCCGAGGGCGTGGGCGTACTGGATCGCGAACAGGGACACTCCCCCGGAGCCGGTGGTGAGGACGGTCTCCCCCGGGCGCAGGCCGCGGCCGTCGCCGGTCAGCGCGTTCCAGGCGGTGAGGCCGACGCAGGGCAGGGTGGCCGCCTCCTGGTACGAGAGGTGCGCGGGCACCGGCAGCAGGGCCTGCTCGGGGAGGACGGCCAGCTCGGTCAGCATGCCGTCGAGCGAGCCGCCGAGCTGCGGAAGCAGGTCCGCCGCCAGCCGGCCGTCCCGCCAGTGCGGGAACAGGGTGGCGGTGACCCGGTCCCCCGGGCGCGCCCACCGGACGCCCGGTCCGACGGCGACCACCTCCCCGGCGCCGTCGGAGACCGGGACGAGGTCCGGCTTGACCGGCAGCACGTACTGCCCGCGCAGCACCAGCAGCTCCCGGAAGCTCAGCGAGACCGCGCGGACCGCGACCGCGACCTCCCCCGGCCCGGGGGTCCGCGGTCGGGCCGTGCGCAGCGTCAGCCGCTCCGGGCCGCTGCCCGCGCCGAGGTGGTAACTGCGCACCGTCGAGGGGAACGCGGCGGTGGCCGTCGGGACGGCGGTGGCCGTGGCGGGCGCGGCGACGGCCGTGGCGGGCGCGGTGGTGGTCATGATCGGTCCCCCGGTGGTGAGGCGTTCGGTGTGTGCCTCCAGCGTGCCGCCGGCCCCGTTCTCCGCTCAATTCCCGGCCGGGAATGGCGACCGTGACCCGGGCCCCTCCCCCGGTTCGGTCGCCCGTGCGCCGCCGCGGTGACCTCCTCGCTACCGGGCGGTGGCGGTGCCCGCGCCGTCGCTCGGGACGGCGGAGCCGAACCGCCACGCCTCGATGTCGCGGTAGCGGATCGGGCCGGGGCCCCGGCCGATGTTGCTGCCGACGAGGTGCAGGCGTTCCGTCGGCCACGTCCGGCCCTCGAACCCGGTGAGCCCGGCCGCGGCGAGCGGGACGCTGGTGGCGTCGTCGCGGCGGGAGCGGGCCAGGGTCAGATGGGGGCGCAGCGGGCGGTCCCGGAAGGTGATGCCGCAGGAGCCGATCACCTCGCGGACGTCGGCGGCGAGGGCGTGCAGTCCCTCCAGGTCGCCGTCGATCCCGCTCCACAGCAGCCGCTCGTCGAAGTGGCCGCCGCCGCGCAGGCGCAGGTCCAGGGCGGGGCGCGACGCCGCCGGGGCGGCCAGTGCCGCGCGCAGCGGGGGCACCGCCGTGGAGGGCAGTTCGCCCAAGAAGGCCAGGGTGATGTGCCAGTCCTCGATCCGGTTCCACCGCAGTCCCGGGAAGGTCTCGTAGGCGGGGCGCAGGGCCCGGGCCAGTTCGTCCTTGGCGTCGTCGGGCGGGGCGAGGGCCACGAAGACGCGCAGGGTCGAGGGCTCGGGGTGATCGTCCACGAAGGGGAGGTTAGCCCAGGCCGGAGCGGCCCCGCCCACCGGTGTCCGGAGGCCGGGGCGGCGGGGCCCGGTCGCCGGCGCGGGCTCGGGCGTGGCACGGCGGGCGATCGTACCTGCTCGGGGCGGGGCGGTCGGGGCCTGTGCCGGCCCGGATCCGACCGGGTGGCGACCGGATCCGACCGGGGGATCCCGCGCGGTCCGGAACGGCCGGAACGCGCCCACCAGGGCGGTACGGTTCTGCTCAACGGCCTTTTCCCGTAATGGGGTTGCCCCACCCAGTGGTCGGACACCGAGTGGGGCGCACGGGTCGATCACAGAAGATGAGGCACACCTGTGAATGACCGACCCTCCCGGGGGTGGGCGGACCCGCCCCCGGTGATCTCCCACGCTAGCAGGGGCGGCAGCGCGCCCACGGGACTTCGTGGCCTGCGCGCCACCCCGGACGGCCCCGACTCCACCGTCCGCCCGTCCTGTTCGCGGCCGACCGCGCGGCGTACGCCGACGGCGCGGGCGGGCGGCAACGCCTCGGAATGATTCCCGGCCTGCTGAGCGCGGGGCGCGGCTCCCGGACCGCGCCGGAGCCGGGCCGCCGGACCCGCCACCGCTGAGCGAACCGCGCCCGGCCCCCTTCTGACGGAGGCCGGTCGACGCGCGCCCCCGACCCGGAACTCCGGCCCCCGGCGCGCGCCCCGCGCACCACGCGACCACCCGCGCCTCCCCTGCCACTCGACCGCCCTCGCACATCTGCGACCCGACCCCGATCGGAGACGTGGTGCCCGGTCCGCACAGGCCCGCGACCGGCCCGGTCGGCTACGCGGCCTTCGTCCAGCTCCACCGCCACAGCTACGAGCGGTACGCCGGCGCCCGGCTGGGCGACCGCTCGCTGGCGGCGGCGGTCGTCGCGCGGGTCCTGCGCCGGGCCGAGCTGAGCTGGAGCGCGGCGCTCCGCGGGGACCCCGCCGCCTTCACCTGGGACGTGCTGCGGGAGAGCGTCACCACGGCCCGCGTCGAGGCCGCCGACGCCCCGGCGGACGACCTGCACCGCGCACTGCCCGACCGCCCGGCCGACGCGGCGCTCCTGCACGAGCGCCTGGGCCTCGCCCCCAAGGACGCCGCGGCCCTGATGGGCCTGGGCGAACCCGAACTGCAGGTCCAGCTGCGGGCCGCCCGCCGGATCCTGGCCGGACTCGACCCCGGCGGCCGGAACGGGGGCGCCTGACCGCACGCCCCATCGCAGGCGCCCGCCCCGCCGTGGCGCACCCGACCGCTCCCCCGCGGACGCCGGTGCGCCACGGCATCGCCATGCCCCGCCACAGTTCACCCACCCGGGTTGTTTCAACCGCGATCGGGCCGACCTAGGATGACGTGTCGTCACAATGACTTGTCGGCAGGGAACTTCGGCGCACCCAAGGGGATACCGTGAACGACGCGAGGGCCGAATCGCGGGAGCACTATGTTGACGCGGACACGCCTAGCGCGGCGCGGATGTACGACTACCTCCTGGGCGGGCACTACAACTACCCGTGCGACCGCGAGGCCTGCGACCAACTGTTGCTGACCGCCCCCAGCACCCGGGAGCTGGCGCTCAACAACCGGGCCTTCCTGGAGCGGGTGGTGCGCCACATCGCCCGGCGCTACGGGATCAGGCAGTTCCTCGACCACGGGTCGGGCCTGCCCACCCAGAACAACGTGCACCAGGTCGCCCAGAGCGTCGATCCGGCCAGCAAGGTGGTCTACATCGACAACGACCCGCTGGTCCTGGGCTACGGACGCGCGTTCCTGGAGGAGAACCGGAACGTGCTCATCCTGCCCTCGGACATGCGGGAGACCGCGGCCATCGCGGCCGACGCGGCACGGATCATCGACTTCAGCAGGCCGGTGGCCGCGCTCTTCGTGTCCGTGCTGCACTGCGTCCCGGACGACGACCGGGGCAACCCGCGCCGGATGGTCGAGGACACCGTGCGTCTGCTCGCTCCCGGCAGCGTCGTGGTGATCTGCCAACTCGTGAGCGAGGACGCCCGGATCCGCGACGCGGTGACCGAGCTGATGCGGGAACAGACCGGCAACCGCTGGGGCCGGGTACGGACCGAGGCCGAGGTGGCCGAACTCTTCACCGTGCCCCGGCTCCGGATCGAGGAGGAGGTCGGCCTGCTCGACGTCACCGACTGGCGACCCGACACGGATCTGGTCCGGCGCCAGGCCACCCAGGAGTGGATCGAGTTCGGAGGCCTGGCCACCGTCGACTGAGCACGCCGGCCCGGCTGCCCACCGGCCCCGCTCCGCCGGGGTGCCGCCGACCCGGCCGCCCACCGGCCCGGCGGGGCCGGGGCGACGGGCATGCGGTGGCGGCGTCAGAGTCGGGAGCGGTGCCGCTCGAGTGCCTCGACGACCAGTTCGCGGCTCGGCACCGGCCCGGGAGCCTGGCGGATGACCATGTCACTGAGGTCCTGGTAGTCGAGGTAGTCGCTGTCGGCCTCCTCCCCGGCGATCGGGCCCCGATGGAACTCGCCCCGCCCTCCGGCCTCGGTGTAGATGACGTCCGGCGCGGCGAAGGAGCCCTGCTCGAAGCTGAGCCGGATCAGCGAAGTCACCTGGAGCGCGAGGGGGTTCTCCACCGCGATCACCCGGACCGCGACCGGCGAACGCTCCTCGTCCACGTGCCGCAGCAGCACCGACAGCTGGTCGACCATCATCCCGGGATCGCCGAAGTCGGCGTAGAGGGCGCTGCGCTGGACGAAGAAGGTCGACCTCGGGAGTCTGGCCGCGAACCGTTCGGCGCGCAGCCCCCGGACCTCGATGATCCGGTCCGCGAGCCTCCGCTGGCTGGCGAGCAGGGTCCGGCCCGTCACCAGCTCGCGGTACCGGGGGATCTGCAGCACCCCGGGGATCACATTGGTGTCGATGATGACCTGCCGCGCGGCCCACTCCTCCAGACTGGTCAGCCTCAGCATGGAGTCCGGCACGGCCTCGCGGTAGGCGGCGCGGGATCGGGCCCGCACCGAGTTCGCCCACCCTTCCGCCGAGGCGTCGTGGGCGAGTTGGAGCAGTTGTGCGCGCCGGGGCCCGGGCCGCACCCCGAGGGCGTCCAGGAGGGCTTCGACCACGGCCGGTTTGTCGATCCGCATCTCGCCGTTCTCGATCCGGCTGTAGACCGACGTGGAGACCTTGACCCTGGTCCGCTCCAGCACCTGGCGCTGGGTCAGGGTGCCGCGCTCGATCTTCAGCTCCGCGCCGAGGAGCAGGGCGGGAACGCCCCAGGAACCCGGCGGGTCGGGCGCGGGCCGCCCGAACGGAACTGCACGGTCCTCCATGGCCAAAGGGCCCCCCTTGGGCACGATTCCGAAACTCACCCCGAACGGTCGGGATCAGCTTCACACAAGGGGGGCGCCGCCGTCACGCCGGACCGCTGGACCCGGGTGCCGGTATGACGAACTCAAACCGCCAGCCGGTCGAATTCGCCGTTCTTCACACCGCTCAGCAGTGCCGCGATCTCCGTCGCGGTCAGGACCAGGGCCGGACCGCTCGGGAAGCGGCTGTTGCGCAGGGCCACCTGGCCGTCGTCCAGTTTCCGCAGCTCGAGGCAGGCGCCCGTGCCCTGGCTGGCCCGGGCCTTCTGCCAGCCGTCCGTCGCCTCGATGACGTCGGCCGGCATGCCGTTGAAGTAGTCGATCACGATCAGCCATCTCCACTGTCCGCTGGGCGCCCGCTCCTCCGATCTTCATACGCACGGAGAAGTGCCCTGGTGGCACCGCTGCGCAATCCCGTGCGGGATTGCGCAGGGCGGGCGCCTTGAATCATTCACCCCGACAATCGAACAGCGCCACTCCCTATTAGGGTGAATGCGGACCGCTTTATGCATATCTATTGTGAGCGGCTGATAGCACTGCCGTACGGGCCGTACCCGCCACCGGCCGGACGGGTCGTCATGGACCGCTTCCGCCACCGGCCGGACGGACCGTGACGGACCGTCCCCGCTACTCGTCGGCCGGTCCGTAGACGGTGTTCAGGACGCCGCTGGCGAAGGCCGTGCTGCTCAGGAGCTTCAGCCGGATCGGGTCCGCGCCCTCCTCGAACAGCCGCATGCCGCGCCCGACCGCGATCGGGTGGACGAGCAGGTGAAGCTCGTCGATCAGCCCGGCCGCCAGCAGGGCCCGCACCACCGAGACCGAGCCGGACATCCCGATCCGGCCGCCCTCCTCCCGCTTCAGTGCGGTGACACCCTCGACCAGGTCACCCTTCAACTGCTCCGAGTTGCGCCAGGTCAGCTCCGGCGCCGAGCGGGAGACGACGACCTTGCGCACGTCCCCGAGCACCTTCGCCATCCCGCCCTCCTCGCCGCCGGCGTCCTCCCGGCCCGGCCAGACCTCGGCGAAGCCCTCGTAGGTGGCACGGCCGAGCAGCACGGTGTCCGCCGCCGCCATCTGGGCGCCGACCGCCGCGCCCATCTCCGCGTCGAAGTAGGGGAAGTGCCACTGCTCCGGGCTCTCCACCACGCCGTCGGCAGCGATGAACAGACCTGCGGTGAGCTTGCGCATCAGGATCTCCCTGCGTCTCCCAGTGCCCGGGCACCGGGTCGGTTGCTTGCTTTCACATGGTCGGACCGGCCGACGGACCGAAACTCATCGCTCCCGGCGGAAGAATCTTCCGGAGCACCCGCGAGCGCGGCGTTCCGCGAGCGCGGCCGGGCCGCCGGACAGCGGGACGTCTCCGCACGCTCCCGGAGCGGGTCGTTGACAGTGCCGCAACGGACTCCTAGCGTGGCGCGGGCGATTACCCACGAGTAGGGACTGTTGATGGCCGCAGCGCGCCCGTACGACCTCGTCCTGTTCGGAGCCACCGGGTTCACCGGCCGGCTCACCGCCGAGTACCTGGCCCTGGCCGCGCCCGAGGGCTGCCGCTGGGCGCTCGCCGGCCGGGACGCGGACCGGCTCGCCGCCGTCCGCGCCGGACTGGCCGGGATCGATCCGCGCTGCGCCGGACTGCCGCTGCTGGTCGCCGACGCCGGGGACCGCGAGGCCCTGCGAGAGGTGGCCGCCTCGGCCCGGGTGGTGGTGTCCACGGTCGGCCCCTACCTCCGGTACGGCGAACCGCTGGTCGCCGCCTGCGCGGACAGCGGCACCGACTACGTGGACCTCACCGGCGAGCCGGAGTTCGTCGACCGGATGTACCTGCGCCACCACGAACGGGCGGTGGCCACCGGCGCGCGGCTGGTCCACGCCTGCGGCTTCGACTCGGTGCCGCACGACCTCGGGGTGCTGTTCACCGTCGAGGAGTTGCTGCGCCGCGGCACGGCGCCGCAGCGGATCTCGGTCGAGGGCTTCGTCCGCGTCGCCGGCACCGTCTCCGGCGGCACCCTGGCCTCGGCGATGACCGCCTTCTCCAGGCCGCGCGCGATGGCGCGGGCCGCCCGGGAGCGCCGCGCGGCCGATCCGCGACCGGCCGGACGGCGCGTCCGCACACCGGCCGGACGCCCGCACCGCTCACGGGCGGCCCGGGCCTGGGCGCTGCCGCTGCCCACCATCGACCCGCAGGTGGTGGGGCGCTCGGCCGCCGCCCTGGAGGCCTACGGCCCGGACTTCGGCTACACGCACTACGCCGCCGTGCGGCGACTGCCGATCGCGGTCGGCGGCGTCGCCGCCGTCGCGGCGATCGCCCTCGCGGCCCAACTGCGGCCGCTGCGCCGCACAGTGGAGCGACTGCGGAAGCCCGGCGAGGGCCCGGGCGCCGGGCAGCGGGCCGGGTCCTGGTTCACCGTGCGGTTCGTGGCCCGGACGGATCTCGGCCGGCCGCTGGTCACCGAGGTGTCCGGGGGCGATCCCGGTTACCAGGAGACCGCGGTCATGCTCGCCGAGTCCGCGCTCTGCCTCGCCCACGACGACCTGCCTCCCACGGCCGGGCAGCTGACCACGGCGGTGGCGATGGGGCGCCCGCTGATCGACCGGCTGATCTCGGCCGGGATCTCCTTCCGGGTGCTCGAGGGCACGCCGACGGGTGCCCCCGGCCGCTGAACTCCCCCGACGACCCGTCGGGACGGCCACCCCCGTCAGGACGGCCACCGGGGGCGCCCGGTGTCACTTCGGGGCGAGGAGGCAGAACTCGTTGCCCTCCGGGTCGGCCAGGACCGTCCACGAGATCGCGGACGCGTCGAACCCCGGATCGGTGGCTCCCAGGGCGCGCAGCCGCGCCGCCTCCGCCTGGAGGTCGTCACCCGGGTAGGGGCGGATGTCGAGGTGGACGCGGTTCCACCCGGTCTTGGGGTCGGGGGTGCGGACGAACTCCAGGTACGGGCCGACACCGTGGGCGGACCGCATGGTCGCGTGGTCGTCGGCGACCTCGTGCACCGTCCAGTCCGTCGCGGCGCCCCAGAAGCGCGCCATCTCCCGCGGGTCGGCGCAGTCGACGACCACCGCCGCGACCGGCCCGGTGTCCCCGTAGACCGGGCGGGGTTCCAGGACGCAGAACTCGTTGCCCTCCGGGTCCGCCATGACCGTCCAGGGGACGTCGCCCTGACCGACGTCGGCGAGGGTCGCGCCGAGGTCCCTCAGGCGTGCGACCAGCTCGGCCTGGTGGGCGGCCGAGGTGGTGGCCAGATCGAGGTGCACCCGGTTCTTCCCGGTCTTGGGCTCCGGACGGGCCACCAGGTCGATGAAGATCGTCGACGGGTCGGGGTAGGGGACTCCCGCGGGTTCGAGGCAGGTCACCCCGGGACCCTCGTTGTCGATCCCCCAGCCGAGCGCCTCCGCCCAGAACCGGCCCAGCGCGGAGTCGTCCAGGGCCTTCATGTTGATCTGCACAAGTCGTGTTGCCATGGACAAGATCATATGAGCGGGCCCACGGTCCGACCAGGGCGTTTCCGGAGCCGGGAGCGGGGCGGGAGCTGAGGCCGGGGCGAGGACGGGACCGGCGCCGGGTCTGAGCCGAGGCCGGAGCCCGGGTCGCGCCCAGGGTCGCATCCAGGTCGCATCCCGGATCGAAGCCGACAAGTAGGATGAACCAACCTTCGCGCTACGCGCGAAGACTTCCATAAATGTTCAACTATGCCCGATTAATCTCCCGCTTCACACGCACGGAGCCACCCTCATGGACAACCCGTCCACCGCCGACACCGACGGCGCGATGGAGACCCGCGGTATCGAACCCGTCCCGGACCACGAGCGCCGGGGCAGAGTCCGCGAACTCTTCCCGACCTGGGTCGCGGCGAACATCAGCGTCCTGCTGCTCACCATGGGCGCGGCCCTGGTGGTGTTCAACCAGCTGAACTTCTGGCAGGTCCTGATCGTCGCCGCGTGCGCCGCGCTCGCCTCCTTCGGGATGGTCGGGCTGCTCTCGGTCTCGGGCAAGTGGGGCGGGGCTCCGGGTGCCACGCTCTCCCGGGCCACCTTCGGTGTGCGGGGCAACCTCTTCCCCGGCGCGATCCTCTGGATCGCCCGGTTCGGCTGGGAGACGATCAACGCCGTCACCGGCGCCTACGCCGTCCTGACCGTGCTCGACCTGCTCTTCGGCGTCCGGAGCAACACCGCGCTGATCGTCGTCACGCTCTTCCTCTTCGTCGCCTGCACCTTCCTGGTCTCCGGCCTCGGTCGGAAGGCGCTGAACGTCTGCAACACGTGGTCGACCTACCTCTTCGGCGTCTTCAGCGTGCTGGTGCTCGGCTACCTGGTCGCGACCATGGACTGGAGCGAGGTCTTCGCCAAGCCCGCGGGCACCACCGCGATGATGGTCGCCGGCATCGGGACCATCGCCGCCGGCGGCATCAGCTGGGTCCCCACCGGCCCCGACTTCGCCCGTTACCTGCCGCACTCCGCCTCCGGCCGGAAGATCGTCGGCGTGACGGTCTCCGGCGCCGGCCTGGTGATGGTGCCGATGGTGCTGATGGGCGCCGTGATGGCGGTGGCCTCCCCCGGTCTGGCCGAGGCCGCGGACCCGGTCTCCTTCCTCGGCGACCTGCTGCCGACCTGGCTGGCCGTGCCGTACCTGCTGACCGCGATCGTGGGCATGCTGCTGATCAACAGCCTCTCGATGTACTCGGCCGGCTTCACCGCCCAGACCATGGGCGTCAAGCTGCCGCGCGCCATGGCCGTCAGCATCAACGCCGTGATCTCGCTGGTCGGCGGCCTGCTGCTGATGCTGGTCGCGACGAGCTTCCTGGGCTCCTTCATCACCTTCCTGATCCTGCTCGCGGTCTCCTTCTCGGCCTGGATCGGCGTCTACGCGGTGGACATGTTCCGCCGTCGCTCGCGCGCGGTGCGCTACGACGCCGCCGCGCTCATGGACACCGGCCGGACCAGCCGGTACTGGTACGTCGGCGGCTTCTGCTGGCAGGCGATGGTGTCGTGGGTGCTGGCGCTGCTGGTCGGGCTGGCCTTCACCAAGTGCGACTGGTTCGCCGGCCCGCTGTCCGACACCCCGGTCGGCCGGTACGGGCTCGCCTGGGCGGCCACCATCGTGGTCTCCGGCGTGATCATGGCCGTGCTGCCCGTCCCCCGGGAGAACACGTCCACCGACGCGGACCGGCCGGCCGACGCGGCGGCGGAGCGTCCCGAACGGGTCGCCGTCTGATCCCCGGCTCCTGTCACCCCTGAGCCCTTCGGCTCCGATCGCCCCGGCCGCTCCGGCCGGGGCGATGCCGTTCCGCCCGGCGCCCCGGCGGCGGGGGCGGGCGGCGGCAAGCGGTGTGCGGCGGAGCCCCGGCGCCCGCTCAGTCGCGGTCGAGCAGCGCGGCCAGGTACCGCCGCGTCTCCCCGCGCAGCTCCTCCGCCGTCGGGACGTGACGGTGACCGCTCCCGGCCGTCGAGTTGAACAGCACCCCGTCGCACCAGCGGATCAGCCGCCGGGCGTCGCCCGCCGGGTCGGCGGAGCCGCACCGCGCCAGCAGCGCGGTGGCCAGGTCGGTGAAGCGGGCGCCCAGCCGGTCGTAGCCGGTGCGCAGCTCGGGCCGGCGGGTGGCTTCCAGCGCGAGTTCGAGCCGGGCCAGGGTGAGCGTGCGGCCGACCGTGAGCGCCCGGTGCAGCAGGTCCGCGCCGCCCTCGACCAGAAGGTCCCGCGCCGCGGCGCCGTCGGGGAGCGGGCCGGCCGTGACCGGGCTCCCCTCGGTCTCCCGTTCGACGATGCGGGCGAGGGCGAGGTCGAGCAGCGCAGCCCTGGTCCGGGCGAGGTTGGAGGTCGAGCCGGCGGGAAGTCCGGCCTCCTCGTCCACGGCGCGGTGGGTCAGCCCGCGCAGACCGCGTTCGGCGATCAGGGCGATGGCGGCGTCGGCGATCAGTGTCGGACGGTGCGGCGTCATGGATCCGATCATGGCCCCTCCTGCGAGCTGCCCCGGCCGGGGCTCGACGTGTTCTCACTACAAGAGTAGTCCACTTTCACTACAGCTGTAGTACGGTACTGCCCGGAGGTCACTACAGCCGTAGTGGCGGGGAGAAGGGGCTCACCATGTCCACCACGAACGCGCACCCGGCCATCGTCATCGGCGGCGGGATCGGCGGCCTCGCGGCCGCCCTCGCCCTGCACCGGCAGGGCATCCCGGTGACCGTGCACGAGCGCGCCGCCTCGCTCGAACCCGTCGGGGCCGGACTGGCCCTCGCCCCCAACGCCCTGCGCGCCCTGGACCGGCTCGGCGTCGGCGAGCGCCTGCGCGCCCTGGCCGCCCCGCATCCGGCGATCGGCCTGCGCCACCCCTCCGGCCGCTGGCTCGCCCGCACCGACACGGCGACCTTCGAGGCCCGATTCGGCGACACCGTCGCCGCCGTCGCCCGCGCCGAGCTCGTCGCGGCCCTGGTCGACGCCCTCCCCGCGGGCACCGTCCGCACCGACTCGCCGGCCGCCCTGGTCACCCCGGGGAGCGGCACCGAGCCCGCCGTCGTCCGCACCGCCGACGGCGAACGGGCCGCCGCACTGGTCGTCGCCGCCGACGGCATCCGGTCCGCGACCCGCGACCTGCTCTTCCCCGGGCACCCAGGCCCCCGCTACAGCGGTTTCACCAGCTGGCGCACCGTCGTGACCCCCGCCCGCCGCCCGGAGGCCGCCGGCGAGGTCTGGGGGCGCGGCCGGCTCGCCGGTGTCGTCCCGCTCGCCGACGGCAGGGTCTACCTGTACGGCGCGGCGCTCGCCCCGGCCGGCGCCCGGGCGGCCGACGGCGACGAGAGGGCCGAACTCCTGCGCCGGTTCGGCACCTGGTGCGCGCCCGTGCCCCAGCTCCTCGCGCTCGCCGAACCCGGGCGCGTCCTGCGCCACGACGTGTGGGACCTCGCCGACCCCCTGCCCGCCCACCACTTCGGCCGGGTCGCCCTGCTCGGCGACGCCGCCCACGCGATGTGCCCGTTCCAGGGCCAGGGCGCCTGCCAGGCGATCGAGGACGCCGTCGTCCTCGCCGCCCCGCTCACCCCGTCCACGGACCCGGCCGCCGGCCTCCCCGCCTACACCGCCGCCCGCCTGCCGCGCACCACCGGCATCGTCGCCGGGTCCCGGCGCATCGGCGACCTCGTCGCCCTCCGGAACCCCGCCGCCGCCTTCCTGCGCGACACCGCCCTCGCCCTGGCCGGCCTGCTGCCCGCCCGCGTCCTGCTCGGGCGCTCGGGGCCGACGTACGACTGGCGGCCGCCGGTCCTGGGCACCCGGGACCTCGACGCCCCGGCCTGAGCGCATCGGGCTCCCGTCCGGCACGTCCGTCTTGTAGCACGATGTACGCACCGCTACGCTGCCACCCGTGAAGCAACTCAACCTGCGCATCGACGAGGAAACCCACGAGGCCCTGGAACAGCGCGCGGAGGCGGCCGGGATGAGCCTGCCGGACTACGCCCGCAAGGTCCTGGCGGAGGAGGCCGACGAGCGGCGCGAGCGGTTCCTGACCGCCGCCGCGCACTTCTCCCAGGTGTGGGCGCCGGCGTTCGAGGCCGAGTTCGGCCCGTACCCGCAGGGCGGGGCCGGGCACCGGTCCGGGACGGCGGACGCGGCGTGATCCTGCGCGTCGACCGCACCTGGCTGCTGGAGGTGGCCCAGCAGTTCCTGCGCGCCGATCCCGATGTCACGGACTACGGCACCCTCGCCGCGGCGGTCGCCCGGCATGTCGACGAAGTGATGGACGTGGCGGTGTACGGCGCTGTGCACCAGCGCGCGGCCGCCCTCATGCACCAGCTCATCCGGGTCCCGGCGCTGGAGTTCGCCAACGAGCACTTCGCGGCCGTCGTCGCCGCGTCCTACCTCAGTGCCTCCGGGGTCATCGTGACCGCCGAACCCAAGGCGGCCGTCGAACTGGCGTCGCGGATCCGCGACGGCCGGGCCGACGTCCGCGAGACCGCCACCGCCATCCGCGCCTGGTACCGCTGAACCGGGGCGGGGCGGGGCGGACCGTGGTCAGAGCGGGAGCGAGAACCTGACCTTGGGCCGGCCCCGCGCCCCCGCGCGGTGGTAGAAGCGGACGGCGTCGGCGTTCCAGTCGGGGGTCTGCCACTGCACCTCGGCGGCGCCGGCGGCCGCGGCCGCTTCCACCACCGCCTCGAGCAGAGCGCGCCCCCAGCCCCCGCCCCGGTGCGGCTCGGTGACGAACAGACAGTCCAGATGGACGTACTCGGCGCCCTGCCAGGTGGCGAACTCCCGGGACCAGGTGGCGTAGCCGACCAGTTCGCCGCCGCGGTCGACCACCAGGCAACGGGCCCTCGGGCCCGGCCCGAACAGCGCCGGTCCCAGTCGGGAGGCGAGGTCGGCGGGCACCGGCCCGGCCTTCTCGAAGGCGGCGTGGGCGGCGCACAGTCGCGCGATCGCCGGCAGGTCGGCCACCGTGGCCGGGCGGACCGCAGCGGGCGGGGCGGGGGTGGCGACGGGCATCGGGGAGCCTCGCGTTCCTGGTGGTCGGGGACCTGGTGGTCGGGGCGGGCTGCTGGTCGGGGCGGGATGAGGGGCCGCGCCGGACTCCCCCGGGCGGCCACGGCCCCATCCTGCGGCCCCGGTCCGGTCCGCACGAGTGGCGTCAGCGCCCACGGGTGCCAAGATCCCGCCACGATCCGCCGTGCGCCGGGGCCGTGATCGTCCCGCCCGTGCGGCGTGGCACACTGCGAGGGCCGCCGGGGGACGGACGTCGTGCCTCCGGTTCCGATCGTCCCTGCCGAGGAGCAAGCCCATGAGCACCACCGCGCCGGTATCGCTGGTCACGGGCGCCAACCGGGGAATCGGCCGGGAGACCGCCCGTCAGCTCGCCGCGCTCGGCCACACCGTCCTGCTGTGCGCCCGCCGGGCTTCCGACGCCGAACGGGCCTCGGCCGACCTGGCTCCCGGCGTGCCCGGCACCCTGCTGCCGTACCGGCTGGACGTCACCGACGCCGAGGGCGTCGCCGACCTCGCCCGAACCGTCGACGCGCGGTTCGGCCGTCTCGACGTCCTCGTCAACAACGCCGCCGTCAACTACGACACCGGCGAACGCGCCACCGGTGTCGACCTCGACGAGGTCGCCCGGACCCTGGAGACCAACCTGTTCGGCGCGTGGCGCACCGCGCAGGCCTTCCTCCCGCTGCTCCGCCGGTCGGCGCACCCCCGGGTGGTCAACGTGTCCAGCGAGTCCGGATCGCTGACCCACATGTCGGGCGGGACGCCCGCCTACGGGGTCTCGAAGGCCGCCCTCAACGCCCTGACCCGCAAGCTCGCGGACGAACTGCGGGACGACCGGATCCTGGTCAACGCCGTCTGCCCGGGCTGGATCGCCACCGACATGGGCGGCCCCGGCGGCGCGCCCGTCGACCGGGGCGCCGCCGGCGTCCTCTGGGCCGCGACCCTGCCCGACTCCGGCCCCACCGGCGGGTTCTTCCGCGACGGGAAGCCGCTGGACTGGTAGGC
This sequence comes from Kitasatospora sp. NPDC089913, assembly GCF_044748625.1. Classification (NCBI taxonomy): domain Bacteria; kingdom Bacillati; phylum Actinomycetota; class Actinomycetes; order Kitasatosporales; family Streptomycetaceae; genus Kitasatospora; species Kitasatospora sp. NPDC089913. Next base: position 87,011 of record NZ_JBIVGI010000004.1, on the reverse strand, counting down.
AGCCGCTCCGGCCGGCGGCCCACGGGAGGACGGCGGGCGTGGCGGCCGCGCCGGGAACCGCAGCAGCCCGGCCGGTACCGTGGCGGAGGACTCCGGGAGGACGGGTCAGCGGCCCTTGCCGGCGAGGCGGTGGGGGCCGAGGTAGTAGGAGAGCGCCGCGTGCGACGGCCCGTCCGGGATCCGGCCGTCCACCAGGAGTCCGACCACCTCGGCCTCGGGGAGCCATTCCACCCGGTCGGCCTCGGAGACGTCCACGGGCTCGCCGATCCGGGTGCAGCCGGTCACGTGAAAGGCGTGGAAACGCGCGTCGGAGATGCCGGACATGGCGTCGTACCCGGTCATCGGCTCGACGGCCCCGGGGCGCCAGCCGGTCTCCTCCTCCACCTCCCGGGCGACGGCGGCGGCCGGTTCCTCGCCCGGCTCGGCCCAGCCGGCCGGGACCTCCCACCCCCACCGGCCGGTGATGAACCGGTGCCGGAAGATGAGCAGGAACCGCCCCTCCTCGTCGGTGACGACGGCGGTGGTGGACGCCCGGGGCATCCGGACGACGTGGTGCTCGACGCGTCCGTGACCGGGGATGTCGACATCGTCGAGCCAGAGTTCGACCCACGGGGAGCCGTAGACCTGTCGCCGTCCGTGGACCTGCCACTCCGATCCCGCCACCGGGCCCTCCTCACGCGCGTCCGGGCTGACCGCCCGACTCTCTCACGCCCGCCGCGCACTCCCGCGCGGGCCGCTCCGCCGCCCAGGGGCCAGGACCTGCCGGAGTCCGCGGGCCCGGAGGATCCCGGAGGACGCGGGGCCGGACGGCGGGGGCGGGGCCGGACGGCGGGGGCGCCGGCGGTCCGGGCTGCGGCGCGCACGGTGGCCGACGCCGTGCGGCGGACGCACCGATCGAGTCGCACCGGCCGCCGCTCCCCGACGGGGGGAGCCCGCTGGACGCGGCCCCTAGAATGGGTGACCGGTCGCGAGTGGTGGATCCGCACACGCACGGGGCGTGCCCGCGGGGTGAGGGAAGAGGTGCGCCGTGCCCGAAGCAGACTCCGGTGCGTCCACGCTCTCGGCGAAGCTGGACCGGCTGTTCGACGTGGTCCGCCGTCCCGACCGCGAACCGTACACCCACGAGGAGGTCGCCCGGGCCTGCCGGGAGGCGACCGGCGAGACCTTCTCGGCGACCTATCTGTGGCAGCTCCGCACCGGCCGGCGGGACAATCCGACGAAGCGTCATCTGGAAGCGCTGGCGCAGTTCTTCCAGGTGCCGCCCGCGTACTTCTTCGACGACCGGCAGAGCGTGCGGATCACCGAGGAACTGGCGCTGCTCGGCGCGCTGCGGGACGCCGGGGTGCGGGACGTGGCGCTGCGTGCGGTGGCCCTGTCGCCCGAGGGGCTCGGCACGATCAGCGACATGATCGAGGCGATCGCCCGCCGCGAGGCCGCCGGCCGGCCGGATGGCGGGTCCGGCGGGTCCGGCGGGTCCGGCGGCCGGACCGACAGTGGGTCAGTCGGCCGGACCGACGACAGGTCCGGCGGCGGGTCCGGCAGTGGGCACGGCGGTGGGCACGGCGGCAGGTAGCGGCAATCGCTGTCGAAGCGGTTCTCCCGGGGCTCCCCCGTCCGTAGGATCGCCTCCCGAATTGGGCGGTGGAGCATCGGGGGTACGGACATGGGGCATCCGGGTGGGGTCGAGCGGGGGCTCTGGCTCCGATGTCGCGGCGTCGCGGACTCGATACCGCTTCCGGAGCCCTTCGACATCGGGGCGCTGACGGACTCGCTCACCCGGCTGCGGGGCAGGCCCATCGAACTGGTCCCGCTCTCCGGCCCCGCGCACTCGCCCTGCGGTGTACTGGTCTGCACCGACCGCGCGGACTACATCGGCTACGCCGTCGACACCACCGCGCTGCACCAACAGCACATCGTGCTGCACGAGATCGGCCATCTACTGTGCCGGCACACCGGGGGCGGAGCCGGGATCGGCGAGGACGTCCGGGAGGCGTTGACGCCGCGGTTGTCGGGCGAGCTGGTCCACCGGGTGCTCGGGCGGTCGGCGTACACACAGCGGCAGGAGCGGGAGGCCGAGCTCGTGGCCTCCCTGGCGCTGCACCGGGTGCTGCGGCGCCGGCGGTCCTCGGTGCTCGGGCAGCTGGCGGACGGTGTCCTCCGCCGGGGGATCGGACTCGGCGGACCGCGGGCGCGCGGGACGGTGCGGCATGGGTGACGGGGGCGGGCCGGTCCGCGACTGGGCCGACCTCCGCCGGCTCGGCCCCCTCTGGTCGGCACTGCGCGCGGAGCGGCCGGAGATCGAACTCGTCACGCCGGAACCGTGGTTCGGCACCGGGGGCGGCCGGCGCGGGGACATCCGCTTCGCGCTCTTCCGGCGGATCATCGAGATCCGCGACGGCCAGCTGTCCCTGCGCCCGCATCTGCACCCCCGGGTGCCGTTCTGGGTGGCCGAGGTGGTCCGCCCGGCCGGGACGGAGAGGTTCGCGATCGTGGTCGAGGCCGCCGCGATCGCCGCCGCGCTGGAGGCGGCCCGCGCCGGGCACCGGTTCCCCGTCGGCCCCGCCGAGGGGTGGGTGCCGCACCCGCTCGCCGCCGGTCTCCGCGAGGAGGCGGCGTGGCTGGTCGAGGTGGCCGCCGCCTACCGCCGTTCACCGGTCATGGCCCATGTCCGGCGCCGGGTGCGGGCGGAGCTGGCCGGGGTCGCGACGGCCCGGTGAGGCCCGCCCGCACCGTGCCGCCCCGCCGCACCGCTGTGAGACCGGCGGGGCGGCGGGGCGTGACCTTGGGGCGCGCGGCAGGGCGTGGGGACGAACGGCAGGGCGTGGGGGCGGGCGGTTCAGCCCCGGGCCAGCTCGGGCATCAGCCCGTACACCTGTTCCGCCGCACCGGAGTCGGCCTCCAGGCAGGCGAGCAGATCGGCCCTGGCCGCCTCGGGACGGTCCAGCCCGAGCAGGCAACGGGCGCGCTGGAGGCGCGCGTCCACGTCCTCGGTCGCCTCCACCACCTCGTCCAGCAGCCGGACCGCCTCCCCGTACCGGCCGGCGTCGTGGTGGACCACCGCCAGGTTGAACCGGATGCCCGGTTCCGCGGACAGCTCGACCGCGCGGGCCAGGTGGCTGCCAGCGCCGTCCAAGTCACCTTCCTGGTAGCGGAGTTCCCCGAACAGCGCCCACGCCTCGGCGGACCCGGGATCGACGTCGACGGCCTCCGCGTAGGCCCCGGCCGCCGCCGCGAGGTCCTCCTCCGCTGCCAGCAACTGCCCCTTCAGGCAGAGGAGTCGGGCGCTCCTGGGGTTCCGTTCCAGTCCGGCCGCGATGTCCGCCCGGGCGAGGTCGTGGGAGCCCGCCTCCAGCAGCAGGGAGGCCCGGTTGATCCGGGCCTCGTCGAACTCCGGGTCGAGCTGGAGCACATACCCGAAGTCCACCGCCGCGGCCTCGGTCTCGCCCAGCTCGGCGAGCACGTCCGCCCGGTTGAAGTAGGCCTCGGGGAAAGGCGGGGAGAGCCGGATGGCGTGCTCGTAGTCGGCCAGGGCCCGCTCCGGCTCACCGAGGTCGCGCCAGAGCATGCCCCGGTCGAAGTGGTACTCGGCGTAGTTGGGGTCGCACTCGATGACCGCGGTGTAGTCGGCGACGGCCTGGGCGTGGTGGCCGAGTGCGGCGTGCACCTGGGCCCGGTTGTAGAGCAGCACCGAGCGGTGCAGCGCGTGCTCGTCGGGTTCCAGCGTCTCGTCCAGCCGGGCGATGCAGGCGTCCAACAGCTCCAGCGCCGCGGCCGGGCGACCCTGGTGGACCTCGATCAGCGCGAGGCCGTTGCGGTTGAACACGACCCGCGCCTCGCGCTCCTTCGGGTCCGGGTGCCAACGGGCGAAGGCGATGGCCTGGTTGACCCAGGCGCGGGCCAGCCTGTGGTCGCGGCGCCCGGCCTCGAAGTGCCGGGTGTGCAGCATCGCGGTGGCGTACGCGGCCTGCATGTGGACCTCGGGCGAGGCGCTGAGGGCACGGGCCTCGTCGTACAGCGGCAGGGCGCGCTCCGCGAGGCCGAGCGCGGCGAAGGAGGTGGTCATCTTGGTGGTGAAGGCCCACCAGTGGTTCGGGTTGCTCTCGTGCGTCACCAGCCGCCGGCCGCGCTCGCCGAGGTCCACCACGGCGTGGTAGTAGCCGAGGTCCATGCAGTGGTCGAGGGCGTGGCGCAGGACGTCCGCCCCGACGCCGGCGGGGTCGCTGCCGTGCTCCGCGTGCCAGGTGATGGCCCCCAGCCGCAGCGAGGACTCGCCGGCCGTCTCCAGCTCGGCGCGCCGCAGGTCGTGCAGGCGGGCGCGTTCGTCGGCCGGGAGCGCGAGGTAGGCGGCGAGGGCGTCGGCGTCGTCACCGATGCCGTCGGCGGCGATGTGGGCGCGGCCGAGTCCAGCCTGCGCGGGACCGGCCTGCCCGTGCTCACCCTGCCCGTGCCCGGTCTGCCCGGGTCCGGCGGACTCCCCTTCGACCGGGTCGAGCACCGCGCAGTGGGCGGCGAGCGCCTCGGGCAGCGTCTCGCGGCCCGGACCTTCGGGGCGCTCCAGCGGTTCGGTGCCGGTGGTCACGACCACGGTCAGCAGTGCCGGGTCGATCCGCCGCAGCAGGACGGCGAGGAACTCGCCGTCGGTCGGATCGGCCCGGTGCGCGTCCTCCACCACCAGGGTGTGCGGGCCCGCGCCGAGGGCGCGCAGGTACGCGTCCAGGAACTCCACCAGGCCGTGCGCGATCCGCAGGGTGCGCAGCGCGGAGTAGAAGCGGGTGCGTTCCTTGGGCACCGCCAGCGAGGTGAGCGTCTCGCGGGTGGCGGGCACCAGGTCCCGCAGCTCGGGGGTGGTGGAGAGGATCTCGATGTCGTGCCGGGTGACGGCTTCGGGGCAGCGCGCGAGCGCGTCGGGGAGGGTCGCCCGCAGGACCGAGCCGACGGCGGTGTAGGGCCCGCGCAGGCGGCGGTCGGCGTTCACCACGGCGAGCACGGGCGGCAGGTCGAGCGTCGCGCGGGCGGCGACGCGGGCGTGGCGCCCGGCGGCGCGGACCCAGTGGTGGCGGTGTTCGGCCATGGCACAGCTGCCTTTCGTGCGGTGACGGGGAGGTGGGGCGGGTGACGACGCGGCGCGGGTGGCGACGAGGTGCGGGTGGCGACAAGCTGCGGGGTCAGGCGGTCCGGGGTCCGGGGTCAGGCGGTCCGGGCGGGGGCGGGGCGCCGGGCAGCGCGGCGTTCCCGGAGTGCGAGGACCACGACGGCGGTGGTCTGCGCGAGGCTCAGCAGCAGCAGGACGATCGAGTCCAGCCGGGCGGCCGTCGACCCCTGCCCGGTCATCCGCAGCCAGACGTCGTGCAGCAGCCGGTACGCCGTCGGTACGACGACCCCGGCGAACATCGTCAGGGTGAACGCGTAACCCACCACCATCAGCCAGGAGTACCAGCGGGCGACGCGCCGGTCCACGGGGTGGTGGACCGCCAGGTCCACCGGCGGCCGCCCGGTGAACCGCCGGACGGTGTTGCGGAGCACGTCGACGGCGGCGGCGTGCAGGTTCACGCAGCCCAGCGCGGTGCTGAGCAGCACGTAGAGGTCGGTGCGCAGGTAGAAGAAGCCCTGCCAGGCCAGCCGCAGCACCGTGGCCCAGGCCATCGCGAGGCAGAGCCGGGAGACCGTCGCGGCGCCCCCGCGTGTCACGTCGGCGATCAGGGTGAGCACGGAGATCGCCAGCACGTCGGCCAGCATGCCCGCCAGAATGGGCAGGTAGCGCTGTCGGCGCGGCACGCTCACCAGGCCGTCGAGCGAGGTCTCCAGCACCAGGTACACCAGGCGGTGCCCGACCGAGAGCCGGGAGCGCAGCCCCAGCCGACGGCCGGCCAGCGCGTGGAACGCCTCGTGCAGTGCCAGCAGCGGCGCCTGGCCGAAGAACAGGAGCAGGACGACCAGGGTGTAGGACGTGGTGAAGAACAGGTTGTCGGTCCGCGGGACGAGCCCGGGCACCCGGAGCATCTCGACCACGGCGAGCGCCGTCACGAGCGCGTAGCCGAACAGCGCCGGCCGGCCGAACAGCAGTCCGCCCAGGCGCTGCCAGCGGACCGGCGCGGTTGCCGCCGTCGGTGCGTCGGCCGGGCGGAGCAGGTCGAGTTCGGCGAGGACCTCGACCAGGTCGGCGATGTCCACGCTCTCGCCGTGCGCGATCCGGTACCGCTCGGCCGCCGCGCGCGGGGTGAGGCCGTCGGCCAGCATCCGGACCAGCTCCGCGCCGTCGGCCGGGAAGACGGCGTAGGTGTCGGTCTCCGGGCTGCCGATGGTGACTTCGTCGGCCTCCTCCAGGTAGACGAGCCGGCGCAGGGGCAGCGGTCGGTCCAGGTCGAGGCCCGGGGCGTCGGAGTTGCTGTCCACCGGGGAGTGCACGGGGCCTCCTTGCGGGAGGTGGGCGGGCGGAGGGAACGGGCGGGCGGAGCGGCGAACAGGTGGAACAGGTGGAACGGGTGGAACGGGTGGAACGGAAGGGGCCGGCCGAGGGAGCGGTGCCGGTCGTGATGCGCCCGACCGGCACCGCCGTCCCCTGCCTGGGGGATCGGATCAGACCTGAACCATGCAGTCCCACGGCAGGTACAGCGCACGCGCCGTGCTGGTCAGGCGGACCGGGCCGGCCTTGCGGACGACGATCTTCTTCATGACGGACACCTCCTTCCACGACTCGTGGTCGAGGCCATGAGGGGGCATGAGCTGAGATGAATGATGTTCTCCATCTCAGCCACACCAGCTGGCCGAGGCCAAGAGTGATGAACGCGTGTCACCCGCGTCAAGAGAACGACACACCGCCGATCGGCAAAGCCCTGGGCAAAGTTCGGTCGAGTACCCAGGTCAGGGATACGGCCCCGGGGCGTCGACCGATTCGCTCGAAGTCCGGCCCCGAGGGCCCGACGGGCTCGACCACCGCGCCAGAATATAAACTGAAATGAATCGACGATAGCGAGCTCGCACCCCGCGCCGCCCGTCCGCCAGGACCGCTGCGATCGCAGGAGCACCCCGCCTCCGGCAGGAAGCCCCCGCGGGATCCACCGCGGGCGAACCGCCCGCCGCCAGCGCCCCTGGTACGCCTCCGCACGCCCCTCCGCCACGCTTGATCGTCCCTGGAGCGACGCGGTGAAGTGGTGCGCGGACGGCGACCCGACGGGGCCTCCGACGGCCCGACGAACGGGGATCGGCATGGCGGAAGCGGACCACGGCACTCCGGCACCGGGGAAGAACGCCCGCACCGACGCGGGCGAGCGCACGAACCCGGACCGGACCGGGCCGGGCTGGGGACGGGCCGTGGTGATCGGTGGTGGTTACGCGGGCCTGCTGGCGGCCAGGGTGCTGGCCGATCACTTCACCGAGGTCCTGGTGCTGGAGCGGGACACGGTCGACCGGACGACCGGCGCACATCCGAGCGCGCCGCAGTCGTACCACGCGCACGCGATGATGGCCAGGGGCGCCCGGACGCTGGAGCTGCTCTTCCCCGGCCTGCGGGCGGAGCTGGAACAGCTCGGCGCGCCCGTCTACGACTACGGCGAGCGGATCAGCTTCCTGCTGCCCACCGGCTTCGCCGTGCGCGCCACCACCGGGGTGCGGATCCAGTCCTTCACCAGGGACGAACTCGAACGACGGATCCGGGGCCGGGTACTCGACCTGGCACCGGTTCGGCTGCTCGGCGGGGCCCGGGTCAGCGGCCTGGGCAGGGGCCCGGACGGCCGGATCGACCAGGTGCACTACTGGATCGGGGCAGGCGGGAAACAGGCGGTCTCGGCCGATCTGGTGGTGGACGCCTCCGGGCGGACCACCTCGATCGACGACTGGCTGGGCGAAGCCGGGCTGCCGGTCTCGGCGAAGAGCACGGTGAAGGCGAGGATCACCTACACCACGATGGTCTTCGACCGCACCCCCGAGGAGAAGGACTACGACCTCGCCTATCAGATGACCTTCGCCCCCGCGGTGCGCCGCGGCGGCGCCATGCTCGCGGTGGAGCACGGCCGCTGGGTCTGCTCGCTGTTCGGCTTCGAGCAGCACCCTCCCACCGACCCGGACGGCTTCCTGGACTACGCGCGCAGCCTGGACAACCCCCGGCTGGCCGAGCAGATCGCCCGACGGGGCCGCCACGACGCGCTGCACCGCTACACCAACCCCGGGAGCGTCTGGCGCCTGCACCACCGCAACCCCGGCTGGCCGGAGGGGCTGATCGCGATCGGCGACGCGCTCTGCGTCTTCAATCCGGTCTACGGCCAGGGGCTGACCGTGCCCGCCATCGAGGCCGAGGCGCTCGGCTCGTTGCTCCGCCGCCGCTCCACCGGCACGGGCCCGACCGGTCTGAGCCGGGAGTACCTGCGCGCGGCGGCCGGGATCATCAAGGCGCCGTGGTCGCTGTCCACCACCTCGGACCTGATGTGGAACCCCACCGGCCGGCCACTGGCCGCCCGCTTCGCGCACTGGTACAACCAGCAGGTCTTCTGGCTGGCCCGGCACGACGCCGACGTCTGGACCCGCTTCGTCAAGGTGGTCAACATGACCGCGCCGTCCTCGCTGCTGATGCGCCCCTCGGTCCTCGCCAAGGTCGCCCGCCAGGCCCTCACCCGCCGCCCGGACCCGCCCGCCGCCGACGGCCCGCCCGCCCACGCATGACGGCGATCCACGGACGCCGGGCAACCGGCGGACGGGCGGGTGGGCCGGAGCCGCTACCGGTGGTGGACGAAGCGGTAGGTGGCGCGGTCCAGTTCGGTGACCTGCACCCCGATCGCGGCCGGCACGGTGACGCAGGACTCCAGCACGGCGAGCACCCGGGCGGTCAGCTCCGCCCGCTGCTCCGCGCTGCGGCCGGCCAGGATCTTGATCTCCACCAGCACCACCGCCTCCCCCGTCGTCCCGTCACCCACCACGTACCGCGCGGCCGGGCGGAAGACGGTCTTGCAGTCCGGCACGGCGGTGTCGATCACCTCGGTGATCGCCCGGTGCACCCTCTCGGCGAGGACGGCGCGGTCGAAGTCGAGATCGGCCGAGTGGTCGACCAGGATCTGCGGCAAGGGAACCTCCGGGAACGGGCCCGCCGGGTCCCGGCGGGCGGTGTCCGCGACGCTACCGGCCCGCACCGACGCCCCCGCGGCGCCCACCCCACCCGATGACGGCACGTCCTGCGCACCCTCGCACGGGGTTTGCGCCGTCAGCGATCACCGGACCGGAGGCCTGTCCCGCCCGGCACCGGGGTGGCAGGGTGTCGGCCATGACTCGGGGATTCAGCGGTGACGTCGCCGGTTACTACGCGAAGTACCGTCGCGGCTACCCGCCACAGGCCGTCGACGCGCTGCAGGAGGCCTTCGGGCTCGGTGCGGAGGACGCGGTCCTGGACCTCGGCTGCGGCACCGGGCAGCTCGCCCTGCCCCTGGCCGGCAGGGTCCGGTCGGTCATCGGCATGGACCCGGAACCCGACATGCTCCGCCTCGCGGGCGCCGCGGCGGCCGCGCAGGGCGTCGACAACGCGACCTGGATACTCGGCGGCGACCGCGACGTCCCCGCCCTCCGGACCCTGCTCGGCCAGGACTCACTGGCGATGACCGTGATCGGCAACGCGATCCACTGGATGCGGCACGAGGAACTGTTCCACGCGCTCGTCCCGCTCCTGCGGCCCGGCGGCGGGATCGCCGTGGTGGCCAACGGCACCCCGCTCTGGCTCCAGGAGAACAGCTGGTCGCCGCCGCTCCGGGCAGGTCTGGAACGCCACTTCGGCACCACCCTGGCGGCGTCGTGCGGCACTCTGGCCCAGGACCGCGACCGGTACCGGCAGGCCTTGCGCGCGGCCGGCCTCACCGAGATCCGGGAGACCGTCGTCGAGTACACCGACGAACTCACCCCGGAGCAGATCGTCGGCGGCGTCTGCTCCGCCGTGCCCGCCGACCGGTTGCCCGCGCCCGCGGACCGGCCCGCGTTCGCGGAGTACGTCCGGCGGTGCCTGCCCGCCGACCGGGAGACGTTCACCGAACACGTGCGGGTCGCGATCCTCACCGCCCGCGTCTGACGGCCCGTACCCGGGAGCGCACGGCACCGGCCGCCCGGCCCCGGGGAGGGGCGGGCGGCCGGTGGTGTCCCGGGGGCCCGTTCCCCGGCCGCCTGCCGGGGAAGGGGTGGACCTGCGTGGCCCGGGTCACGGGACCCGCGTCGAGGGACCGGCGTCAAGGGGCCGGTGCCGGGGGGCCGGGGGTCAGTAGCGGGAAGTGACGGTCACTCCGTTGAAGCCCTCCTCCGCGAGGAGGCTGAAGTAGACGTAGCCGGTCGGGGGGTTGGTGATGGTCAGCGACTCGGTGTTGCCGGCCTTGGCCGACCGGGTGACGTAGCTGTTCCTGGTCGCCCAGCTGCCCCAGTCGTAGTAGAGGTCGGCGTTGCCGGTTCCGCCGCTGGTGCTGACGGTGATGTTCTGCGTGCCGGCCGGCACGTAGAGGTAGAAGTGGGCGTAGTTCCCGGTGGTCGCGGAGACGTTGCTACGGGCGCAGTTGCGGTCGAGGACGCGGACGTCCGGGTTGGCGCACTCGCTCGCGGCGGTGATCACCAGGCTGCGGCTGGTGCTCGCCTTGGCGCCCTTGTCGTCGACGACGGTCAGGGTGACGGTGTAGGTGCCGGGGCTCTGGTAGGTCTTGTAGGGGTTGGCGGCGGTGGACCCGGTGCCGTCGCCGAAGCTCCAGGTCCGGCCGACGACGGTGCCGTCCGGGTCGGTGGACAGGTCGGTCAGGTTGACGCTGCTGCCGTTGACCGAGGCGGTGAAGGCCGCGGTCGGGGGCCGGTTGGCGGGCGGGGTGGTGTTGGCGCAGGCGCCGGCGGCGCAGGCGGTGAGCCAGGTGTCGAAGTCGGCGTCGTAGCGGGTGCCGATGGTGCTCTTCAGGATGCCGCGGGCGCCGTTCCAGTCACCGGTGCGGTACTTGGCGAGCACGGCGTCGACGTCGCCCCGGTGCTGCTCCAGCATGTAGCGCACGGCGAGGTAGCCCCAGCGGTAGGTGCGCTCGGTGTTGGTGTTCTCGTAGGTGGTGTCGAAGAGGGTGGAGAGCTTGTAGGTGTGCAGGCCCGCCGCGGTGATCGCCGCGTCGTAGTTCAGCTTGCGGTAGGAGTAGGAGACGTACTCGGCGAAGCCCTCGATCCACCAGATGGTGGGGGTGGTCACGCCCGAGTCGAAGTCGCCGTACATGTCGAAGCGGCCGTCGAGGTAGTGGGTGTACTCGTGGTTGAGGTTCCACACCTCGAACGCGGGCTTGGCGAACGGCGCCTCGTAGGCGAGGAAGCGCGGCTGGTTGCCCGCGACGTTCGGCTTGCCCTCCAGGTACATGCCGCCGTTGTCGGTGTTGATGCCGTAGATCGAGGCGGCGAACACCTGGTAGTCGAAGGGGCTGTCGAAGACGACGACCTCGATGGTGGTGTTCCGGTCGTCCGCGACCGGACCGTTGTCCTTGGCCACCGCGTGGAAGTACGCGTCCTGGGCGGTGAGGCTGCGGCAGGCGGCGTTCAGGTTGTCGGTGGTCGCCTGCTGGGCGATGATCCGGATGCTCGGGGAGCAGGTGGAGGTGGTGGCCAGGAGGCCGGACCGCAGGCGCGCGGCCGCGTCGGTGGTGCCGTAGTAGGCGCTGTTCGCGGCGTCGTACTCGGCGGCCATCTCCGCGACGGCGGCCCACTGGTAGGCCGTCCGTCCGCTCGGGGAGCTCTGCTGGGCCAGGCCCTTGAGCAGCGGGCGGACCTTGGGCTGCAGCGCGGCGTACTGGACGAAACGGCCGAGCTCGCGGGTCGCGTTGTAGGGCAGGTAGCCGAAGTCGGTTCCGTACAGGGAGCTGTTGACGGCGGCGAAGTTGTAGAGGGTGTCGAGCAGCGACGGGTCGGCCGCCACGGCCGTCTGGAAGTTCGCCAGCTGGTGGCCGCGGAACAGCACGTTGAAGACGTTGTTGACCGCTCCGGCCATGCCCTTGACACCGTTGTGGGTGGCGGGGTCGTAGTCGGTCAGGAGCCTCTTGATCACCGGCAGGTAGCGGGTGTTCTCCTGCGCGCTGTCGATCAGGGTGACCGTCTCGCCGAGGATCGCGGCGTTGGCGGCGGTCAGGTCGCGCGAACGGGCGCTGTTGAAGAAGGAGTCCAGCGCGCCGCGGATCGAGCTCTGCAGGGCGGTGCCGTAGGTGCCGACATCGGACGCGTGGTACCACTGCACGAAGTAGCCGGCCCGCAGGTAGAGCACCAACTGCGCGACGGAGGTGCTGTTGTCGCCCGGGTAGGCCGACGCCGAGGAGCGCAGCGCGTCGGCGACACTCACCATCTGGGCCTCGCGGAAGGCCCAGTAGGCGTCGTTGCCGGTGAGGTTGAACAGCTGGTTGACGCAGTCGCTGGTGGCGGCCTTGACCGCCTGGACCAGGGCGCCGCCGGTGCGGGAGGTGAAGTCCGAGGCGTTGCAGGCGACTTCGGCGGCCGCGGTGGCCGAGGGCGCGGCGCTGCCGACTGACTTCGCGGCGGTCCCGGAGGACGGGGAGCGGCCGGTGGTACTGGTGTTCAGGCCGAGGGACTGGGCCGAAGCCACCGCGTCCAGCGGGGCGTTGAACGGTGCCCGGTTCCTGGCCGGGACGGGCGTGCCCCGGTCGGCCTCGCCGGTGTACGGGGAGGTTCCGGCGGCGGGCTGGGGTGCCGGGGTGCCGGCGCCGGCCGGGGCCGTGGGGGTGGCCGACGGGGCGGCGTGGCTGCCGGGGGCGAACACGGCGAGCACGGTGCACAGTGCCAGAAGGAGGGTCAGCAGCCTTGCCAGTTGTGGCAGGCCGGGTATGCGGGTGGGGCTCAAGTGGGGGCCTCCGAGCTGTACCCGGACGTCGTGGGGTCACGACCGGGCATGGGTGGGGACCGTCGAAGGGCAGGCCGCGGGGATCGGCACACCATCGGTGCGGTGGAGTGTGGCATGTACAATGGCATACTTCACATTGCGGCGGAAGACGTTGAATGGAACCAAGTCCTCAACTTCCGGAGCACCGTGACGCCGGGCCCGAACCGTCACCCCGACCGGCGCAACTCCCCACCCGGACAGGCGGGTACGGCAGGTCCGGGCGTATCACCGCGAGCGTGCCGGAGCGCCACCGCCCGACCACGACGGGTGCCCCGCCCTCCCCCCGCCCTCCCCCCGTCCTCCCCTCCCCGGCCCTCCCCTCCCCCGCCCGCTCAGCGGGTGACGGTCACCACCAGGGCGCTCAGCGGGCCCTCGATCGGCCCGGTGCCGAAACGGTCGGCGAGCGCCGCCTCGACCGCCCCGGTCACCTCGTCCAGGGAGCGCCCGGGCCGCGCCTCGATCTCGGTGCGCAGCGGGGTGCCCTGACAGAGGGCCACCGCCGCGTCCCGGGCCGCCCCGGCACGGCTTCGCTCGGCGACGGTCTCGATCTGCGGCGGGGTCGTGAACCCTCCGGCCGCGAGGTCGCGCGCGATCACGGCGGCATCGTGGTAGGCGAACGGGACCCGGCTCATGAAGTCCGGCGGGTCCGCGGGGAAGACCTCCGCGACCGCGGCCTCCGCGACGGCGGTGAACCCGTTCGCCCCGATGGCGTCCCAGACGTTGAACAGCAGGACGCCGCCGGGCCGCAGCACCCGGAGCGCCTCGCCGAAGGCACGCGGCCGGTCGGGGAAGAACATCACCCCGAACTGGCACACCACCGCGTCGCAGGAACCGTCCGGGAACGGCAGCGCCGTCGCGTCCGCCTCGACCCAGCGCACCGGGCGGTCGGGCACCACTGCCCGGGCGCGGTCGAGCATCGGCCCGCTGAGGTCGGTCGCCGTGATCGAAGTCTCCGGGGGCAGCTCCGCGGCCAGCTCCCGGGTGACCGCACCGGTTCCGGCGGCGGTCTCGATCACGTCCCGGGGCCGTCGCCCGGCCAGGCGCCGCGCCAGGTCCCGGGCATAGGGGCGGAACAACAGCGGGACCAGGTACCGCTCGTAGACATCCGGGATCGCGCCCTCGAAGGACATGACGCCGTACCTCCCGTCGCACCCGGCGGGCCCCGGCCGGACCAGCCTCCCCGGCCCGCCACCGGACCGTGGACCGGGCCCGGTACTGCGAGTCTGGCACGCTCCCTCCCTCCCGGCCCGTCCGCGCTCCCGCCCCCTGCTCCGCTGCTCCTGCTCCTGCTCCTGCTCCTGCTCCTGCTCCTCCCACCGGGCCGACCGGGAGAAACGGAACCAGAATGGGGTGTGGCCGCCGATTCCGCCGGGAGCAGGAGGCACCCGTGAAGGATCTCGAGTTCACCCAGAAGCGCACCCTGTCGCGCGCCGAGGCCGCCGATCAGCTGGAGGCCCTCGCGGCCGCGCTCAGGCGCGGCGGCCAGGCCGAGCTGGAACTCGGACCGGGCCGGCTCACCCTGCGGATCCCCGACGAGCTCGCCGTCGAGATCGAGGTCGAGCTGGAGGACGGCAAGGTCGAGCTGGAGGTCGAACTGACGTGGCACACCGGATCCCCCGAGCACTGACGCCCGGCCCGGGCGGCCTCCCGGCCGCTCAGGCCGGGAGGCCGCCGCGGCCGACGCGCCGGTCGCTCCGACCCTCCGGTCAGGGGGCCTCCGCCTCCAGCCTGCGCCGGGCGGCGAGGAGTTCCTCGCGCGCCTGCGCGTCGAGCGAGGGGTACCGCGGGTCGATCCCGATCAGCGTGTGTGCGAGCACGGCGGCCGCGCAGATGCGGGCGAACCACTTGCGGTCGGCCGGCACCACGTACCAGGGCGCCCACGGCGTACTGGTGGCCGACAGCATCTCCGAGAAGGCCTCCTGGTAGTCGTCCCAGTGCTCGCGCTCACGGACGTCGGCCGCGGAGAACTTCCAGTTCTTCTCCGGCCGGTCGATCCGCTTCAGGAAACGCAGGCGCTGTTCCTCCTTGGAGAGGTTCAGGAAGACCTTCACCACCTTGATGCCGTTGTCGGTGAGGTAGCGCTCCCAGTCGTTGATCTCCCGGTAGCGGCGCTGCCACACGTCCGGGCCCTTCGCTTCCCCCGGCAGCTTCTGCCGGTCGAGGTTCTCCGGATGGACCCGCACGACGAGGACCTCCTCGTAGTGCGAGCGGTTGAAGACGCCGATCTCGCCGCGCGCCGGCAGCCGCCGCGCGTACCGCCACAGGTAGTCGTGGTCGAGTTCCTCGGCGGACGGCACCTTGAAGCTGCTCACCCGGACACCCTGCGGGTTCACGCCGCTCATGACGTGGCGGATCGTCCCGTCCTTGCCGCCGGCGTCGATCGCCTGGAGGCAGAACAGCACGCCGTAGGTGTCCTGGGCGGCCAGTCGCGCCTGGTGGTCGGCCAGCAGCGACACCCCGGTGCGGAGCAGTTCGACGCTCTCGCTCTTCTTCAGGCCCGCCTTGTACCGGGGGTCGAAGTCCTCCGTGAGGTCCACCGTCGACCCCGGCTTCACCCGCAGTGGCTCGATGAACTCCGCGACGCGTTCGGCCGCACGTCCCTCCGACATCGCCCGCACCGGTTCCTTTCGCAGTCCGCCGGTCGCTCCGTCCGCACGGCCGGGTGGGCCCGGACGGCAGGCGGGGGCCGGCGGGGGCCGGAGCCCCGTCCGTGGAGGGAGTGCCGTCTGCCACGCTGCGGCCGCCCGGTGGCCGCGTCAATCCGTCCTCGGCCGTCCGGGGCGGGCTGCCGCCGGTAGTCGGGGCCCGGAGGGCCGCAGGGGCCGGTTCCGGTGGTCCGGGCCGCCCCGGTCGCCCGTCCGACGGCCGTGCGTGGCGGCGGCCGGTGCCCGGGACGACGATGGGGCTTCGGACATTCCCGTGCGATCGGAGACCATGATGGCGACCCTGACGGTCTGGCGTTTTCCCACCGCGACCGGGGCGGACGAAGCCCTCGACACCCTGCAGAAGCTCCAGCGGCAGGAACTGATCAAGGTCGAGGACGGCGCCGTGGTCAGCTGGCCGGACGGCGCCAGGAAGCCCCGGACCCGCCACCTGGGCGACCTCGTCGGAATGGGCGCCGTGGGCGGCGCGTTCTGGGGCTTCATCCTCGGGCTGATCTTCTTCGTCCCGCTGCTCGGCGCGGCGCTGGGCGCGGCCGGAGGTGCGCTCGGGGGACACCTCGCGCACGTCGGTATCGACGACGACTTCGTGCGGCAGGTGCGGGAGAAGGTCACCCCGGGCACCTCGGCGCTGTTCGTGCTCAGCTCGGACGCGGTGGTGGACCGGGTGCGGGCGGAGTTCACCGGCCGGCAGGCCGAGCTCCTGGAGACGAACCTCTCGGCGGAGGAGGAGGCCCGGCTGCGGGAGGCGTTCACCGAGGGCGAGTGATCGGCCCGCCGGAGGGGCCGGCCCCGTGGACCGGCCCCGTGGAGCGGTGCCGGTGGACCGGCGCGGTGTCAGTAGACCGTGATGTCCCAGTGGTTGCCCTCGTTGCAGTAGAGGTTGCCGGAGGCGGCCTTCCACTGCGGGTAGCCGTCGCCGCGCAGGCCGATGTACGTGAAGCTGTTCTGGATGTAGCCGTCGATGCAGGAGCTGCGGGAGATGTCGACCTTGTAGCCGTTGTAGTGGCTGTAGGTGCCGGAGGCGTGGCCCACCTCGGTCCCGCCCGTGATGTTGATCGCGCAGCCGCTGGACTGCTTGAGGGTGATGATCGTGCTCACCGTGCCCGAGTTGATCTGCTCGAACGAGGTGCAGGTGGAGTTGGAGCGGGTGGTGCAGCCGCCACTGGAGCTCCAGGTGATGCCGGCGCTCCGGAACTGACCGGCCGCCGTCGCCTGCGACAGCTTGGTGCCGCTGGCACCGGCCGTGGGCGCCGAGACGGCGAGGCCGGCCAGGGCCAGGGCCAGGACGGTGGCCGCGGTGGCGGCGGTACGTGGCTTCATCGGCTTCATCGGCTACTCCTGGTGAGGATGTGGTGGACCTCGGACTCGACCGCGAATGCCGCACCAGGATGGCCCATCGCCGGTCTATGCGAGTAGATGCCGGTTTGTGAATTTCGCGTGACGGCCGGTCGTACGTCGTCCCGGCCCGGCGAAGGATCCGGACCGGGACGGAGCCCGGACAGAGCCAGGACAGGCACGGAGCCCGGACGGGAGCGGGGCTCGCGGGGGCGGATAATGACCGGGTCGCGGGCCCGCCGGGCCGACGGCGGCACCGGAGAACGACGGAGAGGCAGCGGACGGATGACCCTGGAGGAGGGCCGGCGGGTCCGGTTGACGGAGGACCTCGGGATCGGCGAGGCGTTCGCCGGGGAGTCCGGGGCCCCGGCCGGGTTCCTCTCGCTGGGCGCCGGGATCGAGGGCACCGTCGAGCGGGTGGACGGCGTCCTCCCGGAGAGCCACGAGGTACGCGAGTACCAGCGGCTCAAGGCGCTGTTCGAGGACTACGGGCACACCATGCCGACGGGCAGCCGGGAGCGGCTGGAGGCCGAGATCGCCACGCTGGAGCCGGAATGGGCCGCCCACCGCGAGCGGGGCGACCGGGTGACGGTCCGGGTCCGCTGGGACAACGGCCTCGTCCTCGACGGAGCCCCCCAGGACGTCCTCGCCCCGCTGTGAGACGGGACGCCCTGCCTGGCGGTGGTGGTCGCCCGCCCGCGCGGCGGCCGCTGCGCGCGGGCGGGCCCGGTCGCTACGCGGGGAAGCCGGCGCCCTGTTCGGCGTGGACCTTCATCGCGTCGCCCAGGAACTCGACCATCCGCGGGTGGAAGGAGTTGTGGTACTCCCTCATCGCGTCGTCCTCCGCGTACAGGAGAGCCATGCCGATGTACGCCTGCCTGGTAGGGGTGTAGAAGCGGCAGATGATCGCGAAGTGCCTGCGGACGAACTCCTGGATGTGCTCGTCCTCCGGGAGGGATCCCTCCAGCCGGGCCGCGACCTCGGTGTAGAGGACGCCCCAGTCCCGATGGACCTGCTCCTTGTCCACATGCCCCCAGTTGTCCGTCTCCGAGAGGCTCCGCGCTTGCTCCGTGGCCAAGGACCGCCGACACTCGTCCGCGTACTGCTGGTCCATCGCGCCAAGGCTCATATTTCCCCATCCATGACCCGGCGGACGCCGGGGCGCCCGGCAGCCGCCGGTCGGCAGTCGGCAGTGATCCACTGTTGATCGAGTCGGAACAGTGGCACAGGCCTCGCGAGGCGGACAAGTCGTTTTCGCACCCCGCCCCGCTGCCGACCGCCGGACCGCCGGACCGCCGAGAGAGCGTCAGGACCCCGGCGGGGAAGCGGACCCCGGCTACCGCGCGACGGGAGCGAGCGTCTCCCGCAGGCGCTTCTTGTCCGGCTTGCCCGCCGAGGTGAGCGGGATCTCGGGTACCAGGTGCAGCGCCTCGGGAGCGTAGATACGGCCCTTGCGGGTGCTGACGAAGGCGCGCACCTCCCCGAGGTCCGGTCGCCTCCCGGGCGCGGGGACCACCACGGCGTGGACGTGCTCGGTCTGCTGCGCGTCCCGCACGCCGAGGACCGCGCACTGGGCCACGTCCGGGTGGGTGAGCAGCAGTTCCTCCACCTCGGACGGGTAGACGTGGCCGCCGACCACGATGATCCGGTCCGTGCGCCGGTCGGCCAGGTAGAGGTAGCCGTCCTGGTCGAGGTGGCCGATGTCACCGGTGTGCAGCCAGCCGTCGCGCAGCACCTCGGCGGTCAGTTCGGGGCGCTTCCAGTACCCGGCCATCAGGGAGCGCGAGCGGACGTGGATGTCGCCCTGCTCCCCGCTCGGCAGCCGGGTACCGTCGGCGGAACGGATCTCCACCTCGACTCCCGGGAGGGGCCGGCCGACCGAGAGCTGTCCGCCGGGCCCGGTCCGGTCGTGGTCCTGCGGGGCGAGCACGGCGATGTTCTGCGCCTCCGACATCCCGTAACCGCCGGTCAGGATCGGGCCGAACGCCTTGATGGCCTCGCGGACCCGGGCCGGGGAGGCGACGCAGCCGCCGTAACTGACGCGGTGCAGGCTGGAGAGGTCGGCAGTGGAGATCGACGGGTGGTCCAGCAGGCGGTGGAGCAGCGGCGGCAGGACCCACAGGTCGGTGATGCGCTCGCGTTCGACGGCGGCCAGTACCTCGCCGGGCTCGAAGGAGCGCTGGAGGATCACCGCTCCACCGTGGTGGAGCGTCAGATCGCTTAGCACACCGGCGAGATGGGCGATCGAGGTGGCCGCGAGGAACCGGGGAGCCGTCCCGTCCGGGCCGAACGGGACGTCGAACACCCGGCGGTAGGGGCCGTGCAGGCTGAGGATGCCCTTGGGGATGCCGGTGGTGCCGCCGGTGTGGCGGATGCCCAGGTGGTCCTGCGGGCCGATCGGCACGGCCGGGGGTTCGGCCGGCCGGTGGGCCGAGGCCGCGATCGCGTCCTCGCCGACCCCGGCCGGGCCCGGCCCCAGGGCGAGCACCGTCGGCACGTCGACCAGAGCCGTCAACTCCGCCACTTCCGCGTACCGTTCGGAATCCACGAGGAGGACGGCGGTGTCGACGCCGGCCACGATCCCGGCGAGGACGGCGGTGCTCATCCCGTCGTAGAGGTTGACCACCCGGGCACCGGCGACGCCGACGGCGTAACGGGCGGCGAGTGCCTCGGCGGTGTTGCCGGTGAGGAGGGCGACGGTGTCGCCCCGGGTGACGCCGCGGGCGACCAGCTCGTGGGCGAGCCGGTAGGCGGTGGCGGCGAACTCTCCGGCGGTGAGGGTGGCACCGTCGGCGGTGGTGACCGCCGGCCGGTCGGGGTCCCGGGCGAGGGACCGCAGGACGAGGGCGGGGGCGCTGATGAACTCCGCTTCGCTCATGGCCACTTCTTCCTGGTAGACGGCAACCACGACTCCAGGCTAGCCGGGCTGCGGGCGGCACGCCGAACCGACGCCCGGTCAGTTCCCTTCGGCGGAGCACCCCGTAAGGTCTCCGGGGGACGTGGCCGAACGGGGTCGACCGGACGGGGCGCCCGGAGGGCGTCGGGCCACGTCGGGAACGCACGATCAAGAGCACACGGCACGAACGAGACGAAGGACCGGCACGCCACATGCGACAGCGCAGTCTGCGGGATCTCCAGGTTTCGGCCATCGGCCTCGGCTGCATGGGGATGTCCGCCTTCTACGGCACGGCCGACCAGGACGAGGGCATCGCGACCGTCCGGCGGGCGCTGGACCTCGGGATCACCTTCCTCGACACGGCGCAGGTCTACGGGCCGCTCACCAACGAGTCCCTGGTCGGCGAGGCCGTCCGGGGCCACCGTGACGAGTACGTGATCGCCACCAAGTTCAACTACCGGATGGACGAGGCCGTTCCGGGCGACATGTCGACGGTGGGCCGCCAGGACGGCTCGGCCGAGCACGTCCGCAGCTCCGTCCACGGTTCGCTCGCCCGGCTCGGGACCGACCGCATCGACCTGTACTACCAGCACCGGGTCGACCCGACCGTGCCGATCGAGGAGACCGTCGGCGCGCTCGGCGAACTGGTCGCCGAGGGCAAGGTGCGCCACATCGGGCTGAGCGAGGCGAGCGCCGAGACCATCCGCCGCGCCCACGCCGTCCACCCGGTGACCGCCGTCCAGAGCGAGTACTCGCTCTGGACCCGGGACGTGGAGGCCGAGGTGCTCCCGGCGTGCCGGGAGCTCGGAATCGGCTTCGTGCCGTACTCCCCGCTCGGCCGGGGCTTCCTCGCGGGCCGTTTCAGCTCCCCCGAGGAGCTCGACCAGGACGACTTCCGCCGCACCAACCCGCGCTTCACCGACGCCAACCTCGCCGCCAACCTCCGGCTCGCCGCGAAGGTGAAGGAGATCGCAGCCGAGAAGGACGTCACCCCGGCCCAGCTGGCCATCGCCTGGGTCCTGGCCCGCGGCGAGGACCTCGTGCCGATCCCGGGCACCAAGCGCCGCAGCTATCTGGAGCAGAACGCCGGTGCGGTCGACGTCGAGCTGACCGCCGAGGACCTGGCCCGCATCGACGCCGAGCTGCCCGAGGTCGAGGGCGAGCGCTACGACGAGGACGGGATGCGCGCGGTGAACCGCTGAACCGCCGCCGGGGCACCGCCGCCGACCGGACCGGCACCACCGGCCACGCCGTCCGTTCGACGCCGCCACGAGGGTCGGCTCCACCCGGTCGGATCACTTGACGAATCACTTGACGAACAGTCAGGACAGCCCTAGGTTTCCCGCAGCATGCGGCCACCTGCTCGACATACTCGGTGACAGGGGCAGGGGCAGGGTGTGCGACGAAGACCCGCCGAGCTCGTACCCGCGCCCCGCCCCGTCACGGAGGAGCTCCCCCATGCGCCGATCGAACCGCAGGACGTCCCTGCTCGTGGCACCGGCCCTGACCGCCGTCCTGCTCGCGCTCGTCCCCGGGCCCGCCCACGCCGTCGGCCCCGCTCCCCTCGCCGACGACTTCTACGTCGACCCCGGCTCCGGACCGCAGTTGTGGGTCAACGCCAACCGCGGCGACGGGCGCGCCCCCGCGATCCAGTCCTCGATCGCCGACGTGCCGATGGCACGCTGGTTCGGCAACTGGAGCGGCGCCGTCGGCACGGCCACCGCGGCCTACACCCGCGCGGCCGCCGCCGCCGGGAAACGGCCGGTCCTGGTCGCCTACAACATCCCCGACCGGGACATCTGCGCGGGACAGTCCGGCGGCGGGGCGGGCAGCGCCGCCGAGTACCGGAGCTGGATCGGCGCGTTCGCCGCCGGGATCGGCAGCCGGCCCGCGCTGGTCGTCCTCGAACCCGACTCGCTCGGCGACGAGAGCTGCATGTCCCCGGCCCAGATCGCCGCCCGCAACGGGCTGTTGAACGACGCCCTCGCGCAGTTCAGGGCCAAGGCGCCGAACGCCTGGGTCTACCTGGACGCCGGCAACCCCGGCTGGCTGGGCGCCGACACCATGGCCCGGCATCTGGCCGCGGCGGGGGTGGCCGGCGCCCACGGCTTCTCCCTGAACGTGTCGAACTACTTCACCACCGCGGAGAACACCGCCTACGGCAACGCCGTCAACGCCGCCCTGAGGGCGACGAAGGGCTTCAGCAAGCCGTACGTCGTCGACACCAGCCGCAACGGGAACGGCTCGGACGGCACGTGGTGCAACCCGGCGGGACGGCGGATCGGCCGGCGCCCGCAGACGGGCGGCGGCGCCGAGCTGCTGCTGTGGATCAAGGTGCCCGGCGAGTCCGACGGCAACTGCGGCGTCGGCACGGGCTCGACCGGCGGCCAGTTCCTGCCCGAGGTCGCCTACCGGATGGTCTACGGCTACTGACGTCCGTACCGCTGCGGGGCGGCACCCACGTCTTACCGTTCCCTGACGCCGCCCCGTGTCGGAGCACCGCCGACCCGGGCGGCGGCTAGCGTCGACGGCATGAGAATCCTGGTCACCGGCGGTGCCGGTTTCATCGGCGTGTCCGTGGTGCGCGGCCTGGTCGCGGCCGGGCACGCGGTGCGGGTCCTGGACGCCCTGCTGCCGGCGGTCCATCCGTCCGGGAGGGCACCCGCGCTGCCGCCGGGCGTCGAGTTCCGGCACGCGGACGTCCGGGACGCCGCGGCCGTCGAGGACGCGGTCGCCGGGGTGGACGCGGTCTGCCACCAGGCGGCGATGGTCGGGCTGGGACTGGACCTGGACGACGCACCGCAGTACGTCGGCTGCAACGACCTCGGCACCGCCGTGCTGCTGGCCGCCATGGCGCGGACAGGCGTGCGCCGGCTGGTCCTGGCCGGATCCATGGTGGTCTACGGCGAGGGGCGCTACCGCTGCGCGCGGCACGGCGGGGTGGCACCGGGGCCGAGGCGGCCCGCCGATCTGGACGCCGGCCGGTTCGAGCCGCCCTGCCCGGTCTGCGGCGCTCCGCTGCGGCCGGACCTGGTCGCGGAGAGCGCGCCCGCCGACCCCCGCAACGTCTACGCGGTGACCAAGCTGGCCCAGGAGCAGCTGGCCGCCGCCTGGGCTCGGGCCTGCGGCGGAGCCGTCCTGACGCTGCGCTACCACAACGTGTACGGCCCCGGCATGCCGCGCGACACCCCGTACGCGGGGGTGGCCTCGCTCTTCCGGTCCGCCCTCGCCCGGGGCGAGGCGCCCCGGGTCTTCGAGGACGGCGGCCAGCGCCGGGACTTCGTCCACGTCGAGGACGTCGCGGCCGCCAACCTGGCGGCGCTGGTGGCCGTGGGAGACCGGCCGCCGGGCAGCGCCCGGGCGTACAACGTGGGCAGCGGCGAGGTGCGCACCGTCGGGGAGATGGCGGACGCGCTGGCCGCGGCCCACGGCGGCCCGGCTCCGGTGGTGACGGGCGAGTACCGGCTCGGCGACGTGCGCCACGTCACCGCCGACTCGACCCGGCTGCGGGCCGAACTGGGCTGGCGGCCGCGGGTTCCGTTCGAGCGGGGCATGACGGAGTTCGCCGCCGCACCGCTGCGGGTCTGAGGTCCTGCAGGTCTGAGGCCCTGCGGGCCCGTGGTCTCCGCGGGCCCGCGGCTTCCGCGGGCGGCCCGGGTTGGTGGGATCAGCCCCGGGCGGAGGGCAGCGCGATCTCGAAACAGCAGCCGCCGGCGACGTTGTGGACCCGGGCGCGCCCGGCGTGGGCCTCGACGATGCCACGGACGATGGCGAGGCCCAGACCGGCCCCGCTGCCACCGGCCCCGCTGCCACCGGCCCCGGGCCGGTCGGACCGCTCGCCCGGATCGGCCGGTCTGGGCGTGCGGGCCGCGGTGCCGCGCCAGCCGGTCTCGAAGACCCGGGGCAGGTCCTGGGCGGGGATGCCGCCGCAGCCGTCGGTGACGGACAGCAGTACCTCGTCCGCCTCCCGCCGCGCGGACACCGCGACCACACCGTCCTGGGGCGTCGAACGGATCGCGTTGACCAGGAGGTTGCCCAGCACCCGGGTGATCTCCCGGCTGTCCACCTCGACCGGTTCGGGCTCCACCTGCCGGCCCTCGAGCCGGACTCCGCGCTGACGGGCCAGCGCGTGGGCACCGGCCAGGGCGTCGTCGACCAGGTCATAGACGGAGACCCGGGAGAGCGAGAGGGAGAGGGTGCCGGCCTGGATCCGGGAGAGTTCGAACAGATCGTCCACCATGCCGGTGAGCCGCTCGACCTCGGTCCGGATCCGCCGGAGGTAGCGCTCGGGCTCCTCGGCGACACCGTCCTCCAGCGCCTCGGCCATCGCCCGCAGCCCGGCCAGCGGGGTGCGCAGGTCGTGCGAGATCCAGGCGACCAGCTCCCGCCGGGACTGTTCGAGGGCCTGCTCGCGGGCCCGGGACTCGGCGAGCCGGGCGCTGGTCGCGGCGAGCTCCCCGCTGAGCTGGGCGAGCTCGCGGCCCAGCGGGTGGGCGGGCGCGGTGAAGCCGGTGTCGCTGCCGACGGTCCTGGCGGCCGCGGTCAGCGCCCGGCTGCCGGCGACCACCTGCCGTCCCAGCAGCGCGGCCGTGCACAGGGACACGACGGCGGCCATGGCGAGCACCGTTATCACGACGCCGAGGTCGTGGGCGGAGAGGAACATGGCCTGCGCGACGGCGAAGGTCCCGGAGGTGACGGCGAGCACGGTGACGACGGCGACGCAGAACAGCGAGAGCGCCATCGAGCGCCGGCGCAGCAGCCGGACGGCGGGCCAGCCGAGCAGGCCCGCTCCGCCGGCGCCGAGGGCGGCGAACAGGGCGATCAGCAGCAGGTCCTTCACGAGCGGTCCTCCTCGGCGCCCGGCGCCGGGTCGTAGCGGTAGCCGACGCCCCACACCGTGCTGATCAGCCGGGGTGCGGCGGGGTCGTCCTCGATCTTCTCGCGCAGGCGCCGCACATGGACGGTCACGGTGGAGAGGTCGCCGAAGTCCCAGCCCCAGACGCGGGCCATCAGCTCCTGCCGGGAGAACACTGTCCCCGGGTGCCGCAGGAGGAACGCCAGCAGGTCGAACTCCCGTGCGGTGAGCGACAGTTCGTTCCCCGCCCGGTGGGCGCGACGGGCCGGCCCGTCGAGGCCGATGTCCCCGGAGCGGACCGGACCGGCCGAGCCGCCGGGCGCCGGCGCCCCCGCCCGCGAGCGGCGCAGCACCGACTGGACCCGCAGGACGAGCTCGCGCGGGCTGAACGGCTTGGTGACGTAGTCGTCGGCGCCCAGCTCCAGGCCGAGGATGCGGTCGCCCTCGTCGCCTTTGGCGGTGAGCATCACGACGGGCAGTTGCGCGCCGGTGTCCTGGCCGCGCAGGCGCCGCAGCACCTCGAGGCCGTCGATGCCCGGGAGCATCAGGTCGAGGACCACCAGGTCGGGACGGTGGGCGCGGGCCAGGGCGAGCCCCTGCGGGCCGTCGGCGGCGTGGTCGACGTGGTGGCCGGCTCGGGCGAGGTAACCGGCGACGACCTCGGCCACGGTCGGGTCGTCGTCGATCACCAGGACGCGGCCGGCGGCCGGTGGTCCGGTGGTGGCGGAGGGCTCGTTCACCCCGCCGAGGATAGGTGCCCCCGCACCGGTGCGGGGGCCGCGGCCGGCTTCCGTTCGACCTCCGTAAGATCCGGAACTCCGTCGCGACGGCGCCCCGGTGGGCCGTCGGCGCGACGTTCGACTTCCGTAAGGCTGCGGCACCGCCGCACGGGGCCGGACGGCCCCTAGCGTGACCGGCGTGACCTCCGTAACCCCGCTCTCCCCCGGCGTCGATGTCGTCCTGCCCTGCCTCGACGAGGCGGCGGCCCTGCCCTGGGTCCTCGGGCGGATCCCGCCCGGCTGGCGGGCCGTCGTCGTGGACAACGGTTCGCGCGACGGCTCGGCCGAGCTGGCCCGGTCCCTCGGGGCGACCGTGGTCGAGGAGTCCCGGCGCGGATTCGGTGCCGCCTGCCATGCCGGGCTCCTGGCCGCCACCGCCGAGCTGGTCTGCTTCCTGGACTGCGACGGCTCCCTCGACCCCGCCCAGCTGCCCCGGGTCACCGCTCCGGTGGCCGACGGCAGCGCCGACCTCGTGCTCGGCCGCCGCCGGCCGGTGACCGTGAACGCCTGGCCCGTGCACGCCCGGCTCGCCAACACCGTGCTGGCGCACCGCCTGCGGGCCCGCACCGGCGCCCCGCTGCACGACCTGGGGCCGATGCGGGCCGCGCGGCGGGAACGGCTGCTCGCGCTCGGGCTGGGCGACCGCCGCTCCGGCTACCCGCTGGAGATGGTGCTCGCCGCCTCGGCCGCCGGCATGCGGATCACCGAGACCTCCGTCGACTACCTGCCGCGCGCCGGCCGGTCGAAGGTCACCGGCACGCTGCGCGGCACCCGGCAGGCGGTCCGCGACATGGGGGCCGTCCTGGCCGCCCCGCCGCCCACCCTGCTGGTCATCGCCAAGGCTCCCGTGCCGGGCCGGGTGAAGACCCGGCTCACCCCGGCCTGCACGCCCGAGCAGGCGGCGGCGCTGGCCGAGGCCGCACTCGTGGACACCCTGCACACCCTGGCGACCGTGCCCGCCGGGCGGCGCCTGCTGGTCCTCGACGGCGAACCGGGCCGCTGGCTCCCGCCGGGCTGGCAGGTGGTTCCGCAGAGCGGCGGCGGGCTGGACGCACGGCTCGCGGCGGCCTTCGGCCACGCGGCCCGGCTCGCCCCGCACGCGCCCGCCCTGCTGGTCGGCATGGACACTCCGCAGGTGACCGCGGCCACCCTGGCCGAGCCGCTCTCGCCGGTGGGCCGGGCCGGGGCGGACGCCTGGTACGGGCCCGCGTCCGACGGCGGCTTCTGGGCCCTCGGGCTGGCCCGGCCGACCGAGGACCTCGCCCGCCGGCTCCTCCTGGGGGTGCCGATGTCGACCCCGGACACCGGGCGGATGCTGCTCGACCGGCTCGCCGCGGCGGATCTGGTGGTCCGCCGGCTGCCCGGGGCCACCGATGTCGACACCGTCGAGGACGCCCGGCTGGTCGCCGCCCAGGCACCGCGCAGCCGGTTCGCCGCGCTCCTCCACTCGATCCAGGGCGCCCCCGGGTCGGCGCTCCCGACCGCCCCCGAGGTGGCGGGTTGAGCGGCACGGCCACGGCCTGGATCGACGACCCGTTCGCCGAGGCCGTCCGCACCGGACGCGGCCCGCTCTGGCTGCGGGACGAGGACGGCCACCGGATCCCGCTCGACATCGAACGCTGGTGCGCGCCCGCCGCCGGCGGTGACCACAGCCTGCTGCTGCGCTGCTTCGACCTGTCCGGGCCGGTCGTGGACCTCGGCTGCGGACCCGGCCGGCTGGTCGCCGCGCTGCTCGCCCTCGGCGTCCCGGCGCTCGGTGTCGACGTGACACCGGCCGCCGTCAGCCGCACCCTGGGCCTGGGCGGCGCGGCGCTCTGCCGTTCGGTGTTCGACCGGCTGCCGGCCGAGGGCCGCTGGGGCGCGGCCCTGCTGGCGGACGGCAACCTCGGCATCGGCGGCAACCCGCAGGCCCTGCTGCGGCGCGCCGCCGAACTGGTCGCCCCGGACGGTCTGCTGCTGGTGGAGGTGGAACCGCGGGAGGTGGACGAGCGGGTCACCGTCCGGGTCGAGGGCCCGGACGGCCGGCTCGGGCCGCCGTTCGCCTGGGCGCGCCTCGGCGCAGCGGCCGCCGTCCGGCGGGCCCGCGGCGCCGGGCTGGTCGAGGCGGAGCGGTGGACCTCGCACGGCCGCCACTTCCTCGCCCTGCGCGGGCGCGCCGGACCCGCCCGCTGAGGCCGTCCCCCTCCGCACCCGGGGACCGCACCGCAGGGCGGCTCACGGAGGGGGTCCGCCGCCGCGGACGGGGTCCGCCCGGTCCGCGGCCGGCGCGGGCACCCAGTGCGGGTGCTCGCGCTCGGCCCAGCGCCGGTCCACCAGGCCGGTCCGCATCCCGAGCCGGGCCTCGGGATCGCGGACCGCCATCCGCACGTGCCCGGCGGTCACCACGGCGATCGCCGCCGCGAGCCAGTCGTGGACGAAGGTCGCGCCGGTCCGCCAGCCCGGTGGCGTCAGGTGGACCAGCCACATCATCAGGCCCGTGCCGACGATCACCAGCATCGACCCGAGCGTCCACTGGGCGTACAGCTTCTGCCCGGCGTTGAACTTTCCCGCCGGACGGTGCGCCGCGCGCGCCCGTACCGCCCGCAGCCAGGCCCGGTCCGCGGGGCCGAAGCGGCTCAGCCGGGAGACGTCCGCGCGCACCGCGCGGAACGCCAGTCCGAGCAGCGGCGGCACCGGCAGCGCGAGGCCGCACCACACGTGCACGGTGACCACCAGCCTTCGGCGGCCGACCAGTTCGGCCAGCGGCGGCAGGTAGAGGCAGGCGGCGGTGGCCAGGCAGGTCAGCATCAGCGCGGCGGTGGCGCGGTGCACCAGGCGCTCGGCCCGGGTGAAGCGCAGCAGGAGCTCAGGTGGTCGGCGCATCGTCGCGTCCGTTCGAGCGGCCGACCCAGGCGTCGGTGTCGTAGCCGAGTTCCTCCCAGTAGCCCGGCCGCACCGCATCGGTGACGGTGATCCCGGACAGCCACTTGGCCGACTTGTAGAAGTACATCGGGGCCACGTACAGCCGCACCGGACCGCCGTGGGAGTGGGAGATCGGGGCGTCCTGGAGCTTGAGCGCGACCAGGACGTCGTCCCGCCGGGCCTGCTCCAGGGTGAGGCTCTCGGTGTACTCGCCGTCGAAGCAGCTGAACCGCACCGCCCGGGCGCCCGCCGTCACGCCGGCGGCGTCGAGCAGGTGGGCCAGCGGCACGCCCTCGAAGGGGGTGCCCGGTACCCGCCAGCCGGTCACGCACTGCACGTCCCGCACGATCCGGCGCTGCGGCATCACCCGCAGGT
This sequence comes from Kitasatospora sp. NPDC089913, assembly GCF_044748625.1. Lineage (NCBI taxonomy): Bacteria > Bacillati > Actinomycetota > Actinomycetes > Kitasatosporales > Streptomycetaceae > Kitasatospora > Kitasatospora sp. NPDC089913. The sequence continues at coordinate 58,345 of NZ_JBIVGI010000004.1, read as the reverse complement.
CGGCCAGTCGGTAGCGGCCGGGCCGTTCCACCAGCCCGTCCACCGTCAGGCTGTAGGTGTCCTCGCCCCGGGCCGGGACCGAGGCGACCACCGAGTAGTACCGGAAGCCGCCTCCGCCCGGCAGCAGGCCGGTGAGACCCGTCGGGTCCTTGCCGGCCACCGCGTCCTGGGCGCGTTGCAGGTACGGACCGGCCACGACTCCCGCCGCGCCGAGCCCGAGCATCCCGAGCACCACGCGTCGGCCGACCGGCGTGCCCCGGCCCTCTTCGTCCTGTTCGCTCACACGGCCGATCCGACCAGTCGGAAGGCCGAAGGGCCAGGGTCCGCCCCGCGCCGTCAGACTTCCGTCATTTCTGGCCGCCCACCGCCACGACCGCCCGCTCCTCGAGGTACTGGCGCAGCAGCGGGACCACGAGGACGACGCACAGCGCCGTCCCGTAGGCGAGTTGCTGGGCGGTCTGCCCTCCGGTCAGGTACAGGGCCTGCCCGGCGGCCGGCACGGCCAGCCACTCCCAGCGGCCGTCGAGGGCGACCAGCGCGACCAACAGCAGCCCGTACCACGGGTACCCGGGCGCGACCAGCAGCAGCGCCGTGCCCGTCACGAGCAGCGCGCCCTCCCACGGCCGGTCCCGGTCGCCCCGGCGGAGCACCCGGAGCACCACGGTCGCCAGGACCAGCCCCGCCGCCCACGGTGCGAGCGCGTCCGGCAGTACCAGGCGCAGCAGTCCGAACCGGTCGAGGTGCCCCAGTTCGTAGCCCTCCTCCCGCAGGTAGCCCGGCAGATAGCCCAGGACGGAGGTGCCCGAGGCGGCGAGGTACGGGAGGTAGGAGAGGGCGAACGCGCCCAGCGCCGATCCGAGGAGCAGCACGTCGCCGCGGGTCGGTCGGCGGGCCGCCAGACCGGACAGCGCCCCGGGAAGGGCGAGGGCGGGCAGCAGTTTGGTGGCGATCGCGCCGCCGAGGAGGAGTCCCCCGCGCACCGCCCGTCCCCGGGCCGCGCAGCCGAGCCCGGCGACCGTCAGCAGCGCGCCGAGCGTGTCCACGTGCGCGTCGTTGACGGCCCACACGGTCACACCGGGGAACCAGCCCCACAGCGCGGCGCGCCACGGCGCCCGCCCCGCGCCCAGCAGGAGCCCGGTGGTCGCCACGGCCAGCAGTGCCCCGGCGGCCTGTACCCCGCGCACCCCGCCACCGACCGGGTGCAGCGCGAGGAACCAGGCCTGCGCCACGGGCGGATAGACGGTGTGCACGGCCGGCCGGTTGATGCGGGTGCAGTCGCCGGCCGCGGTCGTTCGCTCGTCCCAGCCGGTGCAGCCGTCACCCACCGGGAAGAGCCCGGGGTCGCGCAGCCGGGCGAGCGCCGGGTCGTCCGGGGTGTGTGCGTAGGGGGAGATCCCGGCGGCCTGGACCCGCCCGTCCCAGACGTAGCGGTAGGCGTCGTCACTGGTCCGCGGCGGGGCCAGGAGCCCGACGGCGGCCACCGCGACACTGCCCGCCAGGACCAGTGGCACGGCCTGTCGGCCGGGTACCTTGCGCAGCAGCGCCACCGCGACGGCGAAGAGCGCGGCATCGAGGAGGTACCAGCCGTGGCGCGGCAGGGCGCCGGCCCGGGCGACGGTCAGCGCCAGGGCGGTGACCAGGGCGGCGAGGGCGGCGGCGGGAGCGAGGAGGCGGGGCGGCGCGGTACGGGAGCTCACGTCGGCCACCCTCCCACCGGCGGGCCCCGGCGGGCTGGGCGGCGGGGCCGCCGTTCGGATTCCGTAAGCACGTCGAAGTGCCGGAGCACGGTCCGGGAACGGTTCGATGGAAACGTGGAATCCGAACCCGCCGACTCCGGCGCCCCGCCTGCCCGTCGCCGCTACGACCCGCCGCTGCCCGCTCCCCCGTCGTTCCTGCGGCGCGGGCCGTTCCGCGAGGGCGTGTTCACCTCGTCGCTGCACGAGCCGCGGACCGTGGTCGTCGTGGGCCGGTGGCTGGGCGCGGCCCTGCTGCTGTGCTTCCTGACCGGTCTCACCAGCCATCTGCTCCAGGACCCGCCCGGCTGGCTCGCCCCCCGTCTGCCCGCCCGCCCGGCGAACGGCTACCGCGTCACCCAGGGCCTGCACGTGATCGGTGGTCTGGCCGCGATCCCGCTGGCCGGCGCGAAGCTGTGGGCGGTCTACCCCCGGCTGTTCGAATGGCCGCCGGCGCGCAGCGTGCTGCACGCCCTGGAGCGGCTCGGCATCGCGGTCCTGGTCGCGGCCGTCCTGCTGGAGCTGTTCACGGGGCTGCTGAACACCTTGCAGTGGTACCCGTGGCCGTTCCCGTTCCGGCAGACGCACTTCTGGCTGGGCTGGCTGGCCACCGGCGGGCTGCTGGTCCACCTCGCGGTCAAGGCGCCGCTGATCGCGGCGAACTGGTGGCGCCGGGCCGCTCCCGCCCTGGCCGGGCGGCGCGCGTTCCTCACCTCGGTCTTCGCCGCGACCGGTGCGGTCACCCTGGTCACGGCCGGGCAGACGGTGCCCTGGCTGAGCGGCCTGGACCTGCTGGCACCGCGCCGCCCGGACCTCGGCGCCCAGGGCCTGCCGGTGAACCGCACCGCCGCCCGGGCCGGCACGCTCACGGTGCCGGCCGGCTGGCGACTCGTGGTCGACGGGCCCAGGCGGTACGAACTCACCCTCGCCGAGCTCGGCGAACTCCCCCAGTACGAGGTGGAACTGCCCATCGCGTGCGTGGAGGGCTGGAGCGCGAGCGCCCGGTGGGGCGGGGTCCGGGTCTCCGAACTGATGGCGCGTGCCGGAGCCCCGGCCGGTTCCTCCGTCCGGGTCACCTCGCTGGAGGCCGAGGGCCCCTACCGGGTCATGGAGATGCCCGCCCGGTACGCCGACGATCCGCTCAGTCTGCTGGCCCTGCGGGTCAACGGCGAGGTGCTGACGGCGGACCACGGGTTCCCGGCGCGGATCATCGCGCCGAACCGGCCCGGCGTGCTGCAGACCAAGTGGGTCACCAGGATCGAGGTGGTCGCATGACCGCCGCGGTCCGCGCTCTGCTCATGGCGGCCGGCCTCGCCCTGACCGGCTACGGCCTGTACGGGCTGCTCGGCGATGCCTACATCACCGACCCGGTGGACGTCCTGGTGTGGGGGCTCGGCGGGCTGGTGCTCCACGACGGCCTGTGGGTGCCGCTGTTGTGCGTGCTGGGCGCGTTCCTGGTGCGCGGCCCGGTGCTGCGCGGCTGGCTCGTGGTCGCGGCGGCCGTCACCGCGGTCGGCCTGCCGGCCGTACTGCGCGCCGACGACGACGGCGGCAACCCGTCCGTGCTGCCGCTGCCGTATCTGCGCAACTGGCTGCTGGTGCTCGCCGCCACCGCCGGACTCGCGCTGCTGGTCGCGCTCGTCGGGCGGTGGCGGCGGCGCGACCGGGGCGCCGGGCGCCGGGATCGGGCCGTCAGGGCGCGGGCACCCCGGGAAGACCGGTCGTGAGGCCATCCAGCGCGTGCGGGCACGGGCAGTCGCGCTCCGCGGGGAGGCGCTCCACCGCCTTGAACAACACGGTGCGCAGCCGGTCGACGTTGCGGGCGAACTCCTGCAGCACCTCGCCGTGGGTGACGCCCGCGCCGCTCTCCACGCCCGCGTCGAGGTCGGTCACCAGGGCCACCGAGGTGTAGCAGAGCCCGAGTTCACGGGCGAGGACGGCCTCCGGGTGGCCGGTCATGCCGACCACCGACCAGCCGTTGGCGGTGAACCAGCGGGACTCGGCGCGGGTGGAGAAGCGCGGGCCCTCGATCACCACCAGCGTGCCGCCGTCCACCGGCTGCCAGGCCGCCTCCCCGGCGGCCTCGATCGCCACCTGCCGCCCGACCGGGCAGTACGGGTCGGCCGTCGACACGTGCACCACCTCCGGCACCGTGCCGTCCGGCAGCGGCAGGCCGTCGTAGAAGGTCTGCGGGCGCCCGGACGTCCGGTCCACGAACTGGTCGGGCACCAGCAGGGTGCCCGGCCCGTACTCCGGTCGCAGCCCGCCGACCGCGCAGGGCGCCAGCACCTGGCGCACGCCCAGGGTGTGCAGTGCCCACACGTTCGCGCGGTAGTTGATCCGGTGCGGGGGGAGCCGGTGGCCCCGTCCGTGCCGCGGCAGGAACGCGACCCGGCGGCCGGCCGCCTCGCCCACGAACAGCGCGTCGCTCGGCTCGCCGTACGGGGTGTCCACCCGCACCTCGGTCACGTCCTCCAGCAGCTCGTAGAGCCCGGATCCGCCGATCACGCCCACCTCGGCGCTGGGCAGGACGTCCTCGTCGACCGTCATCACGGTCCGCCTCTCTTCTCGGGAACAGCCTCCGGGCCACTGTAGGAACGGAGCGCGCCGGATCCGGGCCGCCGGTCCTTACGAATCGCGGACGTCCCCGCCCGGCGGCCGAGGCACGGGGCGACGCTCCGAAACGGGTCGACGGGGCAGAGGGGGTGGAGGAGACCCAAGGTGCCGAGGGGGCCGACCTCACCGACGAGATCCGGCCAGCCGGTGAATTGTCCAAGTCGCTTGTCCACCAAGGGAATTTCGTAACCTTCCCTCCGCTTGGGAGCCCCCCGTGCCAGACTGGCCGACGCCCCGAACGAGTTCGCCGCGGGGCCTTCACCGCTGCGGATCAAGGGAGTGGTCCGAGAGCGGTGTCAACGCTTCTGGAAGGGGAACAGTGGCACCTCAGGAATCCCTGCTCAAGACCTACGGGGACCGGTCGTACCGGCACGTGACCATGGCCCGGCACCAGGGCACGACCATCGCCTTCGCGATGGACGCCTCCCGCCGGATCGTCTACTCGGTGCTGGACCTGTCCGGCCAACAGACCAAGGGCGAGACCGACTCGGCGTACTGGAGCGAGAACCCGGCGGAGCTGGCGTTCCCCCGGGAGATCGCCGAGGTCGGGTTCGCCGTCGTCGGTCCGACGGCCATGCCGACGGTCAAGCGCGGCGGGGCGGAGGCGGGCCCCGACGAGCGGCCGCTGCCCGCCGAGATCGAGCCGTTCCTGTCCACGACGGCGCGGCTGACCGCCGACGCCCCGTTCCACGTGGTCTCGGACGGCACCTACGTGGTGGTGCTGCGCCAGTCCATCGCCGGGACGGACCCCGGCGCGGTGCACAAGCTGACCGGCCGCGGCTCCTCGGGCGACCCCGGCCGCACGGACTACCAGCTCACCGGCACCGAGAAGATCCCGCTGGCCCACAACACCCTGCTGTGCGACCGCTTCCTGCTGGTCGACGGCAAGCTCAAGCCCGTGCTGGAGGTGCGCTTCAAGCGCAGCCGGCACGCCACCCTCCCCGAATCGGCCAAGGACAGCCTGGGCACCGAGGACATGGAGGGCCGCCCGTTCCACGAGCCGACCCAGAAGCTGTCCTTCGTCCGGCACCTGACCCGGGGCCGCTTCGCCGCCGTGCTCGTGCCGACCGCGATCAGCAACGTGCAGCGCTGGCAGCTGTTCGCCCACAACGACGCCACCGGCCGGGTCGACTGCTTCAACGTCGAGCAGGGCGCCCAGGGCCTGTTCAACACCCTCGGCACCCGTTTCTACACCAGCCCGGACGCCTCCTACCGCGACTCGGTGTTCGAGCGCGGCCCGGGCACCTGCCCGTTCACCGGGCGCGAGCTGGTCCCGGTGACGGGCGGCGAGGGGCACGCCGAGACAGCGCTGCGGCTGACCGGCACCGACCCGTACGTCGACCTGGGCGACCCGGCCGCGCTGCGCTTCGGGGGCAAGGCCTACTCGATCGAGGCCTGGATCAAGCCGAGCTCCCACGACGGCCCGGTGCTCGGCCGCGCCGGCGAGTACCGGCTGGCGGTGGACAGCACCGGCGCGGTGACCCTCACCCACGCCGGCGCGCCCGCGACGCTGACCTCCGACGAGACCGTCCCCACCGACGTCTACACCCACATCGCCGCCACCTTCGACGGCAGGACCGCCAAGCTGTACGTCAACGGCAAGCCGGCCGGCAGCGGCGCGCTGCCGTTCACCCCGGCCACCGGTGTGAACACCCTGATCGGCCAGGACGGCGCGGGCGACCACTTCGACGGCGACCTCGACGAGCTCCGGGTGTGGAACCGGGTGCGGACCGAGACCGAGCTCGCCGAGCAGATGAACCACCGGCTGATCGGCAACGATGCCGGCCTGGTGGCCTACTACCGCTTCGACGAGGGCACGGGCACCACCGCCCACGACCAGACGGACAACGCGCTGCACGGCACGCTCCACGGCGACGCCGAGTGGACGGGCTCGGACGCCCCGGTCGGCGACCACCCGGGGGTGCGGCGCGACAGCTTCACCCTCGCCGGGCGCACGGTCGAGTCCGGCATGTCGGCCGTGCTCTACCACCAGCAGGAGAACGTCGTCGCCGGGTACCGCCCCGACCCCAAGCCGGCCAAGCGGCAGGCCCGGGTGATGCTGACGTTCACCGCCAAGGACGGCCAGGGCCCGGCCGTGGCCGCCCTGGACTTCGCCGTCGGCCGCGACGGCCGACTGGCCCAGGCCCCGGACGTGCTGGACCCGACGGCGCTCAAGCGGCCGGTCGTGGGACAGGACTCGGAGGCGATCAGCGAGCAGCAGCAGCGGATCAAGCGCCTGGAGCCGGAGATCGCCGGCCTGCAGCGCCAGATCGCCGAACTGGCCGGCGAGGTCGGCAAGGAGAGCGACTACCAGGCGCAGTACGACCGGACGAAGCCGGACTTCGACGACCTGGAGCGGCGCTACCTCGCCGAGAAGGACCTGCCGACCGCCTACAACTACACCCTGCGGCTCAAGAACCAGCGGGTGAGCTCGGCAGGGTACCGGTGGCAGTGGCTGCTCGGCTCGCGCAACGACGCGACCAGGGGCGTGGCGTTCTTCAACGAGACCAGGACGGAGGATGCCAAGAGGTTCACCTGGCGGCTGGAGGCCGTCGGTGAGAGCCAGGACGGCAGGCCCTGCTACTGGCTGGTCTTCGACGGGAACCTGTGGCTGCGCGTCGAGAACGACTCGACGGCGGAGAACGCCAGGATCCTGCTGAGCAACCCCATTCCCGGCAACCACTTCGAGCAGTTCCAGCTGGTCGTCGAGAGCCGGCCGAACGCCGACGAGACGTACGTCCGCATCGTCAACCGCCGGACCAGGCTCGCGATCGGCTCCCCCTCCACGACCGAGAACGTCCTCCCGGTCCAGTCGAGCGAATGCCTCAAGGCGGACTCGGGCGTGTTCGTCATGACGAGCCTGGGCCTGCGGTCGGGACTGGACGTGCAGTACCGGCCGGCCAAGCTGGCGATGGACACCCTGAGCGCGCAGCTCGAGGGGGCGCGGACGGCCCGGCAGCGCACGACGGAGCTGCAGCTCGCGCTCACCGCCCGGCAGGCGGACCTGCAGGACGCCCGGAGCCGGCTGGCCGCCCTGTCGAACGCCCAGCAGGGCGACGACGACCTGACGCTGGCCATGCCGCTGCTCGCGATGGACGCCACCGGCCTGAGCCTGTCCGGCTGCCTGCTCGACTTCGCCCGGGGCACCGACCGGCCGGCCCTGCTCGACAGCGGCACCGGCAACCTCGTGCTGTACTTCCGCGGGGTCAACGGGCAGTTCTTCGCCGTGTACTACGACACCGCCGTCGTCCGCGGCACCCGGACGCTGGCCGGGGACGGCGGCACGCTCGGCTTCGTCGCCCGTGACCCGGCCGTCGCCCTGGACACCTGCACCGTTCAGGTCGGCGACGGCGACGCGCCCGACCGCTGCGACCTGACCGTCACCGTCGGGACGGTCACCGAGACCTGGACGTCCCTGCCGCGCAAGGCCGACCAGCTGGCGGCCGCGCTGGCCGGGTACCCCGGCCGTCCCGTCACGGTCGGCACGGTCGCGAAGGTGACCGGCGACACGGTGGAACTCACCGCCGCCACCACCGTCCGCGTCCCGGCCAAGGCCCACCTGCTCGTCGGCAGCCTCAACCACGCCGCGTCCGCCGACGCCCCGGTCGGTGCCAAGACCCTCACCCTCACCTCCGCGGGCACCGCGATCAAGCCCGGCGACAAGGTCAGCCTCGTCTCCTACGACTGGGGCCGGGCACAGTCCAGCCGCCCCGGGGTGCTGCTGTCCGGCGGGTCCCGGCTGATCGGGCTGACCACGAACGGGGTCGACTCCGTGCCCAACGGCACGGCCAAGGCTTCGGTCACCGGTCGCGGCGGCCGTTGGCGGGCCGAGATGCCCGGCCGCGCGTTCCTGCTCGACGGCAAGGACCAGTACCTGACGCTGCCCGCCGCCAAGCAGCAGGACGTCACCCCGGGCGGCGACCTGAGCCTGGAGGCCTGGGTCCACCCCGAGACCGGGCAGGGCCGGCTCGTCCACGGCCGGACGGACGGGGCGAACTACTCCCTGGCGCTCGCCGCCGCCGGCCTCCCGGTGTGGCAGTTCCTCGGCAACTCCAGGGTGGAGCCGACCGCCTCGCTCGACCTGTCGAAGCGCGACTTCACCGTCGAACTGTGGGCCAAGCGCGACAGCGTCCGCGGCGTCCGGGAGCCGCTGCTGACCCACGGCCACCTGCCGGGCGGCCAGACGGACCGGACGCTGTGCCTGCACTTCGAGCCCAACGGCGCCTTCGGTTTCGGGTTCTACGCCGACGACCTGACCACCCCCCAGACCTACACGGACCTCGAGTGGCACCACTGGGCCGTGGTGTACCGCAACGCCACCCGCGAGCGGATCGTCTACCGGGACGGCGTCGAGGTCGCCAAGGACGTCGCCAAGGGGGCGTACCTCGGCAACGGACCGCTGGTCCTCGGCCAGCAGCAGTTCACCGGCACCTCCCTCTACGGCCAGATCGACGAGGTCCGCGTCTTCGACCGGGTCCGCACCCCGCAGGAGATCCTCGCCCAGCGGTTCCAGCGGCTGTCCGGCCTGGAGCCCGGACTGCTGGGCCACTGGAAGTTCGAGGGCGGGCCGAACGACACGGCCTCGCCGATCAAGGGCTACCAGGTGGTCGCGCGGGTGGGCCAGCAGGCGGTGCGGTCGGCGGAGCGCTTCCCGTGCAACGAGTGGGGCCACGTCGCCGCGACCTTCACCCAGTCCTGGGCGGTGCGCCTGGACGGCGGCGAGGGCCTGTCGGTGGCCTCCCAGGACTCGCTGAACATCCTGGAGGACCTCACCATCGAGGCGTTCGTCCAGATCGAGCAGTTGGGCAAGCCCGCGGTCCTGGTGTCCAAGGGAGCGGCGGTCGACGGCGGCCGCGAGGGCGTCCCGTACCAGCTGAGCGTCCTGGCCGACGGCCGGCTGGAGTTCGCCTTCGCCGACGCCGCCGGCAAGGCCACCCGGTTCACCTCCGGCGAGACCGTGAAGCCCGGCACCTTCCACCGGGTGACCGTGGTGCGGCAGCGCCAGCCCGACACCCCCGACACCGTCAAGGCGAGCGAGAGCAAGCCGGCCGAACCGGCCGTCCGCGTCTACCTGTACCTCGACGGCAGGCTGGCCCTCAGCACCCTGTGGGGCGGCGCCGGTGTCCAGGCCAACAACCGCCCGGTGGAAATGGGCCGGGGGCTGCGGGGCGTCCTGTGCGAGGTCCGGCTGTGGAACACCGCCCGCACCGCCCCCCAGCTCGGCCTGCCGGTCGGCCCGCGCGACAAGGGGCTCCTGGCCTGCTGGCCGTTCAACGAGAACACCGGCAACGTCTCCGTCGACCTCGGCGGCTCCTTCCCCGCGAAGCTGCGGGGCGCGCGCTGGACCCGCGACCCCGACCCGAAGGCCAGCATCCTGCGGCTCTACCGCAACGGCGAACCGCTGACCGAGGGCACGACGGTCGCACACGACCACGACACCGCGGGGGACAACCAGTTCACCCTGGGCGCCCGGCTGGTGGGCGGCAAGCCCACCGAGCTGCTGACCGGCACCCTGGAGGAGGTGCGGATCTGGCGCGCCGTCCGCACCCAGGAGCAGATCTCGGACAACCTGTTCACCCGCCTGCGCGGGGACAAGCAGGACCTGCTCGGCTACTGGCCGTTCGACCGGGACTCCACCGCGACCGGCACCACCTCGGTGCGCGACGAGGGCCTGCGCGGGAACGACCTGCACTTCTCCCCGAACCGGCCGAAGATCCTTCTCTCCACCGCGCCGATCTCCGCCGACACCGCCCAGGTCCGCTCGGCCCTCGCCGACGTACGCACGCCCTTCCACAGCACCATCGCCGGCGCCCCCGGCGCCACCGAGTACGCCGACCTCCAGTACGACGCCAAGGGACAGGCGATCGGCGTGCTCAAGCGCTGCTACGGCTTCGTCCGCGACGGCCGCTGGCACCTGATCACCGGCTACAAGGTGGGCGACCTGATCACCGAATGGGTCGGCCAGGCCCAGTTCGACCCGCAGCTCATGGGCTACATCGAAGGCGCGCCGCCGGTGCCGTCCGAGAACCTCACCGACAAGTCCGACGGCTACGCCGGCGCCTCCTCGGTGGAGTTCACCGAGGCCGACCAGGTGCTGCAGAGCCTGTCCACCAGCAAGACCGAGAGCACCAACACCGCCTTCAACGCCTCGTTCGGCGCCGAGACCGACGCCGGTGCCATGGCGGTCGCCGCGCCGCTCGGTTTCGGCACCGCGACCCCGGCGGCCAAGGCCCAGCTGAAGCTCGCCGTGACGGGCAGCCTGGAGTTCTCCAACTCCTGGAGCGAGGACACCAGGATCAGCCAGGGCACGAACACCGCCCGCAAGTCCAAGCTGGCGCTGACCGGGCACGTCGAGGACCCGGCCAAGGTGCTGAACTCCGCCGTCGGCCGCCGGTACGTGCCGGCCAACACCGGCATGGCGCTGGTGCAGTCGCAGACCGCCGACGTCTTCGCGCTGCGCCTGGCGCACACCGGCGCCCTGGTCGCCTACCGGATGATGCCCAACCCGGACATCCCGCCGGACTGGAACATCATCCACTTCCCGATCAACCCCCGGTACACCAAGCAGGGCACCCTGGACGGCGCGGTCGGCTTCGACGACCGCGGCAAGGTCACCGATCCCGACTACCCCACCGCCACCGGCTACGGCGAGTACAGCTACTTCAAGCCGCGGGACGCCTACGCGCTCAAGCGCCGGATCACCCGCGACCAGCAGCGGCTGCAGGCCTTCTACGAGTCGATCTCGACCGAGATCGACCGCAACACCATCGACGAGGCGGCCAAGGCGCAGGCCAAGTCGGCCCTGCAGTCGATGGGCGTGATCACCGGCTCGGACACCCGCCGCACCACCGCCGGCAGCAAGAGCGCCAGCGGCTTCTCGCGCCGGGACCTGGTCAACACCTACGTCTGGACGGCCCAGGGCGGCTTCTTCGCCGAGACCACCGAGGCCACCGACGCCGTCAGCGAGACCACCTCCGGCGCGTACGACCTCAGCGTCAAGGTCGGCGGCTCCCTCGACTTCAGCTTCGGCCTCGGCCCCTTCGGCTTCTCCATCCACCTCGACGCCTCGCGGGGCGGCAGCCTCAGCCTCACCAAGGCCAAGACCAAGGACTCCTCCCGCACCTTCGGCCTCGACGTCCAGTGCGCGCCGAACGGGGACCTGCAGCGCCGCGACAAGGACGGCAAGGCCGTGTACGACGCGGCGGGCAAGCCGGTGCTGGTGCCGGGCAAGGTGGACGCCTACCGCTTCCTCACCTTCTACCTCGGCGAGAACAGCGCCAACTTCGACGACTTCTACCACAAGGTCGTCGACCCGCAGTGGCTGTCGAACAGCGACGCCCCCGACGCCGCCGCGCTGCGGCAGACCCGGCAGAACACGGCGAAGCCCCCGTGCTGGCGGGTCCTGCACCGCGTCACCTACGTCAGCCGGGTGCTCGCACCCGTCCCGCCGCCCGGGGCGCCGCCGCTGGAGAAGGCGATGCGCGCCGAGAACATCGACAGCAACTACGAGCTGATCAGGCGCCTCGAACCGTACGTCCGCCCCGCCGCCACCAGCAGCGCCGCCCTGGCCACCGCCACCCGCGACGCCCTCGCCGCCCAGCTGCCCGAACTCCTCCCCCACGCCGCCGAGATCATCGGCTACCTCACGCGCTACTTCGGAACGGAGAACTGACGCCCGCCCGGCCCTCCGGCGGTCCGGAGGGCCGGGCCACCACTCTGGGACCGGAGGGCGGGGCGGTCACGGCTCGATGCCGTGACCGCCCCGCCCTCCGGGCATCTCCGGTCGGCCCCGGCGGCGGCGTCCCGGCACCGGGTCCGGTGCCGGGAAAGGAGGAGCGGGACGGAAGCGGGCACACCGGCCGTTCTCCCCCGGCCGGTGCAGGACGTCCCAGGGACGCGAAGCCCCTGGTGGGACGGGTGGCGCGGCGCCGAGCATGGGCGGTGTCCGAGTCACGGACCGCAGCCGGGGCGAGTGTCCCGCCGGGGCGGCCCGTGACCGTTTCCGAAAATGGGGGAACCTTCCATGATCAAGAACATGTTCCGGCGCGGAGCCGTCACCCTCGGCGCCACGGCCATGGCCGTCACCGCGCTCGCCGGTGTCGCCCACGCCGACCGGGGTGTCGCCTACATCAAGCCCGGCCAGCACAGCAAGGCGGTCGCCTGCGTGCAGCAGGGGCTGCGCAACGCGGGGTACTCCATCGACGTCGACGGCCTGTACGGCAACGCGACCTACGCGGCGCTGACCGACTTCCAGCACAACCGCGGCCTCTCGGCGGACGGCATCGTCGGCCCGAAGACCGGCGACGCCCTGTACTACGGCTACCTCCAGCCCTCGGGCAACCTGCCCCAGATCGAGTTCTGCCCCACGGTCATCCCCACCACCCGCTGAACCGGCACCGACCGACTGTCCGTCGGCCGGTCCGCCGCCCGAACCCGAACGACCCGCCCACCGGGTCCGTGCGGCCCACCGCTGCCCTCTCGCCGTCCGCAGGCGCGGGGGCAGCGGCGCTCCGCCGCGCCCCCGGACCTCCCGCTCCCCTCCGAAGGACCAGGTAGCCCTCCACATGACCACTGACCCCACCTCCCGCCCCGGCCGCCGCTCGGTGCTCGCCGGCGCCTTCGCGCTCGGCACCGGAACCCTGTTCGCGACCGCGCTCCCCGCCGGCACGGCACGCGCGGCCACCGGCCCGGCGATCGCCTCCGCGGCCACCTGGGGCGCCCGGCCCGCGTCCGGCCCGCTCACCGTCCTGCCGGGCGCGCCGGACAAGGTGATCGTGCACCACACCGCGACCGCCAACGTCACCGACTACTCGCAGGCCGCCGCGTTCTCGCTGGCCAGGTCGATGCAGACCTACCAGATGGACAGCGAGGGCTGGATCGACACCGGCCAGCACTTCACCGTCAGCCGCGGCGCGTACATCACGGAAGGCCGCCACAACAGCCTGTCCACGCTGACCGGCGGCACCCAGCACGTGGAGTCCGCCCACTGCACGGGGCAGAACACGGTGGCGATCGGGATCGAGAACGAGGGCACCTACAGCACCGTCGACCCGCGCAGCGAGCAGTACGCGGCGCTGGTCGCCCTCATCACCCACATCTGCCGCCAGTACGGGCTGCGGGCCTACCAGATCTACGGGCACCGCGACTTCAACAACACCGAGTGCCCCGGCGACCGCCTCTACGCGCTGATCCCGCAGCTGCGCCGCGACGTGGCCGCCCGGATCGGCGGGGACCCGACCGGTCCGGTGTGGCCGGTGCTGGGCAGCGGCGCCTCGGGCGAGCAGGTGAAGACCCTGCAGTACCTGCTGGTGCAGCGGGGCGCCTCACTGACCGTGGACGGCTCGTTCGGTCCCGCCACCCGCAGCGCCGTCACGGCCTTCCAGAACACGGTGCACGCCTCGGCCGACGGCGTCGCGGGGAACCAGACGTGGAGCCAGGCGGTCGCGCCGCTCGCGCGCGGGGCCTCGGGCAGCGCGGTGACCGCCGTGCAGAGCCAGCTGGTCGCGCACGGCATCGCGGTGGCGGTCGACGGCGCCTTCGGGCCCGGGACGCAGTCCGGGGTGGCGTCCTTCCAGAGCGCGGCGTCGCTGCCCTCCGACGGCGTGGTGGACGCCCGGACCTGGAGCCGGCTGCTCGCCTGACACCCGATGCCGTACGGATCCGATGTCCTGCACCTCCGGTGCTGCACCCCTCCGATGCCGTACCTCTCCGGCGCCGCCCGCGAACCGGTTCACCGCGGGCGGCGCCGCGTCCGTCGTACGGGGCGCACGACAGTCCCCGTCGCCCGAAGGTCGGCCCCGGCCGTCTCGGGACGTCCCCGGACCGCCGGGGACCGTGGCGGGACGCCGGTTCCCGGGCCGAGAGTGAGCGGCATCGCCTGATCGTCCGACAGGCGCACCGGAAGGGATGACCGTGAAACACATCGCAGCCCTGCGCGGCCTCGCCGTGGCCGTGCTCGCACTCGTCGCCTTCGCTCTGCTGCCCGCACAGGCGCAGGCCGTCGACTCGACCACCTGGATCCAGCGCAACCTGGTCGGGATCGGCTACCTGGCGAGCGGCGGCGTCGACGGCGACTACGGCCCGGCCACCACCGCCGCCGTCCGCAGGTTCCAGGGCGACAACGGGCTCGACGAGGACGGCGCCTACGGCCCCAGGACCGAACTCGCCCTCCACAACAAGGTCGCCGAGGTCCAGCGCGCGACCGGCTCCGGCGCCGACGGGGCCTACGGCGCGGGGACGACCTCCTCGGTCGCCGCCTGGCAGCGGGCGCACGGGCTCGGCTCCGACGGCATCGCCGGGCCCGCCACCATGAACGCGCTGGGGATCGCCCGGACGGTGCGGATCAGCGCGCAGTGGAAGTTCCCCGCCCTCGGCTGGAGCGTGAGCGGGCAGTTCGGGTGCCTGGAGCAGATCTACACCCACGAGAGCGGCTGGAAGGTCTACGCGACCAACCCCTCGTCCGGTGCGTACGGAATACCCCAGGCGCTGCCGGCCACCAAGATGGCGTCCGCCGGGTCCGACTGGCAGACCAACCCGGCCACCCAGCTCACCTGGGGCCTGAACTACATCAAGTCGCGCTACGGCGACCCGTGCTCGGCGTGGAGCTTCTGGCAGTCCCACAACTGGTACTGAGCGGCACGCGGGCCGCGCACGGACCAGCACACGGCCGCGCACGGATCCACCTCGATCGGCGCACGGCCGCGGACAGAGCGGGCAGGGCCCCACCCCGGGCGGGGTGGGGCCCTGCTCGTGTCGTCGCTACACGCCGCCGCCGGGAAGGGTGCCGCCGGGCAGGATGCCGCGCCGCAGCTCCCGTCCCTGGACGACGGAGCGCGCCAGACCCGCCGTCAGGGCCAGTGCCAGCACGGTCAGCGACCACAGAGCCACCTGCCGGTGGTCCGGCGAGGCCGGCTCCCCCTCGCCCGGCGTGCCGGAGCGGCCGGCAGTGCCCGGTGCGGCGGCCGGGGTGCGGCTGGCCTCCGCCTGGCTCCACAGTTCCAGCAGATGCCGTTCGTCGGCCTGGCACACGGCGGCGATCCGCTCGACGGCGTCACGCGGCGGGAACTGCTTGCCGTTCACCCATCGCTCCCACGAGGACTTCGCGTAGTGGGTGTGCTCACTGATCCGGGCGTAGGTGAGGCCGGACGAGGACTTCAGCGACTGAAGCTCCTCGGAGAGCCGGTCGACAGCGCCCTTCTGCGCTTCGCCGGACGGAAGAAGACGGTCCATCATGTGTATCCCCCAGGTGGTTCCAGTGCGTTCGAGGACGCGTGACGGAGCCGGGTGCCGTACCGCACTCCCGCCGGCCGGTCCCCACGGGCCGTACCGGTCGCCCGGCGGCCGAGCCCGCCCCCGCGGTGCGCCCTCCCGCAGCACGGCCCTCCCCGGGTCACGTACTGCGTACCTGATCCACTCTGTCCCATTCCCGGGACGAAGATCCACAATTTTCCGGACTTTGGGACGCGTACGACGTATGCCACCGTCCTGAGCTGCGGTTTGAGACACCGTCACCTCGCGATGTGAGACACGGCCTTCGTGGAAGGACGCCGTGGGACACCGTCGCCGCCCGCACTGCGGAGCCGGTGCGCAGCACTCCTGACCAGGCACGACGAATCCGGCTCCGTCCCCGGCCGGCACACCCGGGAGGGAGGGCGTCCCAGGGACGCGAAACGTTCGCGGGACGCCTTCGGGGCTTCCTAGTGTCGGCAACCGGCGGTCGTTCGTCCGCCCTCACCCACCTCTCCCAGGAGCCCCACCATGTCCGTGTTCCCGATCATCAAGCGCGCCGCCGTCGTGACGGCCACCGCCGCCGTCGCGGTCACCGTTCTCGCGGGCACCGCCAGCGCACGGCCCACGGCCGGCGAGATCGCCTACGGCGACCGCGGGACCGGCGTCAAGTGCGTGCAGCTCGCGCTGAACGCCTCCCTGCACTCCGGCCTCCAGACGGACGGAATCTGGGGCGCCCGTACCGAGAGCGCCGTGCGCCAGTTCCAGAAGGCCAACCACCTCGACGTGGACGGGATCATCGGCGTCCAGACCGGCTCCCAGCTGCTGGAGATCATCGTCCACAACGAGCACGACTGGGGCAACACCTGCTGGGAGAACCTGCCGACCTGGTAGCCCGGCCCGGCCCCGCCCGTTCCCGGGGCCGTCGGTCGACGGTGGCTACCGGTCCCCTCGACCTGCCCGTCCTCTCCTCCCCTCCTCCCCTCGTCCCCTCCGCAGAAGTGAGGAACTCCCGTGAAGCGCTTCCCGGCCGCAGTGGCCGCGGTCTTCGCCGCCCTCCTGGCAGCCGTGCTGTCCGTCCCCGCCGCCCATGCCGCGAGCTGGCCCGTCGTCCGCAGCGGCGACCAGGGCGCCAAGGTGTCCACCGTCCAGTACCTGCTGAACGCCCGTGGCTACGCGACCGGCGCCGACGGCGCGTTCGGTCCCGCGACCGAGGCCAAGGTCAAGAGCTTCCAGAGCGCCAACGGCCTGAGCCCGGTGGACGGCGTGGTCGGCGGCGGCACCTGGCCGAAGCTGATCGTCACCGTCCGCCAGGGCGACAACGGCGACGCCGTCAAGGCGCTCCAGGTCCAGCTGAACGCCCGCGGCGCCAACCTCTCCGTGGACGGTGCCTTCGGTGCCGGCACCGACTCCTCGGTGCGCGGCTTCCAGCAGTCCGCGGGCCTGAGCCCGGTGGACGGCATCGTCGGCCCCGCCACCTGGTCCGCCCTGCTCTCCGGCGGGGGCGGCGGCACCGGCGGCGGCACCGGCGACGTGCTCAGCCAGTCCCAGGCCGCCTCGCTGCTCTCCTCCGCGGGCATCACCTGGTCCTCCTCGGGCAACTGCTCCAACCGCAACAGCAGCAGCTGCACCTCCTTCGACGGCCTGCGCCGCGCCTCGGCGGACGGCGCCGTCGCGCTCAAGCACGCCGTGGGCGGCTGCGGCCTGACCATCACCGGTGGCACCGAGACCGGCCACGCCGCCGGTACCTACAGCCACGCCAACGGCTACAAGCTGGACTTCGCGATGGTG
The DNA here is from genome assembly GCF_044748625.1 of Kitasatospora sp. NPDC089913. Taxonomy (NCBI): domain Bacteria; kingdom Bacillati; phylum Actinomycetota; class Actinomycetes; order Kitasatosporales; family Streptomycetaceae; genus Kitasatospora; species Kitasatospora sp. NPDC089913. Next base: position 40,979 of record NZ_JBIVGI010000004.1, on the reverse strand, counting down.
AGCTGCCTCACCAGCCACATCACCGGCAACTTCGCCTACAGCGGCATCCGCGGCGACGGCGCCGCCCTCTACACCGCCCCCTCGGGCAACGTCTACGCCAACGAGGGCAACCACTGGGACGTGACCTTCACCGGCTGACGGCCGGCCTGCACGACCGCACCCCGAGGGGCACCGGACACATCCGGTGCCCCTCGGGGCTTCGAGCACTCCCGAGCAGGAGCAGCGGTTCGTGCGGTGCCCGGACGTCGTTGGCCGTCCACCGTCCCGGCTTCGCCACCCGCTCCGACCGGTCGACGGCCGCACAGCCGGTTCCGGGGCTCCGACACCACAACGACCGGGGATCTTTGAGGCCTGGTCAGTTGTTCCCCTGAAACGGGCGAGCCTGCTCTCGTACAGTGGGGCGACCTGCTCGTGACGGGCGGCCGCGGTTCAGGGCGAGGGGAGAACGAGTGGCGCAGCACGGGGGCCGCGGACCGGCCGAACCGTCCGGGGACCCGACGACGCTGGTCGAGGCCGTGCGGCTGGTCCTCGCCCAGGTCGAGGACATTCACGGTGTCCCCGTGACAAGCGTCCTCGTCGGCGACTGCCCGCTCGACGAGAGGCTGGCCGGGCTCGCACTGGCAGCGCGCGAGGCGATGGTCAACGCTGCCAGATTCGGTGGCAGAGGGGCCGTGTCGGTGTACTGCGAGGTGACGGCCGGCACGGTCTTCCTTTCGGTGCGGGACCGAGGGCCGGGATTCGATCCGGCTTCGGTACCCGATGACCGGACGGGCATCCGGGAATCGATCATCGGCCGAATGCGGCGGCACGGCGGAACAGCCCGGATACACGCGCCGTCGGACGGCGGTACGGAGGTCCAGCTGGAGATGGACACCGCCGTGGGCGATTCGGCGTCAAAGGCCTTGGCCGCGACAACGTCGGATTTCCTGACCTGGAATGCCTTTGTCTCCCACAGTCGCGCGACGGAGCGGCAGAATCGGCAGAGCAGGCAACGTGACCGGGCACAGCGGCAGGAACGTGTGCACCGAGCCGAACGGCAGGCGGAATTCTTCGCCGTGATTGTGCTCCTCTGGCTCGCGACAGCCGGCTACTACGTCGCCGTCCATGCCACGCACAACGTGCTGGAGAGCCTTGGGCAGCAGCGGTTCAGCCCGTCGGACACGGCGCAGATCATCACAGCGGTCGGCGGACTGATGACAGCGACCGGACTCAGCGTCGCAGGGATACTGAAGGCGCTCGCCCTCCTTGTGCACGCACGTGCTGACATGGTCCGCGCCCGCGAGGGTCTCCCGTCGGCGGGGCGGTCGGCGGTGCCTGACGACGGCGACCCGACCGGAAGCGGCCGGACGGACTGAGCAGGCGCCGGGACGGGTCGGCCCCGCCCCGCGGCCGGGCGGCCTGGCTCGCGTACCGCGCGGCCGGCTGTGCGGCCGGGGCGTGGGGCAGGGGCGGTGACCGGTCCACGGGCGGTCGGCACAGGTGTCCTTGGCCCTCGACCGGCCGCGCCGGGCCGGACGGCGGCCCGGCCGGAGAGGTCGGCGGGCGGCCTGTCGGGCGCCGCCGCGGCGGTCGGGGCGCCGCGGCGGCGGAATCAGGAGGCCGGGTTGTGACCGTCGGCCTGTACGGCATAGGCCTGCCACTCCCGCGGGGAGACCCCGTAGGTCTCACGGAACGCCCGGCTGAAATGGGAGTGGCTGACGAAGCCCCACCGGTGCGCGACGGCGGAGACGCTGGTCTGCCGCCGGGAGGGACGTTCCAGCTCCCGGCGACAGGCGTCCAGGCGCCGCTGCCGTACCCACTGGCCCACCGTCGTCCCGTCCTGCTGGAACAGCTTGTGCAGGTAGCGCACCGAGATGTGCTGCGACCGGGCGACCGAGTCGGGCGAGAGGTCCGGGTCCGCGAGGTTGTCCTCGATGTGGGCGCGGATGCGGGACAGCAGCTCGGCCGCGCCGGTCGGGTGCTCCGGCTGTTCCCGTTCGAGCAGGTCGGTCACCAGGACGGCGACGATGTCGGAGACGCTGCGCGCGAGGTGGTTGCCCGGCCGGGCGCGGTGGGCCCGGGCCTGGGTGGTGAGGGTCCGCAGGAACTGGGAGGCGAGCGAGCCGATCCCCTCACTCCCCCGCGCCAGCAGCCCGCCCGTACGCCGGACGTCACCGTGCCGGACGCCCAGGTAGAAGCAGGGGATGCGAAAGCGGACCATCCGGCATTCGGAGTCCTGCAGCAGGCCCGCGGGGTGCGGGGTGGTGCCGATCAGGAGGTCCCCGGGCGCCAGGGTGGTGCTGTCGCCCCGGCGCCGGACGGAGGCCGTGCCCCGGACGTGCAGGACGACGTAGAGGCAGTCCCCGGGATCGGTTCCGGGCGGCGGGGAGAGGATGTCGATGCAGCTGCCGCCGCCGTCGCGGGCGGCCTGGTCGAGCTGGTGGTGCTCGTTCTCGGACATGGGTGAGGGACCCGACTGGCTCACGGGAGACTCCGACCGGTTCGTTTGGTTCTGTGCGGGTGCAGGAAGCGGGTGCGGGAGGGGGTGCGGGAGGGGGTAGCGACTGGAGCGCCTCCTCCCCGGGACGGGCGCGCCGATTCGACTTCTTCATGATCAATGGCTTCCTGGCGCCATTCATACAAGGAGCAAAACCGGATGGACAAGGCTTCGACGGACGGAGGACCACGCCGTTCCGTCCGGCCTCGACCGCAGCCTCCCCGGGCAGCGCCGGCCCCCTGGAGGAGGCTGTTCGCACGACCCCACGGGCGGATCCGGAGCTGATCAAATGGCCTTCGGCGTCGTGGAGTTCGAGCCTGCCACAGGCTGCTCGCACCGACCGGCACGGTCCCCCCGGAGCGCCGGTCTCCGGCCTCGCGGGCGAGGCCGCACGACCAGGAGGAACCCGAACCCCGCCCCGCGTACCGGGTGAACGGTGCGCGCACCGCACATCGCGGTGCGCCTCCGGAACATCCGCACCGCCCCGGCCCCCTAGGCTGGGCGGCGAATCCGCCTCACCTGTGCGACGGCAGCTCCCGGGGCCCGGGGCGGGAGCACCACACCGCCTGCCGCGTCGGCTTCCCCACTGCCCGGCGGGCCCCGTCCGACCGGACACCGCAATCGCCGGACATCGCCCCGTGGCGGCCCCCGTCACCCGCGCGGGCCCGGCGCCGGCACCCGTAGCGCGACCCCGACACCGACACCGACCCAGGAGATTCCATGCCCGCCCCCCCAGCCGCTGCCCGGCTCCCGGCCCCACTCGGAGGCGATCAGCACCGAGATCCTCCTCGACGCCCGGCTCGTCCTGGGCGAGCACGAGTCCGTCGACGTCCCTGTGCGCTTCGGTTACCGCAGCGACGACCCGCTCGCCGTCGCGCTCACGTTCCTGGGGCCCGCGGCCGACGCCGGCGTCTGGCGGTTCTCCCGCGACCTGTTGTGGGAAGGGCTGCAGAGGCCCAGCGGCTCCGGCGACGTCCGGGTCTGGCCGCCCTGCACCTGCCACGGCCGCACGGCCCTTCGCGTCATGCTCCGCAACCGCGAGGACGTCGTCCTCCTCGACCTCCCGCCCCGGCAGCTGCGCCGTTGGCTCCGCCGGGAGACCTTCGCGCTCGTCCCCCCGGGCACGGAGGCCGGCACGATCGACTGGGACACCGAGCTGGAACGCCTCGCCGGTTGATGTCCGGCTGACGTCCGGTCACCGCCCGGCACGCGCCGTGCTCGGTCCACGCTCGGCGTCCGCGCTCAGCCCGTGCTCAGCCCGTGCTCAGCCCGTGCCCAGGTCGTCGCTCAGTTCGTCGCTCAGTTCGTCGCTCAGTTCGTCGCTCAGTTCGTCGCTCAGCTGACTGCGGGAGGTGATCCCGAGCTTCGGGAAGATGCGGTAGAGGTGCGCGCCGATCGTCCTCGGCGACAGGCTCAGCCGCCGTCCTATCTCCTTGTTGGAGAGGCCCTGCGCCGCCAGCCCGGCGATCTGGATCTCCTGGGGCGTGAGAAGGTCCCGGCCGGTCCGGCTCGGCCCCGTGCTGCCCTCGCCCGCCGAACGCAGTTCCTGGGACGCCCGTTCGCGCCAGGGCTCCACACCCAGTGCCGCGAAGGAGTCCCGGGCGATCCGCAGCGGGGTCCGGGCCTCCATCACCCGGCGACGGCGGCGCAACCAGGTGCCGTGGGCGAGCATGAGCCGGGCGCGGACGAAGGGCGCGCGGGACATGTCCAGGTCGAAGGCCGCCCGGTACCGTTCCTCGGCCTCATCGTCGTCGGCGAGCAGGGCGTGGGCGAATCCCAGACTCACCCGGATCATCTGCACCTCGCTCGTCCCCGCGAACGTGACGACCTGTCGAAGGGCGGCCTTCGCCGTCGCGCGACGCTCGTCGCCGGTGGCGGCCTCGGCCAGCTCCGCGATGGCCATGGTCTGCATGAACGGGTGGTAGGCGGGATCGGCCGGGTCGAAGACCCGCCAGACGCAGGAGAAGGCCTCGGCGTGCCGGCCGGCGGCGAGCGCGACGAGGCCGCGCGCGATCTGGATGTACGCGAGCTTGGAGGGGTCGACCACGGTCAGCCCCTGACCCTCCGCCTCGCCGATCGCGAGCAGCGCCGTGTCAAGATCCCCCCGCAGCGCCGCGAACTGCGCCTGCGCCACCCGCGCTCCGGTCAGCCAGCGCGGCTGCGCGGTCTCCTCGGCCAGCCGCGCCGCCTCGGCCGCCGCCGGGAGTCCGGTCTCCCGGTCGACGGTGTGCACGGTGGCGAGGGCGAGCAGCACCAGCGTCTTGGTCAGCGGGCCCCGCCGCCCCTGCCGGCGCAGTCCGTCCGCCGCCTGGCGGGCGAATCCGCTGACGTGGTCGAACCCGTTCACCATGATCGCGGCATTACCGAGGGTGGCGGCGGTCAGGGCGTCGTAGCCGCCCTCGCGTTCGAGACGCCGCAGCCGGTCGATCACCGTCGCCGCCGCCTCCAGCGGGGCGGCCCCGGCCAGCGTGCACACCAGGTCGGGGTGGAGTTCCGGGACGGGCAGCCGTTCGGCGGCCGCCACGACGCGTTCCCGCAGTTCCCACCCCGGGTCGGACCACCAGCAGCGCCACGCGGCCACGCGCAGCAGGCGCAGCGCGAGTTCGGGATCACCGGCCCCGGCGGCCTGCTCCGCCGTGGCGATCAGCAGGTGTATCCGGGACGTGCTCGTGTCGGACTCCGACTCCAGCCATTCGCGCAGCAGGACCACGCGAGCCCGCTCCCGCACGTCCGGGCCCAGAGATTCGGCCTGCTGCAGCAGAGCCGACACCCGGTCCGCCTGGCCGAGTTCGAAGCACAACTCGGCGGCGTCGAGGAGGCGGGCCACGCTTCCCGAGGGGGACTCGCTCAATGCGGTGGCGCGTTCCAGCGCCGTCAGGGCCACGGCTGCGGCACCGCGCTCCCTCGCGCCGAGCGCGGCTCGGACCAGTTGCCGTGCCACGGCTTCGTCGGGACGGCCGCCGGCCGCGGCCCGGTGCCACGCCTGCCGGTCGGGCTGTTCGTCGAGGGTCCGGGCGAGCGCCCCGTGGGCGGCGAGCCGGTCCGCGAACAGGGCCGAGGCCAGGACGGCGGAGCGCAGCAGAGGATGGGTGAAGTCGATGCGGAACCGGTCGATGCGCACCAGGCCCGCGGCTATGGCGGGTTCCAGGGCACGTGCGGCGATCCCGGTGCCGGTCATGGCCGAAGCCGCGGCGAGGACCTCGGCGAGCGAAGCGTCGTCGGCGGTGGCCGCCACCAGCAGCGCGTGGCGGGTGTCGGACGGCAGGTCGGCCAACGGCGAGGAGAAGGCGCGCCGGAGTCGGGCGGTGAGAGGAAGCTCCGGCGTCATCGCCGACTCCGTGGACGTCCCGCCCGCCCCCAGGGTGAGGGGGAGTTCGGTCAGCGCGAGGGGGTTGCCGGCCGACATCGCCGCCACGAGGCGGCGTGTCCCCGAAGGGAGGGCGGGGTGGCGGGCGTCCAGCAGGGCGTCGGCCGCGACCGGCGCCAGGGGCCCGAGGCACAGTTCGCGGATGCCGGCGGCACCCGGCCACACCGTACGGTCCTCCCGACCGGCGAGGAGCAGGCCGAGGGGCTCGGTGCCGAGACGGCGCGCGAGGAACCCGAGCACGTCCAGGGTCGGCGGGTCGAGCCACTCGGCGTCGTCCACGACCAGCAGCACGGGTGTTTCGGCCGCCGCCTCGCCGAGCAGGCCGAGGACGGCCAGGGCGATCATGAAGAACCGGGGCGCGGAAGCGCCGGGCGGCGGCTCCTCCCCACGTTCCTCCGCATGCTCCGCCCCACGTTCCTCCGTACGCTCCTGCCCACGGTCCTCCCCACGTCCTTCCGCGCGCTCGTCCATGCCGAAGGCGCCCAGCAGCGCCTTCGCCTGGGCGGCGGGGAGTCGCGGGAGGCGATCCGTCAAGGTCCGGGTCAGCTGGTGCAGCCCCGCGAACGGCAGCCGGCTCTCGGCCTGCACACCCACTGCCCTGAGGACGGTGCACCCGGAGTTCCGGGCCCGGGCGGCGGCGTGGTCCAGGAGGGCGGACTTGCCGGTCCCGGGGCCCCCGTGGATCAGCAGCGCGTCGCCGTGCCCGGGCAGGGCGTCGACCAATGCGTCGACGGCCGCCAGCTCCTCCTCCCGACCGAACAGGGTGGTGCCTGACATCCGATGTCCCTCTGCGCCTCTCGCCACTGCTCCGACCTGGACCGATGCAGTGTAGGCGCACGCGTTGCACAGCCCGAATGCGCTGAGAGTCATGTGTCCGGCGACACACCGATCGCAGTCGCCGCACAGTCATCCTGTCGCCGACGTAAGTCATCCCGTGTCCCATGCTGGATGCCATGCCGACGGAGGGAGAGGACTCATGACGGACGACGGAAACAGGGTTCGCCGCTCCGGCCGGGCCGCCTCCATCGCCCCCGACCGGGCCGCCTCCGTCGCCCCCTTCCCCGTGACCGTGGCGGTCGCCCCGGACGGGACCCCGGCGGACCCGGGCCGGACGAGGACCCGGCGGCTCGGCCACCTGCTCTTCATCACGACCGGGGCGGCTCCGCGCTGCCGCACCTGTGGCGCGCCGGAGATCGCGCGTGGCGGACGGGAGGTCGGCGGCCCCGGCGCGCGGGAGCTCACCGCCCGTGACGCGCGGGAGACCGTCGCCCCTGACTCGCAGCAGGCCGAGGGGTACTTCGTGGTCGCGGTCGTGGGAGCCGGCGGTGCGGTGGTGCGCCAGGACGGCCGGACCGCCGAGGTGCCCGCGGGAGCGGTCACCTTCTGGTACTCCGAGGCCCCCCACCGAGTCGACCCTCCGGACGGCGTGGACGTCAGAGTGTGCGTGATCCCCCGCCGCGCCCTCGGCGTCCCGGACGAGCAACTGCGGCGGGTGACGGCCACCGTCGCCGACACCGGCGGCCCGGTCGCAGCCCTGGTCGCGCAGTCCCTGCTGGCCCTGACCGAGACGGCCGGCGACTGCCCCGAACTCGTCACCGGCCGTCTGGCCCGCAACTTCACCGATCTGGTGGCCGTTCTGGTCACCGCGCAGACCGCCCCCGGCGCGCCGGCCGAGGAGGACTCCCGGTACCACCGGATCCAGGAGATCCACTCCTACATCGACCGGTACCTCCAGGACCCGGGGCTCGACCCGAAGACGATCGCGGCCGCGCACGGCATCTCGGTCCGCTCCCTGCACAAGCTCTTCGAAGGGGAGGGCGTCACCGTCAGCCGCCTGATCCAGCGCCGCCGGCTCCGGGCGACCGCTTGGGAACTCGCACGCCGGGACGGCCGCCGCAGCACCGTCTCAGCCGTGGCCCGGCGCTGGGGCTTCACCGACCCGGCCCACTTCAGCCGCGCCTTCCGTGCCCGGTACGGCATTTCACCGAGCCAGTACCGCGACACCCGCGGCCCGGTGTCCTGATGCCCCCTCACTCCGAGAGGACCCAAGTGTCCACGCCCCTCTCCAGCACGCCCCTCTCCACCACGTCCCTCTCCCCCTCCGACCGGGCGGAGCGCTGGCACGAGGCGGTCTCCCACGCCTTCGTCCCGATGGCCGTGAACCTCCTGGAGAAGGTTCCGTCGCCCGGCCGGATCGTCGGCCACCGGCTGGGCCCCGTACGGATATCGAGGGTCCAGGCCGGCCCGCAGGTGGTGGCGCGCGGCAGGCGCATGATCGCCGACAGCGACCCCTCCTCGCTCATCCTCACCCTCCAGGAACGCGGCACCGCGCTCAAGGAGCAGGACGGCCGGGAGACCCTCGTGCGCCCCGGCGAGTTCTCCCTCACCGACACCTCCCGCGTCTTCCGCAAGAGGATCGACGAGGAGTTCGTCTTCACCTCCTTCCTCTTCCCCCGCGCGGAACTCGACATCCGGGAGACGGACCTGCGGGCGCTCACCGCGACGACCTTCAGCGGCACCGAGGGCAGCGCCGCGCTGGTGGCGACCTATCTCTCCCGGATGGCGCAGGAGGCCGAAGGACTGGACGAGGCCCTCGGGCGCCGCGCCGCGGCCACGGCGCTCGACCTGCTCGCGATGCTCATCGACGACCGGGGCGGACGTGCCCGGCCGCAGGACTCGCGGACCGACGCCTCCCTGGAGCGCGTCAAGGACCACATCCTGCGCAATCTCCGCGATCCGGACCTCTCACCGTCCTCGATCGCGGAGGCGAACTTCATGTCGGTCCGCTTCCTCCACAAGCTCTTCCAGCGCGAGGGCGTCACGGTCGGCGGGTGGATCCGGACGCAGCGGCTGGAACGTTGCGGCCGGGACCTCCTGCGGCCGGTGGCCGGCGAGGTCGGGGTCGCGGGGATCGCCCGGCGCTGGGGCTTCGCCAACTCCAGCCACTTCAGCCGCGCCTTCCGCGCCGCCTACGGCATGTCACCGAGGGACTGGCAGATCGGCGACAGGTCCGCGTGAGCGACCTTCCGCGACCGCACGCCCGGACAACGCGGCCTGCCCGGATCGCACGGCCCGACGGGATCACGCGGCTTGCCCGGATCGCACGGCCCGCCGGGTTCGCACCGAAATCCCGAACCGGTCGGCCGACTTCGCGATGATCGTTCGTCACCGGACCGACCGGCGCGGGAATCAGCCATTCTGCGGGTGCCGAGGACGCGGGGACCGACGGCGCGTCAAAGTGAAGGAAAGCCGTAGGGGCATCAGCCGGACCGTGAGTTCCGTGTGCGGCGCCCCGCAGGACGGTTCGATGTTGCACGGGTGCGTGAACCGGCCCTTTCGGCGGGCCGGGTTCTCTCCTGCCGTCTGTTGCCCCGGGAGCCTCAGCATGAGTTCCATGTCGTCGTTCTTCACACAGGCCGGAAGCTTCGGAAGCGCGGTGTCCGGGGGTGTGGATCCCCGTACCGGCCTGTTCAACGTCCGGATCGGACTGGGGAACCCGGTCGGCAATCGCAACCTCGGACCGTCGTTCCCGCTGACCCTCGGATACTCGCCGCTCACCAGCGCCGACGTGGGCCTGGGGCAGGGGGTTTCGCTGGGACTGACCACCTTCGACCGGGCCGCTCGGCTGCTGACCCTCTCCTCCGGCGAGCAGTACAAAGTACTGGAGACCGACACCGATGTCTTTCTGATGCAGAAGAAGCTCGACACGGTTCGGGTGACGAAGGACGACGATTCCTACCGCGTGGTGCACAAGTCCGGTGATGTCGAGATCCTGACCGGGCCGGACAACGGATTCGATCTCAAGGTGCCCACGGCACTGATCACGCCCGCCGGACATTTCCTGAGTCTGACGTGGGATTTCGGTGACGGTCCCCTCCCGCGGCTGCAGGAGGTCCGTGACGAGAGCGACAGCCTGCTGACCGTGGAATACGGCGACGACGTCAAGGCCACCCTGAACGTCCTGCCCGACCGGTCCGAGGGATTCCGCGTCGAGCTGCGGTTCCGGAACAACCTGCTCTCCGAAGTGCTCCACGTCGGGCCCGGCGCGGACGAGCCGCTGGTGTGGAGCCTCTCGGCCGAGCCGATGGGGCCGGAGGGCGTGTGGGGGTCGTGGATCACCGCGGTGAGCACGCCGGGCGGGATGTCCGAGACGGTCTCCTACCGGCAGGACGAATCCGGCCACCGGTTCCCGGACTCCGCGGGCCTGCCCGCCCTGCCCTGCGTGGACCGGTACGTCCGGGCCCCCGGCGGCGGGCAGCCGCAGATCGAGGTGGAGTACGACTACACGGACACCAACTTCCTCGGTGGCCACTCCGGCGCCGCCTGGGACCCGGACCAGGACACGCTCTACGGGGTCATGACCGACTACTCCTACGGCTCCACCGAATCGGTCACCTGCGGCGGCTCGACCACGACCACCACCCGCTCGTACAACAGCTACCACCTGCTGACGGACGAGACGACCGGCCGCAACGGCTCCTCCCGGCACGTCCGGACGGACTACTACGCCACCGCCGGTCTCCCGTTCGACGAGCAGGACGAGCGGTTCCAGCTCCCGAGGACGCACACGGTCACCTGGACCGGACCCACCGGAGCGACGCGCAGCGAGGTCACGCTGACCGGATTCGACGAGGCGGGCAATCCGCAGAGCCGGACCGATCCCGACGGAGCCCGGACGGACTGGGAGTACTACCCGCCGGGCGGGAGCGGAGCGGACTGCCCGCCCGACCCCCACGGCTTCACCCGGTGGCTCAAGGACGTCACCCGCACCCCGCCGCCGACCGGCTTCGACGCGCCGGTCCACCGGACGTCCTACGCCTACACCGCCTGTTCGACGCCCGACGCGCGGGTGCCCACCGTGGTGCTGAAGTCCTCGGAGCGGCGGTACGCCGACGGCCGGCTCCTGCAACGGGACGACTTCGCCCACAGCACCTCGGGCCCGGAGTTCGGCCGCCTCACCGGGGTGGACGAGGCCGAGTTCCCGGACGGCGAGGGCGGCGCGTCGTACACCGCCTCCCAGACCTTCGCGTTCCGGACGGACGGCGAGGAGCTCGTCCAGACCCACACGCTGACGACGCACGACCGCCTCACCGTCACGCGCTCGCAGCGCCGTTCGCGGTTCACCGGGCGACTGCGCTCGGCCACCGACCCGCAGGGAAACGTCGTCGCGACCACCTACGACGGCCTGGGACGCCCACTGACCCGCACCACCGGGCCGGACACCCCGTACGAGGCGACCGAGAGCTGGAGCTACGAGGTCGGCACCTCCGCGCCGTTCGTGGTGACCTCCACCGACGCGCTGGGCAACCAGCAGCGCACGAGCTTCGACGGAGCGGGCCGGCCGGTCCTGGGCGAGCGCCGGGACACCGACGGCGACGGCGGCTGGTGCACCGTCCAGCGGACGGCCTACGACGAGCAGGGCCGGACGTCCTCCGCCACGGCGGCGGACCACCTGCCCGGCGGGGGCGGCCAGGTGGTCGATCTGACCCAGACGTACACCTACGACGACTGGGGCCAGGTGTCGGGCAGCGCGTGCAGCGACGGCACCGGCCGGACCGCGGCGACGGATCCCGTCGCGCTCACCACCACGGTGCGGCACCTGGGCGGCGGCTCCCCGGTGACCGGTACCTGGGTGACGACGCACGACCTCCGGGGCGAGCCGGTCGCGATGGAGCGGTTCGACCTCCGGGGCGTGTCGGCGGGCCGGCGGGTGCTGGAACGCGACGGCTGGGGCCGGCTGCGCCGCGCGACCGACGAGGCGGGCCGCACCACGAGCCACGACTACGACGCCCACGGCCGGCCCACCCGCACCACCCTGCCGGACGGCACGGTCACCACCCGCGGCTACGCGCCGTTCTCCTCCGACAGCCTCAGCACGGGCCTCACCGTGGGCGCGGTGCCCTACGGCACCCAGGAGTTCGACGGCCTGGGCCGGTCGACGGCGGCGAGCTCCGGCGGCCGCACCTGGTCCTACCGGTACGCCCGGGACAGCGACCCGCTGCCCGCCGTGGTCACCGCGCCGGACGGGCAGCAGGTCTCCTTCACGTTCGTGCCGGAGCTCGACAACGCCGTCTCCGCGGTGCGGGCCGGGACCGTCACCCAGGCGCTCGGCCACGACCCGCGCTCCGGCGTCCTGACCAGCGCCCAGGAGGGCGAGGTCACCGTCACCCGCGAGTACACCGCCGCCGGCCTGCCGCGCACGGAGACCACCGCCCGGTCCGGGCACCCCGACGCCGTGGCCGGCTGGAGCTTCACCCTGGGTGGACTGGAGCACGACTACGTGGGGGTGGACGGTTCCGCCCGGCGGACCACGCGTGACCTCCACGGCCGGATCACCGCCGTCACGGACCCGGCCGTGCGGGTCCTGCCGAGCTACGACAGCGCGGGCCGGGCGACCGGGTGGACCGCCGAGGACCAGCAGTCCGGGTACGCGCTGACCACGACGCTGACCTTCGACGACTTCGGCCGCGAGGTGCTCCGCGCGACGAGCGACAACCTGGGCGGCACCTGGTCGCTCGTCCAGCACTGGCAGGACGACGACCTGCTCGGCCGCCGGACCTTCTCCGACGGCGCGAACCTGCTGCGCGACGAGACCTTCACCTACGACAGCCGCAACCGGCTCGCCACGTACACCTGCGACGGCCCGGCCCCGCCCACCGACGTGGACGGGAACGAGGTCGTGGGGCAGACCTTCGCCTACGACGCCTTCGGCAACGTCACCCAGTGCCGGTCGCGGTTCACCGACGGCTCCGGGACCGCGACGTACCTGTTCGAGAACCCGTCGGACCCGTGCCAGCTGACCGCCGTCCGGCGGACGGGCGGCAAGGGGCCGTCGCGGACCGACCTGGGCTACGACGCCGCCGGACGGCTGACCACCGACGACGCCGGCCGCAGTCTCGGCTACGACGCCCTCGGCCGGCTGCGGTCCGCGGGCCCGGCGAGCCGGTACGGATACGATCCGCTCAACCGCCTGTTCACCCAGGAGGCCGGCGGGGGCACCGACGTCCGGTACTACCGCGGCGAGGCCCTCGCGGCGGTGGTCGAGGACGACCGGCCGGGCCGTCTGGTCCAGCTCGCCGACGGCACCTACGTGGCGCAGGTCCGCCGGGGATCGACCGGGCTCCTCGTTACGGACGGCACCGGGACGGTGCGGCTGGCGGCCGGCGCCGACGGCCGGGAGCAGTACGCCTTCACCCCCCACGGCCAGCGTCCCCCCGGGGCGACCGGCAGCCTGCTGGGCTTCGCCGGCCAGCCGTGCGACCCGGTCACCGGCGCGCACCACCTCGGCAACGGCACCCGGGCGTACAACCCGGCCCTCCTGCGGTTCAACTCCCCCGACACCCTGAGCCCCTTCGGCGCGGGCGGCATCAACCCCTACCTGTACTGCGAGGGCGACCCGGTCAACCGGATCGACCCCTCGGGCCACCTGAGCTGGCAGGCCTGGCTCGGCATCGGCCTGGGCATCGCGGGCCTCGCCCTGACGGTGGTCACCGGAGGCATGGCGATCGCCGCCGCCGGTGGCGTCATGGCCGCGATCGGCGCCGCCTCCGCGACCACGCTCGTCGTCGGCACCCTGGGTGTCGCCTCCGACGTCACCGCCATCGTCGGAGGCGCGCTGGAGACGGCCTCGCCCAAGGCGTCCTCGATCCTCGGCTGGGTCTCGCTCGGCACCGGGGCGGCCGGGCTGGCCGCGGGCGGCCTGGGCTTCGCCCGCACGGCGGCCGGGCGCGCCCCGGCACTCTCCGGAGGGGCGGCGCGCGGTCTCGCCCTGCCGGAGGAGGCGGGCGGGGCGTCCGCCCGAGCGCTGGAGCCGCCCGCTGTCGGCCCCGGGCTGCTCGGCCGGCCGATGATCCGGCCGGGCCGGCGGATCTGGAGCTTCCAGTCCGTGGAGAACGCCAGGGGCGAACGGGTGTGGGTCAGCCAGGACCCGGTCAACGGCACCATGGTCGAGGACGTCGCCCGGGACGCGCTGAAGCGCGGGAAGCGGGTCCACATCCTCAGCGGAACGCACGGCGACCCGCTCGGCGCCAGGACCGTCCGCCACACGGAGTACGGCTTCTTCGTCGAGGACCTCGGCCGGACGCCCCGGGCGCTCAGGAGGGCGCCGAACCGGCCGCTGCGGACGACCTGGGCGAACCAGGTGTACGTCCACAACACACCCGACCTGACGATCGACCGGATCGGGGAGATCCTCAACAGCGATCCGGGGTGCGAGGTGATCGCGGCCTTCTGCTTCAGCCGCAACGACGACCTGGTCCGGGAGTTCCTCGGCCTGGAGGCCACCTACTCCTACGTGCCGCGGCGACCGCGCCCGGCCCACTGAGCGCCGTCCGGGACCGCCCCGGCCCCCGCAGACCCGCACCGGCCCGCACCGGCCCGCACCGGCCCGCACGAACGAAGGAGACGACTGTGCCCATCTGGACGAACGTGTCGAAGCTCTCCGTGGTTCTGGAGAGCGGCGAGCAGAACTGCGACGTCTACGCGAACGGTCAGAACATGATCGGCGTGACGATCGACATCACGCCGGTCGACGAACACGGCAAGAGCATCGAGGTCGACCCCAAGGACCTGGTCGCCAATCTCTGGCTCGTCGACTACGTCGACGGGACGAAGCTCAACTGGCGCGGCAGCACGGGCTGGGGTTACACGGACGTCGCCAACGACTTCGTCGCGGTCCCCGGCCGGTCCGGCGAACGCCCCGGGACGTCGACGGCGGACCAGGGCGCCCAGCAGGTCAAGTTCTACGTCTACTGCCAGCCCGGGGCGAATCCGAAGTCGATCGGCGTGCGCGTCGTGACCGATGCCGGGAACACCGTCACCAGCTCCCAGGACGGGAGCTTCCACAGCAAGGTCGCGCTCACCCCCAGGGCGGCCGTGACGTACATGCTGGGGGACATCACCTGGAACTACTCGCGCGCCACGACCCAGTTCGGCGACGACACCACCGACGTGACGACGGACGCCTGGAACTACTACCTCTCCCTGAACGTGCCGGGCAACTACTTCGTCACCTTCCGGGTGCACGGCCACTACAGCGACGACGGTTACGACGGACTCGTCGCGTACAGCATCCCGTCCGGGCGCGACGACTTCTACGGCGCCTACATCTGGTACCAGGAGCCGCACGACTCCGCGTACTACTCCGAGGACGACGGCGGCAGCCTGGGGCAGATCGTCGACTTCCCCGAGGGCAACCTGTGGTCGGACTGGGCGAGGATCTACGACCGGGAGTACCCCGGGCGCTACCTGTGCTGCACCTGGGTGCACGCCACCACCGGCGGCGACGGCTGGGTCATCCCGAACGGACCGCTGACCGCCTGGTCGGCCTGGTTCACCTCGCGCATCGTCGCCTGGGACCGCTACGGCAACAAGGGCACGTTCTGGCTGAAGGGGTCCGACATCACCAGCGCGCTCAAGCTCTACGACCACGTGCCGTAGGCGCCCGGCCGGCCCGGGGCGGGGCGCCGCGCACCCGTGGCCGGCCTGCCGGCCGCGGGTGCGCGGCGTGAGCGGGTCGGTGCGGTAGGCAACGCTGCCGACGGACAGTCAGAACAGCTGCGTGAAGCCCGGGCGAGAAATGCTCGTACATTCCCCGCCTCAGCACGGGGAACACGGTGCTCGCCGGGGATCCGGCCGCCTCCCCGGACGCCCTCTGCCCCTTGCGCCGGAGCACCACGCAGGCACTCGGCTCGGTCCTCACGGCGCCACGCCGCCCCCGGCACCTCCGCTGCCCGGCGACCTCCCGGCCGGCCCGCCGGCCGAACGAGTGAATCCGGCGACGGATCCGCCCCTCTCGGGCGCCCCGCTCACGACGGCGCCCGCCGGCACCTCGAGCAGAGCCGGGAGACCGCACTCGAACGGGCGCTCGCCGTCTGCGCACGGGGCTCCGCCCCCCTGTCGGACCCCCGCCCGGTCGAGCGGAAGAGGTACTGGCGCGTGGCTGCGAGTGTTCGAAATGTCCCTGTTCGACCCGGGCTCGCCCGGAGGAAATCCGGTTGAAGGGCCGATTCGAACAGCTTCATCATCAAGTCACCTCGATCCCCGACCGGCCATCCAACTCATCTTCCCAATGCCGTACTTGCCGCGCCCGGATGCCGATGCCCGACTCCCCGCGCTCGAACACCGCCCATGCCCGCCGGCCTTCGTGGAGCCCGCACCGACCCGGCCGCCGAGTTCACGTCCCCCGGCCGTCCGGCCGTGCCCGCCCACGACACAGAGGAGCCTGCTCAGTGATCGACTTCCGCCGACTCACCCACCTCGCCGACCCGAAAGCCCCGCCCTGCCTCCAGTACTACCTGCCACTGCTCGCCGACACGGTCGGCCCGGCCTCCGGGAGGAACGCGTGAATCCGCTCGACAACACCCAGCGCCCGGGCGACACCGTGCTCTACGCCGCCCACGCGCTCCGCGAGATCACTCGCGGCAGCACCCTGTCCACCGTCGGCCGGCCCGCATGACCACGCCCCGCCCGCCCCGGGACACCGACCGGCTGCTGCGCGACGCGGCAGGTCCCTACGAGCCGCCGGGCGTGCGCTCCCTCCCACGACCGCGCCCGGCACCTGAGCGTCGGGGAGATCGTCGACGAGAGCGGGCGCCGCCTCTTCGCCGAACGCCACTCGGCCTCGGACGGGCCCGGCCCTGCTTGCCGCCGACGCCCGTCGCGGCTCGCCGTCACCATCGCGCTACCCGGAACCCCGGCCATCAGCACCGACATCACCACGGTCGACCGCACGACCCGAACCACGATATGTGAACGCCCCTTGTCCTCCTACCGGTTGGAGCTCCCATGCAGTCCCTGCGTCAGGCCGTCTGCGTCATCGTCCACGACGAGAGGACCAACAAGGTCGTTTGTGTGCACTACGCCAACGACACCTGGTCCGCCGTGCCCGCCTGGACCGTCCCCGGCGGCAAGGTCGAGGAGGGCGAGCGCCTCGACGAGGCCGCCGCCCGCGAGCTGCGCGAGGAGACGGGCCTGGCCGTCGACGCCGAGGAGCTGCACCTGGTCCACACCGTCCAGGTCAAGGCCGGGTGGGACGGCCAGGGTCCGTTCCTGCTCTCCGTGTTCGCAGCGACCTCCTGGCAGGGCGAGCTGACGAACGCCGAACCGGACAAGCACCTCGCCGTCCTCTGGACGGACGCCGGGGCGCTGCCCACCCCGATGTTCCCCACCTCGCACGCCGCCCTCACCGCCTACCTCGCGGGCGACCGACGGGGGTTCTCCACCCACGGCTGGGACAGCTCCGTCGACCCGCGCGCCCTGGTCGGCGCCTGAGACACCTGCCACCGCCACCGATGCCCTTGGAGTACACGATGCCCGACCGGAAACGACTGCACGACGCCGCACGCGAAGTCCGGGACGCCTACGACCGGCTCAACGACCAACGGCTCGGACGGCGGTGGGACCTCACCGACTACGCGCTCGGCTTCGTGGGCGACGTCGGCGACCTCGCGAAGCTGGTCATGGCCCACGAAGGTCACCGCACCGACGTGAGGGCCGACCGCGAGGCCCTCGCCCACGAACTGTCGGACTGCCTGTTCTCCCTCCTCGTGATCGCGGAGGCGACCGGCATCGACCTCGAAGCGCGGTTCCCCGCCGACATGGCCACCCTCACCACACGGGTCCGCGCACAGCTGACCGCCGCCGAGCAGCCGTCTCCCACCTCACCGCCGGCTGCACCGGCTGCACCGTCCGCATGACGATCCACGAAGGAGAACGATGGAACGGTTCGTACCGAAGTGGCAGGGGCAGGACTGGCCCGCGGGTGGCGCCCGGGCGCTGCACGTCTACGCGGTACCGGACCTCGCGGCCCATCCCGAACTGGCCGAGCTGGTCGGCGAATCCCACAAGGCCATGGCCGCCTTCCCGATCATCCCGATGACCAGCACCCTGCACTGCACCGTGGAGATGGTGGCCGACACCACCAGTGACAGGATCACGCCTGCCGAACGCTCGACCCTGGCGGAGGCGCTGCACCGCCACCTCGCCGGCACCGGCCCGATCCGGGTCACCGTCGGCAGCCCCGTCGCCACCAGGGCCGGCGCCTACCTCGACTGCCATCCCGACGACGAACTGGTCGCCCTGCGCCGCCGCGTCCGCGACGCCATCAGCGAGACGCGCGGGCCCGGCGCGCTCCTCCACGACGGCGGGCGCCCCCACCTCACCCTCGGCTACGCCTTCGACACCGCGTCCTCGGACGCCCTGCAGACCGAACTGCGCCGGATCTCGCCCAGCCACGCCCCGCTCGGCATCGGCGGTGTCGAACTGCTGGACGTCCTGTGGCGCCCGCGGCCCGGCCCCGACGGCCGGCCCGCTTGGGAGCTGTCGTGGGAGCCCGTGGCGACCGTCCCGCTGCGCGGGCAGCGTCCGGCCGGCTGACATCCGGTGCGGGTCCGGCCGGCCGGTCGACAGGGAGGCCGACCGCGGCTCCGGACCGATCCGGCGCCGTGACCGCCGAGAGGATCCTCGGCGGTCACCGGGCCACCCGATGTCCGAACGGCCGAGCCGTCAGGGCGCGATCGGCAGCTGCCGCTTGTGCTCGGTGAGCCGGTAGCGGCGGACGATCGTGGCGAACGCCTCCTCCGACACCGGCTTGCCCTCCAGGAAGTCGTCGATCTCGTCGTAGGTCACGCCGAGCGCGTCCTCGTCCGGCAGGCCCGGCTTCAGCGTCTCCAGGTCGGCGGTCGGCGTCTTCCAGACCAGCGCGGCCGGCGCGCCCAGCGCGTCCGACACGGCGCGCACCCGGCGCTTGGTC
The DNA here is from genome assembly GCF_044748625.1 of Kitasatospora sp. NPDC089913. Lineage (NCBI taxonomy): Bacteria > Bacillati > Actinomycetota > Actinomycetes > Kitasatosporales > Streptomycetaceae > Kitasatospora > Kitasatospora sp. NPDC089913. The sequence continues at coordinate 22,385 of NZ_JBIVGI010000004.1, read as the reverse complement.
AGCCCGGTCAGCGGCACCACGTCCGCCGCGCCGTCGCCGAACTTGGTGAAGAAGCCGGACACGGCCTCCGCCGCGTGGTCGGTGCCCACCACCAGACCGTCGTGCGCGCCGGCCACCGCGTACTGCGCGATCATCCGCTGCCGGGCCTTGATGTTGCCCTGCACGAAGTCCTCGTGGTGGGCGTCCCGGAACCGCGTCCCGCCGACCCGCACCGCGTCCAGCGTGGCGTCGCTCGCCGCCTTCACGTCGACCGTGAGCACCTGGTCCGCGCGGATGAACTCCAGCGCGAGCTGGGCGTCCGCCTCGTCCGCCTGGGTGCCGTACGGCAGGCGCATCGCGTAGAAGGTCGCCTCGTGCCCGGCCGCCCGCGCCCGCTCCACCGCCAGCTGGCACAGCCGGCCGGCGGTCGTCGAGTCCACGCCGCCGCTGATGCCCAGCACCAGCGACCGCAGGCCGGTCGAGGTCAGCCGCTCCGCCAGGAACGCCACCCGCCGCTCGATCTCCACCTCCGCGTCGAACTCCGACTCCACCTGGAGTTCCCGCGCGATCTCCCGCTGCACAGCCGCCACGTCGCTCACGACCTGCTCCTCACTAGACCCACCGGCCCCCGTTCACCGGACCGGCCCCCAACTCTAGAGGAGCCCCCGGACCGCCCACGGCCTCCCCCGGCACTCGCTCCTCCCGGGCCGCCACCCGAGCCGCCACCACGGACGCCACCTGTGCCGCGCACCACGCGGTCGGGTGGGTGCCGGTGTCGACCGTGAGGTCGTAGTCGATGCCCCCGTGGACGGCGACCGCCTGGGCGGCCGCCATGCCCTCCGCGCGGTCGCCGCGGGCGGCTTCGCGGGCGGCGGCAACCTCGGGGGCGCAGTGCACCCCGACCCAGAGCACGTCCAGGCCGTCGAGGGCGTCCCGCCAGCGCTGCTGGGAGGCCGGGCCGCCGAGGAAGACGTCGTCGACGACGACGCGGGCGCCGGCCCGGGCCATGGCGGCGATGCCGTGGGCCCAGGCCGTGTCGAGCAGCCGGAAGGTGTCCCCGACGGTGACGGTCTCGGTGTCGACCGCGATGCCGTCGGCGCCGTCCCGCAGCCGGGCGGGCAAGGCCTCGACAAGGGTGTCGACACTGAACGCGAGCCAGGCGCCGGGCAGGAGGTCCTGAAGGGCCCGAGCGAGCGTGGTCTTGCCGGAGCTGGAGCCTCCGTTGAGGACGATCACCTGTGTACGCACAGGACGCAGCCTACGGCGGGGCACCGAACGCAGGGAGCGGGGACCGTCGCCTCGAGGGGCCGGGACGCGACGACGGTCCCGTACTTCTCCCGGAGAATCCGGCGCACCGAGGTCGATCGAGCGCCCGCGTTCCAGGGTACCGGTGTTCGATGTGCTGCCGTCGGGGCGGCGGTCCGAGCGGAGCGGTCCGAACGCGCCGACGGCCGCGCTCCGTGCACCGGCCGAGAACATTCATGGACGGCGTGGTCCCTCATGGTCGACTGTCATATGTATACGAATGAGACGCGCTGTGCCGCAGTCCGGACGCCGCACTCAGGGTTGCGGAGGGACTCTCTCCGTGTTGCCGTAGGACCAGAACCTCCGTAGTCGAACGACATGCGACTGTTCGGAGTTCTCTGCGGACGAGGGCGAACCGGACCTGATGCAGTCGCGCACAAATGGAGTCCGGGCGGCACACCGGAAGGTTTTCCGTCTCATGCACAACGAGAAGTACTCGTTCAAACAGCAGCCTCCCGTCCCCCCGGGGTTGCGCACACAGGTGTCTCCGGGAAAGGAGATCCTGAGAGTGGCGAACGAGTGGAGGCCGGGGGAGGTCTACCGATTCGACGACAGACATCCGGACGACGTGTTCACAAATGGCCTGACTGCCCGCGGGACGCACTACGACCTCGTCAAACACATCGCCGGGGACGACTTCATCGGGCGTGACACCGGACTGATCAGTACGACCACCTCGGTGGTCCTCGGGCTGCACCTGTTCAAAGAGGCCCGACGCAGAGCCTTCAAGGGACTGGTCGGCTCCAGCATCGACCTCGCGATCAAACTACTGGAGGAGCAGGGGTTCAAAATTCACAAGGAAGGAGATTCCCTCACCATCGAGGCCCGCGACTTCTGGTGCTACCGGATCGTTCCCACGAAATACTACATATCCGCCCAGAAAAACATCTGGGACGAGACCCGACTCCCTTACAGTACTCCCGAGGTGCGCAACTACGCCTGGGAGCAAGCAGAATGGGACGCGCCGTACCGGATCCTCGGCACGGCCGTTCTCGACGCCACGAAGCACACTATCACCGTGGTAATGAGTGCCGGCGCCGACAAGAAATCCCCTGCGAAGCTGACGGAATGCCACCTGAGGTCGACGGCCGGGGAGAGCCGGAAGAACGGCAGGACCAGTGCTGCTGTCTTCAACCCCTTCACCGACCCCTCGGCGCGCTACGACGGGATCATCGGCTTCAATGCCGCGGTGCCGCCAGGGAGCCGGAACTACACCGCGCCCGCGAACTGGAAGCGGGAACGGGAGTACTGGAACGAAAAAGGGGAGCCGGTTCAGCCCACGAAACTCTGACCGTTCGGGAGACAAGCGTGGAAACCAGTACTTCAGGGGGTGCGCAGGGAGATCCGACGGTGCGCGTCGCCGGACTCGGGGAAGCATCCGACTTCGGCCTGCTCCTCGTACTGCCGGTGTGGCCCTCGGCGGACGGCGGTGATCCCGCCGGCGACCGCCCGGTGACCGTCCTCGTCGACTGCGGGTCCGACACACCCGGAGCCGAGCCCGTGACGAGGATCCGCGCGAGCCTGCAGGACGTGCTCAGGCAAAGCGGACAACCGCCGAACGATCTCGGACTGGACTTGGTCCTCGTCACCAACACCGGCGCCCGGCACCACTCGGCACTTTCCGGGGCCACGACCGGCCTTCGCATCGGGAAGGTCTTCCACGGCGCCGAAGCGGACGAGTACAAGTCACCGACCCGCGACTGGCTGATCAAGAACGACGCCCGAGCTCTGGGCGCTTCGTCCCTCGGCGGCCCCGCCCTGGTGAGCAGCGGCGGCGCTCTCCTCGCGGTAGAGGCCGTCAACGGTTCGGGGCGGACCGGTGTCTCCGGGGCGGGCAGCGGCCCGGTCGACCGGGACATGAACAGCATGGTGCTGAGGTTGGCCTTCGGCCGGATGTGCGTGCTCCTGATGTCGTCCGCGCCGGCGGCGCTGTGCAAGAAGGTCCAGGGCACCGTCGACGCCGTTCACATCGGCGGCGAGACGGACCGGGTCGTAGTGACCGGGAGCCCGCCCGCCGGCGCGCTGGACTACTGGCCGTGGGAGATGGCCACCGGTGACTGGGTCACCAGCGTGCTGGTGGACACCAACGGGGAATCCGGAGTCGCCGGTTCGCAGATTTCGGTGCTTCACACCAGGCTTCCGAAGTGAACGCAGGAGAGGCGTCATGCCCATCGATCTCAAGGAATTCACCGAGAAGATCAGGCCGGAGAGCGGGAACTGCTCGATCAGGCCCGCCGACTTCGGTTCCCCGGCGTTCGAGGGGTTCGTTCGGGACCATTTCATGGCTTCCAGCATCAGCCTGTCGGGTGCGGATCTGGACGAAGGAACGAGGACGCTCAAGGGATTCGTCCAGCTCCCCTGGGACGCGAACGGGACGGGCATCGAGTTGCACTTCACCGCGGACACCGGGTCCACGTCCGTGGCATCGCTGCGATTCGTCGTCCAGTGCCCGGACTGGCGCGCCCGGTCCGGGCACTGGCTGACCGACATGACGGCGTACCGGGCGCGCGGCGCCAGGAATCCGCGGACCTGCCTGGAGCTCGCCTACGACACGACCGTGACGAACGGAGAGAGCGTCACCGAGGACCTCGCCGGGGTGTTCGACTGGCCGCTCACCGGCGCGAACGGGAGGAGCAAGGACATCGAGGTGCGGCTGTCGGACACCGGCAACGGGCGTCAGAGCCTCGTGGCGAGGGACTGCGATCTGGATGTCTCAGGCATCGACGCGCTGCTCAAGGAGATCGTCGGCACCTCGGTCCACCTGGACTCACTGCCCGGGGTGGCGTTCCCGCGCGGCCTCTCCCTGAGCGGGCTGGGAATCGAGACCGACTCCGCGACGGGCTCCCTGGACGCGGCGTGGATCACGCTCCGCCTCGCGGGCGACTGGGACATCGTCCCGGGATTCCTGAGCCTTCGGAGCGTCAGCCTGTCGGTCTCGGTACTGGCCCCGCCGAACGGTCCGCTCTCCTGCGGAGCCGTCGCCGCGGGCCGGTTCAGGCTCCTGGGCATCGACTTCCTCGCGAGTGTCTCCATTCCCCAGGGCGTGGTGTACGTGGAGGCGGTCGGCCAGGTCGACGTGGCCCAACTGTTCGAGCTTCCCGACGGGTTCACGCCCGGCGCGGTGACGCTCTCCGGCACCCTGGACCTGACCGACAAGTCGTACGCACTGGATTTTGGCGTCGAGGACCCGTGGGTCGTGGTCGGGGACGTCATCAGGCTGACCGGGATCGGTGCCGGTGTCCGCGGCAGGGCCGGCGGGAGCCCTTCGGTGTACTGCGTCGGCGGCATCGAAGTCGGAACGGCGCAGATGCGCCTGATCGCCCAGTACGACGCCGCCGTCCTCGAACGCTGGGTCGTCTCCGGTGCGGCGTTCGACCTCTCCACGGAGCCGGTCGCACGGTGGATCGAGACGGTGACGGGCCAGCAGCTCCCCGAGGTCTTCCATGCGTGCGCGCTGGACGAAGTGCTCGTCTCCACGGTGGTGGGACAGAAGGACCTCGCCCTCCGGGCCGCCGGGCACATCGACATCATGGGGCTCTCGCTGCCCTTCGAGATCATCGCCGCGCGCGGCGCGGGCCTGTTCACGATCGGTGGGCGCCTTGCCGTCGTGCTGCCGACGGCCGACGGCCGGACGGTCGCCATGGAGTTCACCGGGTCGCTGACCACGACCGGCAAGGGCGGAGCCATCGCCCTCCACTGGAAGGACGCGGCGGGGGGTGTGACCCTCCAGGACCTCCTGGGATTCTTCGGCGCGAGCCTCGACGCATCCGGCCTGCGACTCCTGGAACTGAGGGAACTGGGCTTCTATCACGACGGCACGACCGGCGATCTGGTATTCACGTTCGACGTGTCCGGGTTCCAGGGGGCCGTGTGCCGAATCGGCATTCCGAGAGGGGTTTGAAGCACTGATGCCAGCCGTCATCGACTACACGTTCGCCGCCGACCTCATGGCCCGTCTCGTAGGAGCCTCACCGGACGAGAGCACCATCCGAGTCAAGACGGACCATCAGAACTTCTCTGAAGTCGCCTGCCTCTTCCAGAAGGGTTCGGCTCGTGGCCGGCAGCCGTACTTCACGGTTCTCACCCCCACCGGGGTCACGGGGGTGCGGACGAAGATCCTGCAACACGAGGAATTCAAAGGCAGGGAAGTCCAGATCTGGAACGATCCCCACGACCGCCTGCTGTTGATCGTCGACAACCAGATAAAAGTCAGACATGCAAGAACCGACCAGAACAAGGTGGTCGGCGCGGGCAGGGCCGTGGAACCCTTCCTGAAGAGCCTCGGGATTTCGGTCGATCTTCTCGAAAAGGTGATCAAGAGCCCGGACGACCATGTCGCGTTCCTGGACGCCGGCGCCTGGGCGGAGGCGAATGCGCAGCTGCGCGGCAGCGCGCTGGACGCCGAGGGGCTCACCGAGGGAGGGAAGATCAAGATGAACAAAGGGAATTACACAGTCGGTGCGATCGCCCACGAATTGTTCCATCTCCACGAGCACGACAGAGCAGGAGGCCTGGGGCCGTTCCTGCTGGAAGGCTGCACCGAGTACTTCACCCAGGAGGCGCTCGGCATCGATCAACGGTGGACCCGCACCGGAAGCCTGGGCCCTTGCACCGTCTACAGCGAGAACACGCAGGCCATCAGGAAGGTGCTCGACAACGGAGGGATCACACGGGAGGACATCATCAACGCATACTTCAACGGCGAGCAGGAGCAGATCGAGAAGATCGTCAGGAGCGACTGGGCCTGAGCGGTCACGGGAAGGCCGACGGCCCCGCACGGGTGACACACGGCCCCGATCCCGGCACACGACGGATCGACCGACCCCTCCCCCATATGGAGCGCACGACGCCCCCACCGGCAGGATGTCATCGGCGCGCTGCAATGACAGTTCGTAAACGATCCGCAAGGCTGCGAGATGTTCGGGGAACCACCTCGCACCCGTCACAGCACGCGGGGGTCACCCGGGATTCGTCGAAGGGCAGGAACGGTGACCGATGAACAACTGAGTGCGCATCCGGTGATCGTCGTCGGCGTTCCGGTGCTCGACGCAGACGCCGACAGGGCGAACGAAGCGCTCCGGCTCCTCCTGGCGCGCGCCAAGTTCGCCGTGGGCCTCTCCGACCTGCCCCTCGTCGGGGCGATGCTGCCCGCCGATGCCGTAACGCTGACCGGGGCGCAGCTGGCGATCACCACCGGAACGGTGACGGCCGCCGAGGCGCAGCGGATCAACTCCCTGCTGACGGCAGCCGATCCCACGGGAACGCTGCCTCGGGTCGCGGCGGCGGGGATGCCCCAGAAGTTCCAGTTCGGGCTGGTCGTCAGGGTGGGCGACAAGGTCCACGAGTTGTTCGTTCCAGTGCGGGCCGCTCCTGCCAAGGCCGGCACCGAGCAGGACGGGCAGCAGCTCGGACTGGTGTTCGGCCCGGTCCGGTTGCGCCGGTTGACACTGACCGCCGAGGGCGCGATGGTGGCGGCGGCGCTGGACGCCGCGCTGGTGATCGGACCGGTGGAGTTCGCGTTGCTCGGGCTGGGGCTCGGAATTCGGCTCGCCTCACCACCGGAGTTCGTTCCGCAGCTCCGCGGCGCCTCGCTCCTGATCGACAAACCACCGCTGAGGGTCGCCGGCCTGCTGGAGCGTCGGAAGACCGCCGAATACAGCGAGTTGATCACCGGCATGCTGTCGGTGGAGACCAGTGTGATCGCCATGGAGGCGATGGGCTGCTACGCGCGTGCCAAGGCCGGCTGGACGTCGGTGTTCCTGTTCGGGGAGATCGGGTCGCGGACGGGGGCGGGGCTGTTCGGTCCGCCGGCGTTCACGGTGAACGCGCTCTCGGGCGGCTTCGGCGTGAACAGCACCGTCCGGGTGCCGGAGGTCACCGAGATCGGCCGGTTCCCCCTGGTGGCCCGGCTGGCCGGCGGGGGCGGGGGCACCACGCCGCAGCAGGTGATGACCGACCTGATGGAGAAGGGGTGGATCCAGCCCCGCCAGGGGCGCTACTGGGCGGCGCTCGGGATCGACTTCAGCTGCTTCAAGTTCCTGCAGGTGCGGGCGCTCGCGCTGCTGGAGTTCGGCGACGAGTTCACCGCGACCGTCCTCGGCCGCGCCTCCATCACCTTCCCGAAGAACGCCCAGGCAGGACGGAAGGTCCACGCCCGGCTCACCGTCGACATTCGTTTCGCGGTGGAGCCGGCCAAGCATCTGCTGTCCCTGGACGCGGTGGTCGCCGACGGGTCGTTCGTCTTCGACGAGTCGGTCCGGCTCACCGGCGGGATCGGGATGCGGGTGTGGACCGGCGGGGTGCACGGCGGCGACTTCGTCGTCTCGGCGGGCGGCTACCACCCCGACTACCTCGTTCCGGCGCACTATCCGCGCCCGGCCCGGTTGGGGTTCGTCTGGTCGCCGGACAGCAAGGTCCGGATCTCCTCGCAGGGCTACACGGCGCTGACGCCGAGCGCCTTCATGCTCGGCGGGACCCTGGAGGCCCGCTACGACAAGGGGATGCTGTCGGCGTGGTTCGTCGCGCACCTGCACGCGCTGATCCGCTGGTCGCCGTTCCGACTGGAGTTGGCGCTCGGCATCCGGATCGGGGTGGCGTTCACCATCAAGGTGCTGTGGGTGAACACCCGGGTCTCGATCGAGACCGGCATCGATCTCCAGCTGTGGGCGCCGCCACTCGGCGGGCGGGTGACGGTGAAGGTCTGGTTCGTCTCGTTCTCCTTCACCTTCGGCTCCCGCCGCGTCACCCCGCCGCCGGCGACCTGGGCGCAGCTGCGCCAGCAGCTGCCCGAACCGCTGGGGGTCACCCCGCTGCGCGGGGTACTGGTGGACGTCACCGACACCGAGCGGAAGGCACGTGCCGAGAAGGCCGGGCCGATGCTGGTGTCGGCGTACGACTTCGCCCTGGCGACCAGATCCGCCGTCCCCGCCAACAAGGTCACGGTCAACGGCAAGGAGATCGGGCTCCCTTCGGGGCTCGGACCGCTGAGCATCCGTCCGATGGACAAGAGCGGCATCACGAGCGAACACCGGGTACGGGTGCTGCGCAACAACTCGCCCTACGACTGGCACGGGGCCGGCTGGAGGATCACCCCGCTCACCCAGCAGGTTCCCTCGGCGCTGTGGGGAGTCCCCGGCGGCGGCCAGGAGGCCAACGACCGGAAGCTGTTCACGGGGGTGAGCGGCCTGCGGATCGAGGTGCCGCCCGCCCTGGTCGGCGGCAGCGTCGGGCCCGCCACGGAGGAGTCCCTCGGCTCGGAGCGCCTCCCCGACGGTCGGATCCCGCTCCGGCACACCGCCGCGCAGGGCCCGGTGCCGGTGGTGGACGGACAGAGCGTGGGCCTCATTGCCAGGACCTTGAACGCGAGTGCGCAGCAGAGCGCCCGTACCGCCACCTACCGGGCACTGGCCGGGCTGGGCGTCGCGCCCGACGGCGACTGGAACGGGCCGCTGGCCCAGTACGCCCGGCAGGTCGAGCACAGCCTGACCGATGCCCCACTGACCACGACCTCGAAGTGATGCCTCATGACCACGGCCACGACCACCCCGCCGAACGAGCGCCCGCGAGCCGGCGCGGACGCCGAACTGCTGACCACGTTCACCGACTTCGTGCAGCCGGCCGCGACCGCCGGCGTCTACCGGTTCGAGGCCCGGCAGGTCGTCAAGGACGAGGGCGGCACCCTCCTCAACGGCACCGATACACCGATCGATCATCAGGTGGAGGTCCGAGCTCCGCAGTTCGTCCTGGACGCTTCCAGCGTGCAGGCGGTCCATCCGCCGCCGTCCGCGGCCGGCGACTTCGCCCGAACACTGCCGCATGTCACGATCGCGCGCCCGGCACTGCCCTGGGAGCGCCAGCAGAAGTGGTCGCGCGACATCCGGCAGCGAGCACCGTGGATGGCCGTGCTGTTGTTCCGGGCAGGCGAACTCCCGGGCGATCCGCAGGGGTTGGGGGCGACCACAGCACGCCCGGTCCGTGAGCTGGTGACCCCGACCGACCAGGGGGTGCTGGGCCCGAAACTCGACACCCTGCCGGAGGAGATCCTGGCGAGCGAGTGCCGCACCATCGACGTTCCGCTCGCGGTCTTCAACTCCCTGGTGCCGCGCGAGCAGGAAATGCACTACCTGGCGCACGTCCGGGACGTGCGGCCGAAGAAGACCCGATCGGAGGGCGAGCGCCTCTCCGAGGGCCGCTACGCCGTCGTCACGGGGAATCGCTTTCCCTGTGAGGCCACCGCCTACAGCGCGCACCTGGTCTCGTTCGAGGGCTTCGACGGGAAACTCTCGGGAGACCTCGAGGGCCACACCGCCGTGCGGCTGGCCGCCCTGTGGTCCTGGTCGTTCAGCAGCGACCCGGACGCGGCCTTCGACGCGTCGGGCGTCCTGAAGGCGCTGGTGGCTCCGGGCAGGTCCGACCCGGAGCACCTGGCCCTGCGGCTGCCACCGTCCGGCAGCGGGGGAAGCGCCGCCGTGCAGAACCGGCTGAAATGGGGGTTCGTACCGGTCGCCCAGCGGGTGCTGTCCGGAGAGCGGACGTTCGCCTGGTACCGCGGCCCGGCCACACCCGTCACCGCGCCCGAGGTGCCCGGGCAGGTCGGCGGCACCGATTGCACCAGTGCCGACCACGCCCTCGTCTACGATCAGGCCCAGGGCGTGTTCGACGTCGGCTACGCCTGCGCCTGGACCTTGGGCCGCACCCTGGCACTGGCCGACCCGTCGTACCCGGGCGACGTCCTTCAGGCCCGCCGCGCCCTCGCCGCGACCCGGATGCGTATCGACGCCTGCGGGTACGCACCGCTGGCGGACGACGACTTCCGCACGCTCGACAAGGGACCGCCCCGGCTGCCCGCCCTCCACGACCTGACCGCCGTCACCGAGGACCTGGTCCGCGGCACGGCCGTCACCACCATCGCCTCCCCGCAGCAGCTGACGAAGTCCCAGATCACCGAGGCGCTCGCCCACGATGCCCGGGGCCGCCTCGCGGCCATGCCCGCGTTCCTCGACCGGCTGTCCCTGCTGGACGGGGTGCCGATGTGCTACCTCGTCCCCGACCCGCGGATGCTGCCCCCGGAGTCGCTGCGGCTGTTCCGGATCGACCCGGCGTGGATCCGCGCCCTGCTCGCCGGGGCGCAGAGCATCGGCGTGCACACCTCGCTGGACCGCGACCTCGACGTCCACCTGCGTGCCGCGGTCTCCCGCCTCCGTGTGGCGAACGGCACGCCCAGAGCCGGACTGCTGATCCGATCGGCGCTGGTGGCCGCCTGGCCGAACGTCCGGATCACGGCCGCGCTGGGGACGACCGTGCTGCGCGAGCTGAACCGGCTCCGCCCCGACACCGACACCGTGCTCTGCCTCTTCGACGACGTGCCCGACAGGCTGGTCCTGCGGGAGCCCGCCGAGGGCATCCACTTCGGCATCGACGCCGACGACCGGGTGAACCTGCGTGAGATCCGGAGCGACCGGCCGGACACCGGTGCCACCATCCGGGGCGCCTACTTCCCGGCCCGGCCCGGCAGGACGGTGCTCCACTACCTGCGCGCCGGGAAGGACGCCCTCCCGGGGGTCCTCGACCTGCTCGGCAAGGACGCCGCGACAGGCATGATCGCCGACTTCAACGCCCAGCTCGGCCTGGAGCTCACACCCGCCCAGTTCGCCGTCGAAATGATCAACTCCCCCATCGAGCAGCATCTGACCACCGCGTAGAGGACTCCTGGGCTGATGAGCACCACCGACCTGATCGTCCCGATCCAGTTGCATGCCCTGGTCTACAACAACGGCGTGCGGCACGAGGCCTCCTTCCGGTGGCGGCCGGAGTTCACCGCCATGCTGAACGACCGGGCCGTGGCCGAACCGCTCCCCCCGGACGTCACGTCCGAAGAATGGGACGAACGCGGCATCTGCCTCCAGTGGCAGCTTCCCGAGGTCCTCGCCACCGGCCACTACGACCCGGCGACGGGCGACACCCGGTTCCCGCTGATCCCCAACCGCTGGCTGATCGTCCGCCACCACCGCAACGGCGAGGGTGACGCGCTCGGGGCGGCCGGCTGGGTCGTCAGCAGCGACTACATCCTCGAAGAGCACGACTGGCGCCCGGCCCCGGGCGACCAGTTCTCCGAGTACATCGACCCGCGGTCCACCACGTCTCCCAGGCGCACGAAGATCGGCCGCGCCGACCGGCTCTCCGCGGAAACGGTCTGGAAGGACCCCTCGGAGGGCAGGCCCCCGCACCTGACGGCGATCGGTCCGGGTCTTCCGGCGTTCGCGGCCTTCGAGCCCTACCACCGCAACGTGCTGTCCTTCTTCGACAACCTCTCCGACCTCGACTCGCTCGGGCTCGCCGAGGAACGCCCCTGGAACCGGAACGTGTTCAGCTACCTCGCCGTCGGCTGGTACGCGGAGCCGGAGACCGACGTCCTCCGCACCGCCAAGGACATCTCCGAACTGCTGCCACCGGACGCGTCCGGCCCCGACGACGTCGTTCGCGCCCTCGGCTGGTCGCTGCCCCCGAACACCTCCGCGACCGCCGACACCAGGACCCGCTACCTGGGCACCGCCCTCCGCGTCCCGTGGGAACGAGCGGGCGCCGCCCCCGACTCCCCACGTCCGAACCTCAACGACGTGACCGTCGCGGTCGGGCACAGCACGATGGACGCCGCACACGCCCTGATCGCCGCGCAGACCCGGTCCGACTCCAAGGCCGACCGGGGCACGGCCCTGCGCGCGGCCGACCTGACCAGCGCGCTCTACCACGGGCTCATCGAACGGTTCGACGACGCGGACGGCCCCGCCGACCTCGACGAGGCACTGCGCCGCACCTGGTTCGCCGGGCGTGACGCCGGATGTGCCTGGGAGGTCACCGACCGGCCCACCGACGGCCCGACCACGCCCCTCCGGCACCACCGCGCGGAGGAACCGGGATGGCTCGGCACCCTCAACAGCGACCAGGCCGCCTACGACCGCCTGGCGCCCCGGCTGCGGGCCGCCCAGCAGCGCTACTGGTTCCTGCACTGGCTGGTCGGGCTCCTCGGTCAGGACACCGGAGCGAAGGACCGGCAGTTCGTCGACGCTGCCAGAGCCCAACTCAAGGAGCTGGCGGCGGAGATCGACAGACTCAAGGGGGAAACGGCCGCACGCCTGGCAAAGGTCCCGCACGCGGACGCACCGGAGGACCTCGACCGGGCGATCGCCGACTTCGCCGCCAGGAAGGGCCTCCCCGCCGGCCTCCAGCTCCGACGGGTGGCCTCGCCGTCGTTCTACCAACCGTCCGACCCCGTCGTCCTGCTCCAGGGCGCCGGCGCACGGCAGCCGCTCGGCCGCGATCCCGACCAACCGCTGCCGTGCCGGTTCCCCGGCCAGTTGGTGAAGTCGGTCACCTCCGTGGGCCTGGAGTACACGGGTGCCGGCGCCCCCACCCTGCCACCGCTCGGCGGCGACGTCCCGGCCGTGTGCAAGGACCTGCTGCACGAGTTCGCCGTCCTCGACCAGGCCGCCCGCGCCAAGGGCGTGGGAGGCAGCGGCCTGTACGACATCCTGAACAACCCGGACACCCAGCTGCACGGACCCACCGCCACGAGCACGGCCGCGCTGGCCGCCTACACCTCCCTGTGGACCCAGCCCTGGCTGCCGCTGTTCCTCCAGTGGGAGCTCCACTACACGCCCACCCCCTACCGGAGCGGGCAACGCACCCACTGGACCTTCGACGGCGACGACTACACCTGGAACGGCACCGGCGCCCTCGCCACCGACGAGGACCAGGCCCGCAGACTCACTTTCACCGGCCGCTCCTTCCTCACCCCCACCCTCGGCCACACCCTCCGCGCCCAGGCCAGGCGCTACGGACGGACCTACCGCCTGCTACGCACCCAGGAACGCGACAGCCTCGGAACACTGGACGTCCGGCTGGCCTACCTGGACGTCCTGTCCCAGACACTGGACGGCTTCAACGACTGGCTGCTGCGCCAGGACGGTGCCGCCCGCCGCACCCCGGAGTTCGAGACGGCCGGCGGCACCGTCCCCAGGGTCGGGGACCGGGAATCGTCGAGCACGACCTTCCAACCGGTGCGTGCCGGACAGTTCTTCTTCGCCGACCTGCGCCTCATCGACCGGTTCGGCCGGAGCGTCGACATCCTCTCCGACACCGGCGACCGCATCAAGCAGTTCGCGCCGCGTCGCGCCGACAGCGTCACACCGTCCAAGCACCTGTTCGCCCACGTCCAGGGAGCCCAGCGGTTCGTCCAGCTCCCACCCCGGCTGCTGCAGTCGGCCCGGCTGCGCCTGGAGGCCGTCGACGCCACCACCGGCACCCGCTACGCGGCCGGCCCCGCCACAGCCTGCCTGCCCGAGCCGGACCGCCCCACTCCCCGGACCGGCAAGGACCCCGCCGGGCCGCTGGCCGGCTGGCTGCTGCTCAACTACCTCGACCGGAGCCTCCAGGTGCACGCTCCCGACGGCGCGCCGCTCGGCGAACTCCGGGCGGTCACCGGCACCTCCGGGACGCGCGAGACCGCCTGGAACCCGTTGCCCGAGTCCCTCGCAGGCCACCCTCAGGACCCGTCGTTCCTGGCCGGTGATCCGCAACTGCGGAACTTCGTCCGAGCCCTGCTCGAGCAGCCCGCCGACGACCTGGACACCCTGCTCACCTGCATCGACACCGCCCTGACCCGGATCGCCCCGGTCGATCTGCCCCTCGCACCCGCCCAGTTGAACGGGCGGCCGCTGGCCCTGCTGCGCGCCGATGTGACCATCGACCTCAACGGCCCGCCGCTGAGCGACCCCGGCCTGGACACGATTCTCGACCCCCCGACCGAGGACTATCCCTCCTACACCTGGCCGGTCCGCCTGGGCGCCGCGGATCGGCTCTCCGACGGACTGATCGGCTACTACGCCACGCACGGCGCCGCCGGGGACGCCATCAGCTACCGCACCATCCGCACCGACTTCCCGGTCAAGGACAGGACCTACACCGTCCCCATCGGCAATGGCGACCACCTGGCACTCCCCTCCCGGCCACTCACCCAACCGCCCGTCACCCATCACCTGACGCTCCTGGTCGAGCCCCACGCCCCCGTCCACGCGCACACCGGCATCCTGCCCAGCGAGGCCCTGCAACTTCCCGCCGACCTCGTTCGACAGGCCCTGGAACGCATCCGCGCCTCCTTCCGCCTCACCCCGCTGCTCGCCCCGCTGCGCACCTCCCCCGTCCCGCCCTCGGCCAAGGACGCCGATCCGGTGGACGGGATCGTCGTCCCGCAGCCCGCCGCCCTGCACGGCACCTGGACCTGGGCCGAACCCGCCCTCGCCGACGGAGCCACCACCCCCACCTGGACGTCCGTCCCCGTCGCGCCGGCCGACACCCGCCTGCACCCCGACGACCCGGTGCCCACCGCCCGGGCCGGCTACCTCCAACTCCGCCCCGGCACAGCTGGCGGGCAAGTGCGCCGCCGGAAGGGAACCTCGTGACCATGCAGCGTTACATCCAGGGAGGGCCCATGCTCCTGGACTACCGGATCTCGACCTACCCGGACGAGCTCACCGTCGACTACCCGGACCCGGTGGACCTGATCCTCACCGTCGACAGAGCTCCCACCTCGACGAAGCTCGTCCAGTGCGACAGGATCACCGTGGCACTCCTGATGGGGAACGCCGACGTCGCATGGGTCGAGGAGAAGGACGCCCAATCCATCAGGGCCCGTGTCACGGGCGGGTCCGGCATCGGCCACGGTGAAGGGTGGACGGCCAAGTTCAGGACGACGAAGGATCGGGACGACGAGCCGGGAACCTGGTACGACGTCATCTTCACCCCCAAGGCGCCGGCCTCCTTCGACGGTAGCTGGGACCTGGAACTCCGGATCAGCGGCATCAAGTTGAACAAGGAGGCCGGCCACGCGAAGCTCCTCGTCATCGAGAAGACCTCGACGGGTGGCTCCACCTCCGAGAGGAGCATCACCGATACCGTTCAGAAGGCACCTCGGGAGTTCGAGCTGCACAGCTTCCGTGCCGACCCGCTGCAGATCAACAACGGCGACCGGCCGACTCTCAAATGGCAGGGGACCCGCAGCGCCGCCTACACCATGTACTGGAACGACTCCAAGGCGCACATCACCCCGGGCCCCGAAACACCGCCGGGGCAGTGGACCTGCCCCGACCCGCTGGTGAAGGACACGAACTTCCTGCTCCAGGGCCACTTCGCGCAGAGCGGCAACACCTATGAACGCTCCCTCACCACCCTCGTCGCCGTCCTCACTCCCGACCTGGTGGTCCACCGGCTCACCGTCAACGGTCCGCTGCTGGCGAAGAACACCGTCACCGTCGATGGCGCCACCGACCTCAACGGCACGGTGAAGGCGAAGGGCACGCTCACCGTGGCGGGCGCGCTGACCGCCGAGAGCACCGCCACGGTCGGCGGCGACCTGACAGCCAGTAGAGCCGCCACGATCGACGGCACGCTGACCGCCAAGAGCACCGGATCGATCCACGGCGCACTGACCGCCAGGAGCACCGTCACGGTCGGCGGCGACCTGACAGCCGAGAAAACCGCCACGGTCAAGGGCGAGTTGAAGGCCCAGCAGGACGCGACCGTCGCCAAGACGCTCAAAGTGACGGGCGACGCGACCTTCGGGACCGTGCACGCCGCAACCGTCAAGGTCAAGTGACGGCGGCTCGGACAGTCCGCCACGAGCCGACAGCGCACCGCGGCCGTGCGAAGCCCGCACGGCCGCGGCCCCGTCCGGCGGTCGGCTACGAAAGCGCCATCCAGGACTGCTTGGTCTGGTTGTTGCACGAACGGAGTACCACCGCCCTGTCGGCTCCCTCGTCCTGAATGCAGTAACCGGGGAACTTGGTGCTCTCGATCCGGTCTCCGTCGGATGCGAACGAGGCGCTCCAGAGCTGAGCCTTCACGCCCGGGTTGCACGCCGCCGACTCGACCGCCAGGTCCTTTCCGACCGCCCGCAGACACTGACTCGTTGCCACGCTCTGGAGCAGATGACCAGGCAGCACCGTCCCGGCCTTGACCGCGAACCGTTGCTGGGGCTTGATGTTGTCGCTGCCGTCGAACTGCGGCGACCAGGCGCGCAGCTGTTTCACCCCTTGCACCATGTCGAGATTCTGGTCCGACGCGACATTCTGGAACGTGTACACCAGGTCGTTCGCGTGTGCGGGCACCTGTCCGGCCACGGAAACCAGTGCCACCGTCAGAACGGAGACCACCGCCCCCGCGGACGCCTTCCCGCCGAGACCTCGCCACTTCATACGACTTTCCTTTCGGTCGATTGCGCGACGGTTTCACTCACTCCACGCACCGGGGTCCCCAGTGCGACGACTCAGACTAACGGCCAATGGCGACACGCAAGCGGGATTCACCAGCGAGTCGTCCACGAACTACTTGAACGGCGCACCATACTTGCACTGACATCCGACAGGCCGGAAAGAACCGGCCGGCGAGAGGCGGACGATCGACAGTGGCAAGTGCGCCGGACTCCGGGATCTTCCTCGACCCCTGGAGAATCTCCACCGACAAGGACGACAATCTGGTCTTCCACAACAGCAGAACCAGCAAGTCATTCATGATCACCCCCAGCGGAATTGCCGCTCCCACCCGCCACAGCGTGAAGGTCGGCCGCCCGCAGCGCCGCTACCGGGGCCCGCACACCGAAGCCCAGGACGGGATGATCGTCGGAATGGTGCACTCCAGGGACAAAGTGAACAGGGAATCGTATGTCCAGATCGAGTACGACGGCCTTCCCCGCGTCAGGGTGTCGGCGAACGGCGATCAGCACGTGTGGGACAACTGCTTCAGCATCCCCGTTCCCACAGGAAAGCAGTACACGCTCTCCGAGGACCTGGAAGAATCCTGCGAATCAAATTTCTACTGGATTCCCCTGACCACGTGACCTCCCCTGACCGCGCGACCTCCCCGGATCCCGCGACACGACAGAGCCCGGCGACGTCCTACGGCTGATAGAGAGTCCAGAGCTGACTGAGCGAGGGCCGACCGAAGACCCCGCCCGCTGTAACGGTTTTGTTCTCCCCGTTGCCCTGCAGGACCTGGTTCGGGTTCTTCTGGCTCGAGATCGTGGTGTGATCCTGAGCCGTGTCGACGATCCACCGCTGCGCCAGATCACCGTCCTGGCAGAACTTGAGGTTCACCGGCCGGTCGAGCCCGTTGTTCGCAATGCAGCTCCGGTCGCCCCACCGGATCGTGTAGATGCCCGTTCCGTCCTCGGTCTTCGCAACCAGCTTGAAAATCCACTCCTGGGTCGACCCGCCTGCAGGCCTGGTGTCGATCTCGGTACTGTGGAAGTAATCGAGATTGAGGTTGTCGGCGAAATTCTGCACGGCTGTGGTGAATTCCACGGACCGAGGCCGGGCGGCCACCGCTCCCGCACTTGTGACTGCGACGGCCGACACTGCGGCAACAGCCGCGATCGAGGCCACCACTTTTTTGGCGATGCTCATTCCGATCCTCCTGTAGTCACTTCCGTGACAGCCGCTCGCCGCCCGCGCACCGGCAGCCTTCTTGCTGCGGCGCGGATCCCGACAATTTTGCCGTCGCCGGAGAACTACCCACCAGAAAGTTCGTACAGGTCCAATCTCCTCGAGGAGAACCCGCATGGGCTAACGCAAGCCCGTGCCGCAACCGTTCGGCGAATGCCGCCACTCCGGCCCCGCCGACCGTCCGCACCAGTGAATCCTGAACCTGAAAGGGGCAGACAATGCCAGGAGCCATCACCGTCGGTGATTGGACCGTCCAGCAGGACTCGTCCGGAAATCTGACCTTCAAAAAGGGAAGAATCACCTTCTCCCTCACGGCCGAAGGGAAGATCAAGAGCTCCGGCGGAAATGCCGGTGACGTTCTTCACGACCGGTCCGTGGTGCACATCGTGAGCACCCACCGGGGGTCGTACCTGGACTCCACCTGGCAGGGCGACTCGAGCCATTCCAGCGACTGGGACCGCTGGGCGTACTTCGTCAAGGTCCCCCAGGGCAACACCCCCAACCAGGAGACCGAAATGACCCTCAGGCTGAAGTAGATCCCGCCTCTGCGGCGGCGGCCTCCCGGCCCCGCCGGGACCGCCTCCGCGACGGCAGGCCGGAGCACGGGCTGCTCATGGCGTTCGCGGCGGCGACGGAGCCGGAGCCGCCGCGTCCGCGGGGCAGTCGAGTTCGAGTACCGCGACCGCCTGCGATGTCCTCAGGGCTGCGGCTGGCGAGCGGGCGGGACCGTGGGCCGCCCGACGGCCTACCGGCTGCCGTACTCGTTCTTGATGACGAAGAACGAGCCGCGGATCGTCCCGGCGAGCTTGGACTTCTGGCGGGCGAACTTGAACCGCTGGGCCAGTTCCGCCGGGACCTCCATCCCGTCCGAGAGCTTGAAGCCGACGGCCCGCTTCTTGGCGTCCTCGACGGTGTACATCACGTTGACCGACAGGCCGCTCTCGTAGAAGACGTAGGCCATCCTGATGCCCTCGACCTCGAAGGCGGTGGCTTCGAGGGGCCGGGACGCGATGACGATCCCGCGCTCCTCCCGGAGGATCCGGTGCACCCGGTCGACGACCTCGGTGGCCTCGGCCGCGGGCTCCACCGTGAAGGTGTGGTCGTACTTGTTCCGGAAGTACCGGGCCTCGTTCGCCCGCAGCCCGGCGAGTGCGTCCGCGACGGGTGACGACTCCAGGCCGACGGTCGACACGGTCTCGAAGTCCACGGTGTAGGTCATGGCGGGTTCCTCCGCATGGGCCACGGGCAGGGCACGGGGGCGGGCACGGACGGGCGGGGGCCTCTCCGAGCGGTGATCCTATGCCGCGGGCCCGGCGGAGGCCGGACCATCGGGCCCGTGCGGACTCGTGTTCCGTTCGCCGGCGGCGCGCCGCCCGTCCCCGTCCCCCGCCGGGCGGCCGTCGACGTAGGTCGCCACGATCTCGGTCCCGGCGATCCGGGAGGGGTCGACGCGTCGTGGGTCGTCGCCGAGGACGACGAGGTCGGCGCGTCTGCCCGGGGCGAGGCTGCCGGCGGCGTGTTCCCAGTGGCAGGCGCGGGCGGCGGCGACGGTGAAGGCGTGCAGGGCCTCGTCGACGGTGATCGCCTCGGCGGGGCCGACCGGGCGGCCCGAGGCGGCGGCGCGCTCGACCATGAACTGGATCGCCCGCAGCGGCGCTCCGTCGGTGACCGGGCGGTCCGAGCTGCCCACGAGGGGCACGCCGTGGTCGAGGAAGCTCCGGCCCCGGTAGAGCCAGGGTGCGCGTTCCGGGCCCATCAGGGTCGCGTAGTCGTCGCCGAAGGAGTGCAGGAAGGCCGGCTGGACGACCGCGGCGACGCCGAGGCGGGCGAAGCGCGGCAACTGGTCGGGGCGGACCAGTCCGGCGTGCTCGATCCGGTGCCGGGCGTCCGGTCGGGGCCGGAGGCGCTGGGCGTGTTCGAGGGCGTCGAGGGCGAGGTCGACGGCGCGGTCGCCGATGGCGTGGACGGCGAGCTGCCAGCCCGCGAGGTGTCCGTCGACGACGAGCCGGGTGAGCTGCTCGGGGTGGTCCTGCAGCTGACCGGTGTGGTCCAGGCCCTCGTAGGGGGCGGTGAGTGCGGCGGTGCGGGCCATCATGCCGCCGTCGGTGTAGATCTTCAGGGCGCCGAGCGACAGCCAGTCATCGCCGAAACCGGTGCGCATGCCGAGGTCCAGGGTGCGGGGCAGCCGGTCGTCGCGGTGGGCGGCGCGCGGGCGCAGCGTGTCTGCGGCGGCCATCAGCTGGACCCGCAGGGGCAGTCGCCCCCGGTCGCGGAGCAGTTGGTAGGCGCCGAGTTCGACCGGGCTGTGGCCGAGCAGGCCGCCGCCGATGCCGGCCTCGGCGACGGCGGTGACGCCTTCGGCCAGGCAGGTCCGGGCGGCGCGCTCGACGGCGTCGGCGATCTCGGTCTGGGCGTAGGGCAGCCGGAGGCGGCGGACCTCGGCCATGGCGGCCTCGACCAGGAAGCCGTCCTGGTGCGGGACCCCGGCGGGGAGCAGCTCCAGGACGGCGTCCAGGACGGCGCTGTTGACGACGCATCCGTGACCGGAGTCGTGCATCAGGAACACCTTGCGCCCGTGGCTGACGGTGTCGAGTTCGGCGGCGGTCAGGTGCCGGCCGAGGGCCCGCTGGTCGTAGCCCATCACGTCGACCCAGTCGCCGGGCACGCCGGTGCGGGCGGTCGCCTCGGCGACGGCGGCGAGCACGGCGGCGACCTCGCGGCAGGGGGCGACGCTCGGCGCGCTCTGCTTCAGACCGGTCCAGGCGAGGTGCACGTGGCTGTCGATGAATCCGGGGAGCACGGTGGCCCCCTGGAGGTCGACGACCTCGCGGGCGGGCAGGGAGGTAACGGCCTCGTCGAGGCCGACGATCCGGCCCTGCCAGATGCCCAGGTCATGGGCGACCGGATGCTCCGGGTCCATGGTGAGGATGTTCGCGTTGGTCAGCCGGCTGCACAGCACGGGCGGGTGCCTGCGGTCAGGCGGTGTCGGTCGCCGCGGTGGCGGTGGTGGCGGCCGCGAGGGAGCGGGGGCGGAGGTCGGTCCAGTTCGACTCGACGTACTCCAGGGCCGCGTCGCGGGTGGTCTCCGCGAGGACGGTCGTCCAGCCTCCGGGGACCTCGGCGAAGGACGGCCAGAGGGAGTGCTGGCCCTCGTCGTTCACCAGGACCAGGAAGCGGCCGTCGGGGTCGTCGAAGGGGTTGGTGCTCATGTCCGGGTCCTCCATGTGGGCGACTGGGATGATGTGCTGAGCTCGGGTCAGGAACACAGGTCGGCCGTCCCCGGGCCAGGTCACTTAGGTTAGGCTAACCTGGGTTTCGAGCCTAACGTTCTCCCTCCTCCCTCACAAGGAGCCCGGGCATGACCGATCCCGTTCCCGGCCCCCCGGCCGGTCCCGACCACCCCTTCGCCGCGTTCGGGCTGCCAGGCCGGCCCGGCGGCGAGGAGTTCTGGGGCGCGCCGGGCCCCACCTCCGTACCGGCCCCCGGCGGCGGGTGGAGCACCCTGTTCCGGCGGCGCGGCGGCCCGGCGGAGGTCGAGTTCGAGAGCTGGTCCGCCCCGGTCCCGATGGTCCGCTGGCGCGACACGGACTGCTGGTACGCCGAGGTGCGGATGCCCGCGCGGCTCCGGGTGACCTACCGGTTCCGCGCGGGCGGCGAGTGGTACGCCGATCCGCTCAACCCGGTCGGGGCCGGCGGCGAGCGGTCGATCGCCGCGACCCCGGACGCCCCGCCGCAGCCGCACTGGCCGGCCGTCGGTGCCGACGACGTGCTGCCGCTGCCGGCCACCCGGATCCGCTGGGCGAGCGATCGGCTCGGCGGGCGGCGCACCGCCCGGGTCCACCCGGTGGCCGGGGGCGGACCGGTGGTCCTGCTGCTCGACGGGGACGACTGGCTGTACCTGCACCCGGCCGTGACCGCCTTCGACGCGGCGGCGGCCGCCGGTGAACTGCCCCCGGTCACCCTGGTCTTCCTGCCGGCCGCGGACCGGCTCGCCGAGTACACCTGCCGGCCGGAGCTGTGGCAGGCGGTGCGGGACGAACTGCTCCCCCGGGTGGCCGACTGCGGGGTCCCCGCGGACCCGGAACGGCTGGTGGTCGCCGGACAGAGCCTCGGCGGGCTGAGCGCGGTGTACGCGGCGCTGGAGTTCCCTGACCTGGTGTCCCGGGTCGCCTGCCAGTCGGGGTCGTTCTGGTGGACGCCCCAGGCTCCGGGCCCGGCCGACCTGCCGGCCGACCCGCTGGGCGGGCCGGTCGGCGGCGCCGTCGCCGCCCGCCTGCGGGAGCGCCCCGCCCCGGCCGGGCTGCGGATCGCCTTCGACCTGGGCGAGCACGAGACCCGGATGCGCCCGCACTGCGAACTCGTCGAGGACCTGGTCCGGCGGGCCGGTGCGACCGTGCGGGTGTCGCGCTCGGCCTCCGAGCACGACCGGGCGGGCTGGCGGCAGGCCCTGCTCAGGGATGTCGCCTGGGCCCTGGACTGACAGGCCCACGGACGGACGTGGGGGGGGGGGGGGGGGGGGGCCCGCGGGGGCCCCTCGCGGGCGGCGGGTATCTACAGAACTATTTCTTTTTATGCCCGAAGGAATGGGGTTTTTGCTTCGGCTCGGGT
>NZ_JBIVGI010000003.1:345482-442344 GCF_044748625.1 Kitasatospora sp. NPDC089913 | reverse complement strand
GCCTGACACCACCGGCCCGCGCCACCCGGCGCACCCACGCCACCCTCACCACGCCCCGCCCGGCAACCCGGGCGGGGCGTCGGCGTTCCCGGGCCCGCCGGCCACCCTGCGACCGGGCCGGAGAGGCACGAACAGGCCCGGCCCGGAACGGAGTTCACCGGGACCGGCCCGGCCGGACTCCCCCGGACCCGACGGACAGCCCCCACAGCCCGGACGACC
This sequence comes from Kitasatospora sp. NPDC089913, assembly GCF_044748625.1. NCBI lineage: Bacteria > Bacillati > Actinomycetota > Actinomycetes > Kitasatosporales > Streptomycetaceae > Kitasatospora > Kitasatospora sp. NPDC089913. The sequence continues at coordinate 442,125 of NZ_JBIVGI010000003.1, read as the reverse complement.
GCCCCACCCAGGGTCCGCCGACAGCACGAGACCCCTGGCCCCGGCCACCTCCGTGAGGTGGCCGGGGCCAGGGGTCGTCGATCCTTACGGACGGATCCGCCGAACGAATCCGTCGGCAGCGGGACGGCGGACCGCCGAGCGCGGTCGGTCCGTCAGACCGCCGCGGCGGGGAGCGGGCGGCGGGCGAGGAGGTCGGAGACCTTGGCCGTCGCGTACAGGGACACCGCGAGGGCGACCACCAGTGCGGCACCGGCGGCGAGGATGCTGCCGGAGAAGACCGCCTTGGGGCTGCCGGCCTCGGTGCGGGCCGAGCCGGCGATGAAGGGCAGCACCAGCAGAACGGCGAGGCCCAGCGCGACCTCGCCCCACACGACCTTGGGGAAGTGGCCGAGGGTCAGGTCGCGCAGCGTGGCCGTGTCGTCGGCGAGGCGGGCGCGGGTGATCCGGGGCATCAGCCAGAACTGGTTGAAGGCGCCCGCGGTCACCAACCCGGCCACCAGCAGGATCTTGACCAGCAGCGCGATGCCGTACCCGGTGGTCCACAACTGCGGGACACTGCCGACGTGCTTCCAGCTCAGCCACAGGCCGGAGACGGTGATCGCACCGACGCAGACCATCGCGACGAGGCCGAAGCGCTGCCACAGCTGGGCCCAGAGCAGCCCGGCGCCGTCGCCGAGGCGGCCGCGGGTACCGGCCAGGGCGACCAGCAGGGCCAGTCCGCCGAGCCAGACCGTGCCGGAGACGATGTGGACCTGATCGAGCACGAGGTCGAGCCAGCGGTCGAAGGCGGTCGGGGTGGTCGTGGGCACGGCGGCGACCAGCGTGACGGCGATCGCCGCGGGCAGCGCGGCGAGGACCACACGGTCGGCGTGCCGGCGGACCGCCGGGACGAACAGGGCGACCATCACGGCCGCGGTCGCGACGAGCACGATGTGCTGCACGAGATAGACCGTGCCCTGGGCGATCCAGGCACCCTTGGCGGCCGGGGCGCGGAGGAAGTGCCAGATCCGGTCGGGGGCCAGGGCGTCTCCGAAGGGCATCCCCTTGCCGGAGCGGGCGACGCGGGCGGCGAGCTGGAAGTAACCGGCGACCAGCAGCACCACACCCGCCCAGGCGACGAAGGCCGCCGATCTGGATCTCAGCACCGCGGCGTCGGGCCCGGCTCCGTTGCGCTCGGCGTTCCTGAGCGCGGGACGCACCGCGGCGGCGTATCCGACGGTGGCGCCGATGGCACCGCTGAGGCCGATGAAGTAACCGGTCTTGGTGAGGATCCGCCAGGTCTGGGGCATGGTGTATCCGGCCGTGTCCGCGGCCAGCATCAGGCTGTTCATGAGGGAAGGCTAACCTCACAAAGGTTAGCCTTCCCTTACTTTTTACGGACTGATTGTTCTACTGGAATCAAGCCGTTATGCCCCGGGGAGACGTCCGGGAACAGTCGGACGCGAACCGTCCCCCACGGCCCTGACCTGGGCGTTCCGGCACCCGGACCGCTCAGGCGGGCCGGGGACCGGCCGTCGGCGCCCGACCCCCGCCCGAGGCCTCGCCCAGCCCGCCGGCCCCTCGGGCGGCGGCCGCGCACACGCGCCGGAGCAGCGAGTTGAGCTCGACGCGCTGGCCCCTCGTCAGTGCGGCGAGCAGGCTGTCCTGCGCGGCGGCGGCGTCGGAGTGGAGCAGGTCCAGCGCGGCCCGGCCCGGGTCGGTGATCGCCAGCAGTTCCTGGCGGCCCCCGATGTGGACCACCGTCGACTGCAGCAGGCCCCGGGAGAGCAGGTCGTCGAGCGCCCGGTGCGCGTCCGCTCCCGACATGGCGAGCCGTTCCACGAGATCGCGTCGGCCGTGCGGCCCCAGAGTGGCCAGGGTCGACAGCAGCGACTGGTGGGCCGGGGTCAGTCCGCGGTGCTCCAGCCGCTCCGCGAGCAGGCGGTCGACGGCACGGCCGGCCTCCGAGAGGAGGTAGACGGTCTGCTCGAACGGACTCGAGGATCCCTTCCGTCCGTCGTACAAACCGTTCCCCATCGTCGAGAGCGTGCGACGTCCCGCTGCCGGGACGGTGAGCCGAGGCTCACCATATCCGCGCTTCCGAGCATTGGTCTACATCGATGTCGTCACATCGGTCACCGGCCGACGAGCGCCTCCGCCGCGTATTCGACGTACTCGTGCAGGCCGTACGCCAGGCCCAGCGCCAGCCCGGTCGCGGCCACCACCGCGGTGACGAGCCCGGCGGCGGCGAGCCGCGGGCGCCGCCCCTCCGGTCCGGCCGGCGCCGGTTCCAGCAGGGCCCGGACCCGCAGGGGCACCGGCCCCGTGCTCACGGACAGCGGCCGGACGGCGGGCGCGCCGGGTCCGGCCGTGCCGACCAGAGCGGCGCGGGCGATCGCGGTCGCGGCGAGCCTCCGGTCGGACACCGAGCGGGCGGCCGCCTCGTCGGCCCACCGCTCGAGATGGAACTCCAGGCCGGTGCGCAGCCGTGCGAGGGCGGGATGGACGGCGGCGGCGAGGTCGGCGGCCACCGAGAACAGGTGGTGGCGCCCGCGGAGGTGGGCCCGCTCGTGCGCGAGCAGGACCGCGCGTTCCGGCGCCGCCAGGGATTCGAGCATGCCCTCCGTCACGACCACGCGACCGGCCCGCCCCCGGTGGCGCGGCAGGGCGAAGGCCTCCGCCTCCGCTCCCGGTACGACGAGCACATCGCCCTCCGCCGTCGCCCCGGCGGTCAGCCGCCACGCCCGCGACAGCACGGCGCGGTGGCGGCGCACGGCCCGTACCAGCCGGACGGCCTGCACGACGAGCACTGCCCCGGCGACGCCCGCGACGGGAAGCACCGCCGGCCAGTGCCTGGTCACCCCGGTGAGCGGCAGCTGTTCGAGGCCCGCCAGGAACGGCACGTGGAGGAGGGCGACCAGCACCGCGACGGTGCCGCCCGCCAGCAGGACCGCCGCGCCGGCGAGGGCCAGGGCGGCTTCGCGCGGCGCGAGCAGCCGTGCGAGCCGGGACGCCGCGGGCACGGCGGCCCAGGGCAGCAGAACGGCCAGGGCGACGACCACCAGGACCGGCGTCATCCCTCGTCCGCCCGCTCCGCGTCCTCCGCCGCGGCGTCCTCCGCCGCAGCCGATTCCTCAGCCGATTCCTCAGCCGCGTCCCCAGCCAAGTCCTCCGCCACCGGCTCCTGTTCGCCCTCGGCGGCGAGCAGCAGGCTTCGCAGCACGTCCTCGTCGTCCGCGGACAGGGAGGACACGAACCGCTTCAGGACGAGATCCCGCTGCGGTTCCTTCTCCAGCTCCCGGCGCATCCGCCCCGCGGCCAGACCGGCGGCGTCCGCCACCGGCGCGTAGGCGAAGGAACGCCCCGGGCGCGTCCGGTCGAGCGTGCCCTTCTCGTGCAGACGGGCGAGGATCGTCGCCACGGTCGTCCGGGCGAGGTCCTGCCGCAGCGCGCCCTTCACCTCCTGGGCGGTCATCGGCTCGGCCGACGCCCACAGCACCGCCAGGACGTCCGCGACCAGCTCCCCGTGCGGACGCCTCGCCTCCTGCCTGCCCCTCACCATCTCGCTCCCTGTTCCCGCCCTGTTCCGACGCCTTCGACCGGCACCCCAGCCCACCGGCAAGGCCGACGGCCCCGGCCGCCCGGACCGGCACGGCGAAGACAGCGCGCGTCCGGTGTGGGTGAGGTGTGCCCGGTCGACTCTACGCGGACCGTCGGCGCACGCCGCAAGCCAGTCGGCCCCGGCCGCAACCGGCCGCGGCGGCGACCGGCTCCGGCCGGACCAGGTGGTCCGGGTGGACCAGGTGGTCCGGGTGGGCGGCAACGCGGGGCGGGCGGTTCACACGCGGACCGCGCCGGGGCGGTGCTCCGCGCAGAACCACCCCCCGGGATAGAGCCGGGCGCCCCGTCCGCAGGCCGCTCCCCGGCCCGCCGAACAGGCCTCGCGCCGGACCGGGGCGAGCTCCGGGCGCAGGATCCGCGCGGGAGCGGCCGTCGGCTCGGGGAACCAGATCGCCTCGCCGCTGTCCCGCACCTTCAGGGTCGCGAACTGCCGCTGCCGCCGCACGGCCCGGTCGGCCCGGTCGGCCCGGTCGACGGCGCAGCGGGTGTCCCGACGGGAGTGGGAGCGCGGACCGAAGGCGGTGGAGCGGTGTGCCGCCGGTCCCCGGTCGACGGCATCGGCATCGGCATCGGCATCGGCATCGGCATCGGCATCGGCATCCGACTCGTCGGCCGGCGTGAGCGTGCCACCGCTGTCGAGAAAGGCCTCGCGGTCCTCGGCCGAGGACCAGAAACGGTGCACACACCGGGCCGCCCGCACGGTGAGCGGGACGCAGCGCCCGGCGGCGATGTCGCGGACGAGGTCGTCGAACTGCCGCGGCCGCGGCCCCCACCGCGCGTGGCGGCGCCCGCAACTGCCCTGCCTGCGGACGGGACACGGTGTCGGCATGCGGTCGCAGAGTTCCAGGGTGAGGGCCCGCACGCCGCCGCGGACCAGCAGGTCGCGCTCCGCGCGCACGGCGGCCGCGGGCAGGTCGTCCGTCCTCGTCCAGTGGACCGCGTCGATCAGCGGGGACCGCGGGTCCACCGTGTGCCAGACCGCCGTGATGCCGTCGGCCCGGGCGGCGGCGTCACGGCTGCGGGCGCTCGCTGCGGAAAGGTACGACACCTGTGGTTCGAACCCGTACCGCTGTCCACCGGCGCCGGTGACCAGGACGCCGGTGCGCCGCCTGCCGGTCGGGTCGACCGCCCCCACCTCGGCGGTGTGGCCGGCGCTCTCGGCCGCGCGGACGTACCGCTCCCGGTAGGCCTCGCGCACATCGCTCCCGCCGGACGGGCGGCGGTGCGGATTGTGGTGCGCGGCGATCCGCAGGCCCTGCCGCTCGAAGACGTACATCCAGGCCCGGGCACCGCGGGCGGCCCGGCAGTCCGGGCAGTGGAGTCCGCGCTGGTCGACCGGCCTTCGGTCACCGATCAGCCGCTCCCACAGGCCGGGGTGCGCGGGGTGCCCGAGGTCGTCGCGGTCCAGGTCGAGGGGGGCATTGACGAGAGCACAGAAAACGGGGTTGCGTTTGGAGGTTTCGCTGTCGAAATCATCCATGGCATCTCTTTCTCTGCCTTCGGCTACCGGGGTAGGCTCGGGTGAAAGGGTCCGCTGCTGCCATTCCAACGCGCGAACACCCTCGGGACTCCCGGATTTCGATCTCCCGCCGACAATCGGCCTGATGTGCGCGGGGGTTCGCCGTGGATTCGTCGGGGATTCGGTTGCCCGATCCGCTCCGGTCCCGGGAACGCGGTGATTCCCCGTACTTGCCCGATATTCACCGCGCCGGAAATCGGCCACGCCGGCCACGCCTGCCACCCCGGTGAACGGGCACGGCCGCAACCCGTCGTCGAGTAGTCCTCCCGACGGAGGGCGGATCCGACCGCGGGGTGACGGACGGCACCGGCCCCCGCCCGTATCGTCGGAGGCATGAGCCGAGCCCTGCATCTCTCCGGCTACCTGCTGGCCTTCGACACCCGGTCCCAGTCCCTCCAGGACCGCACCCGTGCCGGTTTCCTGGTCCGTGCCGCCACCCTGGCCGAACTCGCCCACCGGGGCGCCCTCGCCGAGGACGGATCGGGGCATGTCCGGGTCCTCTCCGCCGACCCCACGGGGGACGGCGTCCTGGACGCGCTGCTCGCCGAGGCGGGCGGCACGTCACGCAGTTGGAAGGCCTGGATCCGGCGCGACCGCGAGGACACCCTGGACGCCGTCGAGCAGCGACTCGCGATGCTCGGCGTGCTGACCGTCTCGGACCGCGCCCCCCACGGCCCGGTCGTACCGCGGCGGCCGGTGGCGATGGACGACCCGCGCGAGGCGCTGGACCTCCAGGCGCGGGTGGCGGAGCTGGTCCGCGGCGGCACCCCGGCCGCCGAGGCTCCGTTCGCGGACGCGGTACTCGCCGCCCTGGCCGCCCACGGGCACCTGCGACTGGTCCTCTCCCGCCACGACCGGAAGGCGCACGCCGACCGCGTCACCGCCCTCACCGACCGCCTCGCCAGCACCGCGCCCGGCCTGGCCCGCGCGGTGTCCGGGCTGAACCTGACGATGATCGCCGCCCAGGGCGGCATGGGCGGCGGCTGACCGACCGCGGCGGCACAGGGGTGGCAGTGCGGTCGCCACCGATGGCGCGGGTGACGCTGCCGTCGGTCCGGCCGAGGGCGCGCCGGTCGCACGTGATGCCGTAGGCCACGGGCGAACCGCTCCCGGTGCGGGCCGGCGTTCCTGGTCCGGCCGACGGTAGGTCGCGCGCCCCCGCCCGCTCGCCTCCTCGCCCACTCGTCCACTCACCCGCACGTACGACGTGCCACTGGAAGGCAGGGGAAAACCGCTCGCGAGCGCCGGGACGACGGCGCCGCCCGCCCGTGGCCGGAGGACCGGTCCGTCCTGTGCTGGTGGCTGCCCACGTTCTGGGGTGCCCCCGAGGATCCGGAGCCGGACCCGGGCCGGTCGGTGCTGATCGACGTGGGTGGGGTCCGCGACGAGCGGGGCCTCCATGCGGTCCTGCAGCGGGAGCTCGGCTTCCCTTCGTTCTACGGCAGGAACTGGAACGCCTTCCGGGACGCGGTCACCGGCCTGGTCGTCCTCCCCGCCGAGCTCCGGTTCACCGGCTGGACCGCCCTGGAGCGCCGTGTCCCGCGTTCGGCTGCCGCACTGCGGGAGCAGCTGGAGCGGTACCGGGATGCCTTCGGACGCTGCGTCGTCCACTACGACGGCGTGCCCGGCGGATCGCACGAAACCGGTGCGGGTCCGCCCGCCGGGTGCGGGGGCGCCGAGGACGACTGAGGCCCAGTCCGCAGGTCCGCGTCAATCTCCTCAGGGCGTTCCGGCGTCGGACAGCCTCCGCCCGTCGCCACAAAGCCACAGGTCAGGGGGGCGGTGCGGGCATCCGGCGGCCGGCCGCGGACGGCGTGGCGTGCGTCTCATCACAGGCGCGGCCAAGTTCGTTTCCGTCTCAATGTGGTGGGATGTGCGCACACAAGGTGATGACCGTTGGACAGGGGGTGTTCCATGCGGAACGGACTGTTCGGGCTCGGGCCCGATGCGGGGGCTGCGGATCTGGTGGCCGTGGGGCTGGTCCGGCTGGCCGTTGAGGAGCGGCTGGGGCTCGCGGAGGGCGCGCCGCCGTGGCTGGGGCAGATGCGGGCCGCCTCGTTCGCGGACGCCTGGCTGGCGTTCGCCGACCCGGCCGCGCCGGGGCTGCGGGTGCCCGCCGAGACGGTGTTGCGGGCGGTGGTGCTGCGGGCGGGCGAGCTGGCGCTCCGGCGCGAGGACGGGGACGGTCCGGCGGCGCTGGAGCGGCTGGGGCGGGAGTCGGCCGGGGCCCGGGAGTGGGCAGACCTCACGGAGGTCTCGCACCCGGCCGAGCCGGACGCGCTCGTGCTGGTCTGGTACGGGGTGAAGACGGCGATGGCCGGTGCCGATCCGGTGGCGGCGGCCGAACGGGAGACCCTCGGCGCCTGCATCCTCGACCGTGCCCGGGCCTACGTCCGTGAGCACCGACGCCGCCAGGACATGCTCGCGCTCGTCCTGGCCTGCGCCCGTTCGGCGGCGACGACGCTCACGGATCTCAGCGACGGCGACCGGGACCGGGCGCTGGCGGTCCTCGACGAGCACGCCGCACGGCACATGGCGCCCGGCGCCCCGGTGCCGCTGTGGGTCCCGGGACGGCCGGGCCAGCTCGCGGGCTGAGCGGGGCGCGGCAGGTGAGCCCTGCCGGACGCCGGGCACAGGACACAGCACGCCCGACGTCGGGCACAGGACGCCGGACGCAGGCCCCGGGACTCAGGTGCCGGCGCCACGCGCGAAGGCGTACTGCTCCTCGGTGACCGGCTCCAGCCAGGTGGTCTCGGGGCTGCCGTCCTCGGTGCCCTCCCACGTGGCCAGGTGTTCCATGGAGCCGTCCGGCGCCGCGCCGTGCCAGTGCTCCTCCCCCGGCGGGCAGACCACCAGTTCGCCCGGCCGGGCCGCGAAGACCGCGCCGTCGCGGGTGCCGATCAGGGCGGTCCCGGAGACCACGTGCAGGCTCTGGCCCAGCGCATGGGAGTGCCAGTGGGTGCGTGCCCCGGGCGCGAAGCGAACCAGGTTGGCGCGCTTCCGGGACGGCACCCCACCGGGATGGACCACGTCCCACCACACCTCGCCGGTGAACCACGCGGCCGGGGCCCTGCCGGTGGCCGCGGGCCGGGCGAACTCCATGATCATGTTCTCCAGAGGGGCGTGCCGAAGGTAATCCGCCGTTCGCACCGCCGTCGTCCGCACCCGCCGCCGGTCGCGCCACGACGCTCGCACGCCGCAAGGCCGCCGAAAAGGGGACACCTCCGTCACCCGCCGTTTTCACCGGGGGAGAAAACTCTCCCTCCCACCGGACTTGCCGCAGGCACCGGCGCCCGGGCACGCTGCTCGCTGCTCCCTGTGCTCGCCGTGCTTGCTGTGCTTGCTGTGCCCGGTGTGCCGCTTTGCTAGCTGCCGATCCCGTCCCCGGCAGGGGCGGCCGCTGCCAGACTGGGGGCGTGAGCACCCCAGGCAGCCGCCCGAAGGAACTCGGCGCTTTCCTCCGCACCCGCCGGGCCGAGCTGACCCCCCGACAGGTCGGGCTGCCGTCCGACGGCGCGCCGAGGCGGGTCGCGGGGCTGCGCCGCGCGGAGGTCGCGCGACTGGCGTCGATCAGCACCGACTACTACACCCGCATCGAGCAGGGCCGGATGCCCGCCTCCACCCCCGTTCTGGAGGCCCTCGCCCGGGCCCTGCGCCTCTCCCCCGACCAACGGGCCTATCTGCTCGGCCTGGCCGGACGGCCGCCGGCCGATCCCCCGGCCCGCGCCACGGCGGAGGTCACCGAGCACAATCGCCGGCTGCTCGCCCAGCTCGCCACCGGACCGGCCCTCGTCCTGACCCGCACCATGGACGTGCTCGCCTGGAACCCGCCGGCCGCCGCACTGCTCACCGACTTCGGCCGCCACCCGGCCCGGGACCGCAACTACGTGTGGCTGCTCTTCAACGACCCCGTGCTGCGCTCCCGCTACCGCGACTGGGCGGACGGCGCCCGCGCCTGCGTGGCCCATCTGCGGATGCACTCGGCCCGCCGCCCGGACGACCCGCGGCTGCACCGGCTGCTCGCGCGGATGGCCGACCACGTCGACTTCCAGCGCTGGTGGCAGGCCCGCGAGGTCGCCGTCCAGGCGTCCGGGAACAAGCGGTTCCGGCACCCGCTGGTCGGTGACCTCACCCTGGACTGGGACACCCTGACCAGCGCCACGGCGCCGGACCAGCACATCGTGGTGTGGACCGCCGAGCCCGGCAGCGCCTCCGAGGACCGGCTGCACGCCCTCGCCGCGCGCGGCGGAGTCACCGCTTCCCAGAATCCGGCCGCTCCCCCGGACCCTGCCACTTCCCCGAATCCGGCCGCTCCCCCGCGTCCGACCGCTTCCCCCGACCCCGGCCACTCCCTCGATCCCGCCCACTGACACCCGCCACGCCGCGCCCGGACCGGCCCGAGGCGCACCGCCGCCCCGGCCGGGGTGCCCGGCCGGGGCGGTGACGGCTGCCCGGTCAGCCCTGGGGGCAGCGCTTCCACGCGAAGTGATAGACGGTGTTGATGCTGCCGTCGGTGGAGTCCATCGTCATGAAGCTGGTGGTCCTGGTCGGGTCCGAGCTGCCGGCGGCCACCCGGAGCTCGGTGTTGATGTTGAAGTTGCGCAGTTCGCCGCACGGCGCCCAGACCAGGGCCTCGACCGCGACGGTGTCGGTCGCCTGCCAGCTGTCGTCGAGCGCGCCGCTGAAGCTGTGGCTGGAGTAGGTGGTCTGCGGCGACCCCTGGAAGTAGTAGTTGGCACGCTGGACGGCGGTCGCGCCCTTCTCCAGGTGGGCGAAGCCCCGGTAGTCGGCGGCGGCGACGGCGTACGTGAAGCCCTGCGGGACGTGCACGTTCAGGTTGAGCTGACAGTTCTTGCGGAAGTCCGTCGGCTTGGAGCCGAGGCCGACCTGCGCCACGTAGTTGCTGTAGGTGACCGTGAACGCGGTGTTGTCCGGGGACACGGCGACCGCGGCCGTCCCGGCCGGGCAGCCGGAGCCGTTCACGGTGGCCACGGAGATGACGATCTTGTCCGGCGGCGGGGTGTCCCACCCGGTGGCGAAGGCGGTTCCGGCGCTGCCGACCGTGCCGACGAGGGCCGTGCCGAGCAGGGCCGCGGCGGCGGAGCCGGCGGCCAGGGTGCGAAGGGACATGGGCGATTCCTCCCTCTCGCCCGTCGGCTCCGGGCCGCACCCCCTCGTGCGGGACCACCGACGAGCTTGACGCGTCCATGTCAGCACGTGCTTCCGGCCCCGTACAGCGGCGCGGCAGAGCGCACACCGGGGCGCCCTGGCGGACGCCTCCCGCCCGGCGCGCGCGGTACGCCCCGGGGCGCGCGCCACCCGCACGCCCGTCGGACCAATCGCCCGTCGGGCCACTCGCCTCGCGGACCACTCGCCTTCGCGCCCGGGCACCGGTCGCCCCCGGCCCTGCCGCCGCCCGGCCCGGCCGGGCCGGGCCGGGCCTGGCCGGTCCGACGGCAGGAGCCGTCGTCACGCTCCGGTGTCGCCCCCGATCGACAGCACCTCGGCGGTGGTCCGACCGCCGGGAGCGTCGTACTCGACGGTCTCGCCGACCCTGCGGCCGAGCAGGACCTGACCGAGCGGGCTGTCGTCGGTCACCAGCTCCGGGTCCAGCTCCTCGGCCAGTTCGCCGATTCGCACGGTCAACTCGGCGGCGTCCGCGAAGCGAAGGGTCACCGTACTGCCGACGCCGACCGTCTCGGTGCTCGGCGCACCGGCGACCGCCGCCTCGCGCAGGCGGCCCTCGATCACGATGATCCGGTCGTCCAACCGGTCGAGAACGTCGGCCCGTTGCAGTTCGTCGGCCTGGTCGGCCCGGTCGCCGACCTCCTCGCCGCCCCGCAGCGTGGCGGCGACGGCCTCGCGCTCCGTGCGCAGGTCGGCCAGGTCCCGCTCCAGCGCGGCACGGCCGGCGTCGCTGATGGGTTCGGGTACACCGGTCATTCCGGCCTCCCTGGTCGAGCCGCCCGATCGGGCGGCACAGGCTGATTCCGGCAATCCGAACATAACAGGACTCCTCGGTGCCCGGCTCGGCGACAAGGTCGCCCCTGATCGGTAACGACTTGCCCGTCCGTCTTCCCGCACCCGTCGGATGATCGGTAGAACAGCCGTACCACCACCTCCGAGGCAGGGAACCAGCCAGGATGAGCACCAACGGCCCCACCGGGTACGGCCAGAACGAGAACCCGTACGACGGGTCCAACCCCTACGGACAGCAGAACCCCTACGGCGGTCAGCAGCCCCCGTCGGGCCAGCAGCCTCCCTACGGCCAGCAGGCGCCGTACGACCAGCAGGCGTACAAGCAGGAGGCCCCGTACGGGCAGCCGGGCTACGGCGTCCCCCCGCAGCAGCCCTACGGCCAGCAGCCGCAGGCGGCCGGTCTGCCGCACTGGCTCGGCCAGCCCGTCGGCTACGGCGGCGCCCCGGTGCCCGGCTCCCGTCAGCTCGCGCCGATCGGCGAGCGGCTGGTCGCCCGGCTGATCGACGTCGCCGTGCTCATCGTCCCGACCCTGCTGGTCTTCGCGGCCCTCGGCGCCTCGATCCTCTACTACGTCGTGGCGGGCCTGCTCTCGTTCGGCTACGAGGCGGCGATGCTGCTCACCCAGGGCGGCCAGACGGTCGGCAAGAAGGTGATGAAGCTGCGGGTCGTGGACCTCGGGCACGGCGGGAAGCCGGCCGAGAACGCGCTGCTGACCCGCGCCGCCGTGTACACGCTGCCCAACGCGGTCTACTGCATCGGCTCCCTCTTCGCGCTCGTCAACGTCCTGTGGCCGCTGTGGGACAAGCCGCTTCAGCAGGCCCTGCACGACAAGGCGGCCAAAACCGTGGTGGTCAAGGAGTCCTGAGCCGCGGCGTCCCGCAGCATCCCGCGGACGCCCCCGGCCGGAGGTCGGGACGGGCACCGGACCGGTCCTCGTCCGGTGGCCCGCCCGACATCCGGTCCCGTAACCACCTGCCGACGTCCGGTCCCGGAACCACCTGCCCGACGTCCGGTCCCGGTGCGATCCGCCACCGGACCCGGGGCCCTCGGAAGGTGACGCCGCGTCGGACCGGCGGCCCGGACGGCGGTCCGTGGACACAGCTCGGCCCGGAACGTCAACATTTACATTCCTCCCGCGTCCTCGCATAGTGGCAGGCCGAACCCGAGAGGAGCGCTGCCTTGCCGCAGGTCGAGGACAACGTGGTACACCAAGTGGAGCTGGAGCGGGCGGAGGTGGCCGCCGTCGTGGCGCTGTTCGACGAGCGGCTCGCCGACACCCGGGCGCGGCTCGTCGGGACACTCGCCGAGCAGGCGGACGGCGCCACCGAGGCGTACGAGAGGGACCTGGCCGCCGAACAGCTCGCCCGGGAGGTGCGGCGCCTCGAAGGGGCCGAGGGCGGCCTGGTGTTCGGCCGGATCGACCTGGCCGACGGCACGGCGCTGCGGATCGGCCGGCTGAGCCTCCAGCGCGAGGAGGACGAACTGCCCGCCCTGGTCGACTGGCGCGCCGACGCCGCCCGCGCGTTCTACGAGGCGACGCCCGTGCATCCGATGGGGCTGCGCCGGCGCCGCCACCTGCGGCTGACGGACCGCACGGTGGTCGGGGTGAGCGACGAGCTGCTCGACGGTTCCGAGCCCACCACGGAGGACGTGGTCGGCGACGGCCCGCTCGCGGCCGCGCTCCAGGCCCGCCGGACCGGCCGGATGGGCACCGCGGTGGCCACCCTCCAGACCGAGCAGGACGCGATCGTCCGCTCCCAGCACCGCGGCGTCACCGTGGTCCAGGGCGGCCCCGGCACCGGGAAGACGGTGGTCGCACTGCACCGCGCCGCCTACGTGCTCTACGCCTTCCCGAAGGCCGCCGAGCGGGGCGTGCTGGTACTGGGGCCCAACGCCCGTTTCCTGGACTACATTTCGCAGGTGCTGCCGTCGCTCGGCGAGAGCGAGGTCGTGCTCGCGACCTGCGCCGAACTGGCCGCTCCGGACCGGTACCACGCGACCGGACGGGCGGCGGACCGGAACGGCGCGACGGACCGCGCGACGGGACGGGCGGCCGACCGGGACCGTGCGACGGACCGGACGAGCGGGACCGCCGCGGCGGGGCCCGGCGCCGCCGTCGAGCGGCCGGAGGCGGCCAGACTCAAGGGCGACGTCGCGCTGGTCGGCGCCCTGGCCGCGACGGTGCGCGAACGGCAGGCCCCCGGTGGTGAGTTCGCCGTGCGGGTCGGACAGGACGACGTCCGTCTGGGCGAGGCGGAGGTCGCCCGGACCCGTGACGCCGCACTGCTGGGCGGGCTCCCGCACCACCGGGCCCGCGGGCTGTTCAAGGAGATGCTGGTCGACGCGGTCACCAGGAACCTGGCGCTCGAGGCCGCCGAGACACTGGAGCGGATCGACGCCGAGGTGGCCGAGCTGACCGGCCTCGACCTCGACCGGGCCACGGCGGCCGACCTGCGCAACCTGGGCATCGAGGCCGATCCGGGGGCCGGCGGGGCGGAGTTCGACGCGGACGCGATGCGGGCGGCCCTGCTCGACGACGACCTGGTCGAGCGCACGGTCGAGGGGCTGTGGCCGCACCTCGCACCCGCCGAGGTCGTGGACGCCCTGCTCGGGGACCTCGGCACGCTGGCCGCGCGGCTGCCGGGGTTCACCGCCCAGGAGCACCGCGTCCTGCTGCGGACCCCGGGCTCGCCCTGGACCGACGCGGACCTGCCGCTGCTGGACGAGGCGGCCGCGCTGCTGGACGGCCCGCCCGCACGGACCTTCGGCCACGTGGTGGTGGACGAGGCGCAGGAGTTCACCGCGCTCCAGTGGCGCACGGTCCTGCGCCGGTGCCCGGCCCGGTCGATGACCCTGGTCGGCGACTTCGCCCAGGCCGGCCCGGCCACGACGGCGCGCGGCTGGCACGAGGCGCTGGACCCGCACCTCGGCGGCCGGTTCGACCTGCGCACCCTGACCGTCAGCTACCGGACCACCGAGGAGATCCTCGCCACCACCCGCGAGCTGCTGGCCCGGATCGCGCCGGACCAGGCCCCGATCGGCTCGATCCGGCACGGCGAGGAGCCCCGCAGCCGCGACACCTCGGCCGCCGGACTGACGGACACGCTGCTCGCCGAACTGCGCGAGCAGTCGGCCGCCCACCCCGGCGAACTCATCGGCGTGGTCTGCCCGGACGGCTCGGTGGAGGCGCTGACGGCGGCGGGCGCGGACCGGTATGCCCGGCTCGTCCCGGCCTCCGAGGCCCGCGGCCTGGAGTTCGACGCCGCCGTCGTGCTCGACCCCGGGGCGATCGCCTCGGCCCGGTCCGGCGGCGACCGCGACCTGTACGTCGCGCTCACCCGGGCCACCAAGCGGCTGTGCACGATCGTGGTGCGCGGGGACTGACCTGGCCTCCGGGCCCCGGGGGTGGCGGGCGGGTCACCCGCCACCCCCGGGTTCCCGGGACCCCGTCCCCGGTCAGGCGCGGTAGGCGAGCAGCCCCATCATCCCGGCCTCGCCGTGGTACGCGTTGTGGCAGTGCGTCATCCACCGCCCCGGGTTGTCCGCCTCGAAGTCGCAGACCACCGTCCGCCCGGGCAGCACGATCACGGTGTCCTTGCGCGGGCCGTCGTCACCCACCTGGAAGGTGTGGCCGTGCAGGTGCATGGGGTGCCACATGTCGGTGCGGTTGACGAACTCCAGCCGCACCCGCTCGCCGGCGCCGACCAGGAACGGGCGCGCGGCCGGGTCGGCCATGTCGAAGCGACGGCCGTTCAGCGCCCAGTCGTACTTCGCCATCCCGCCGGTCAGTTCGATCCGGTGGGTGCGGTCGGGCGTCCGCCGCGGCAGTCCCGCCTCGTCCGCCGCCTTCAGGTCGGTTGCGGCGAGCAGCCGGCCGTTCAGCTCGGCGGGGCGGAACCCGGCGGCCGGCGCCTCGCCCGCACCCGTGCGGACCAGGGCCCGCCCGGCGGCGTCCTTCCCCTCGGCGAGCGCGGTCAGCGGGAAGACGCCGTCCTGGAGGGTGACCAGGACGTCGTAGCGTTCACCCATCCCGACCAGCAGGGCGTCCACCTCCTCGTGGCGGACCGGGTAGCCGTCGGTGTGGGTCACGGTCAGCCGGTGGCCGCCCAGGGCGAGGCGGTAGGCGGTGTCGGCGCCCGCGTTGACGATCCGCAGCCGCATCCGCCGGCCCGGTGCCGACCGGTACACCTCGGGGTCGGCGGCGATCCGGCCGTTCACCAGGTGGTGCGGGTGACGGACGTCCCCGGCGTCGCCGCCGAGCAGTGGGCTGGTGGCGCCCATCAGCATGAACGACCCGCTGCCGCCACTGCCGTTGGCGGACATGCTCCGGCCCGCCATGCTGTGTCCACCCATGTCGTGGCCGCCGGAGCCACCACCCCCGCCCATCCCCTTGCGGAGCTCGGCGAACGCCTGGTCCGGCGTGCCGGTGACACCGTCCAGCCAGTCGTCCAGCACGACCACCCACTCCTCGTCGTACCCGAGCGGCTCGTTCGGGTCCTCGACGATCAGCGGCGCGTACAGGCCCCGGTCGAGCTGCACCCCGACGTGCGGGTGGAACCAGTAGGTGCCCGGCCGGTCGGTGACGAAGCGGTAGGCGAAGCTGCCGCCCGGCGCGACCGGCCGCATGGTGACCGGGGGCACGCCGTCCATGTCGTTGCGCAGCGCGAGGCCGTGCCAGTGGAGGGAGGTCGGGTCGGGCAGGTGGTTGTTGAGGGTGGCGACCAGGGTGTCCCCCGCCGTGGTGCGGACCGGGGTGCCCGGGAGAGCCCCGAAGGTCCAGGTCCGGGCGGTGGTTCCGCCGCCCAGGTCGACGGTGTCGGCCGTCGCGGTGACGGTCACGGGACGCTCCCGGCCGGTGCCGCCCCGGGCGGCCTCCGCCCGGGCGACGGGGCTGCCGGAGGGCTCGACGAGCGGCGGCGGCGCGGGACGGTCCGAACAGGCGGCGAGCAGGCCGGCGCCGGCGGCGCCGAGGCCGGCGAGCAGGAGGGAACGACGGTTGACGGTGAACTCGGGCATGAGGTCTCTCGGTTGTGTGCGCGCGTGGCGGCACGGCTGTCGCCCGTGCCGGTGGACGGGACCGCTCGGCGGCGGGGCGGAAGCTTCCGGCTCCCGGCCGCCGAGGGGCGCCTATCTGCGCGCGACGGAGAGAACGTCGAGGTCGGGGGGCGGGGCGCCCGGCCAGGGCAGGCCGGGGTGGGCGAGGGCCGGACGCGGCGCCGGGTCGGGGTGGCCGGGTGCGGCGAGGGCGACGGCGGGCGGGGCGGCGGGGGCCGCGCCGCGCACGGGCACGGTCGAGGAGCAGACCCGGTGTTCGGCGCAGGCCCGGACGGGGTCACTGACGACGGCAGCGCCGTGTGCCGCCTGGCCGTGCGCCGCGTTACCGGGCGCCGCGTTACCGTGTGCCACCGCGCCGTGTGCCACGACAGCGGGGGCGTGCGAGGTCGGCACCACTCCCGCCGGCAGGCTGTGGTGGCCGATCAGCCCGAGGGCCGTCAGCACGAGCACCACGACGGCCGCCCCCGTCCACCGCCGGCGGTTCCGGTCCGGACGCCCGGCCACCCCGCTACGGGCGGCGGGCCCGCGGAGGGAGACTTCGGCGTCCGGGCGGCGGCACATGGCCGTCACCATACCCCACCCCGGTATATGAGCGCCGTAAGTCCGACCCACGGATTCCCGCGACTCTCAGGCGCTCTCCGCCGACCAGGTCACCATCGGCGGACGGACCGCCGCACACAGCGGCAACCCCTTGACGTCCGTCAGCCCGAGCCGGCCCACCAGCCGCCCGGCAGCCACCGCCTCCTCGAGCACCCGCCCGTCCACCCCGTCGAACATCAGCTTCGCCCGCCGGAACATGGTGAACCCCTCGTCCGGGTCGACGTTCCCCCACACCAGGTAGACGAACCGCTGCCCCGGCCGCCCCTGGATGTAGGGACCCTTGAGGTCGATCCCCTCACCCAGCGGGCTCGCCGTGCACTCCAGCGTCCAGGTGGCCGAGGCCGCGTCGCCGGGGTGGAGGCCGATCAACTCCCCGGGCCGCTCGCGCCGCTGCACGGCCACCTGCACGTCGAGGAGATCGGGAGCCCCCGGCCCGCCGGGGCAGGTACGGCCGGGAAGGTCGACTGCTTCGATTCGGATCTGCACGGAGACAGTCTCCCCGCCCCACCCTCCCCCGCGCATCTTCCATCGGAAGGGACTTCCGGAAGCCAGCCTCCCGACCGGAGGTGAGCGCTCGTACATGGTGATCATCGGCGGTGGCGCCGGAATGCATCACAGCCGTCCGATCCGATCCATCGGCTTCGACCAGGGTTCGAGGTCCCTCGGGGGCGTGGCCCTCGGTCGGAGCAGGCTCCGCTGCTCGTGCCACGGCCTGCGCCACCGGTGAGGGTGGGCAGAGGCGGTGACAAGCCGGCGGACGGAAGCGGTGGTGCGTATTCCTACAAGCTCCGTGCCCGTTCGGTACGGCAGGCTGACCCGGGCAGGGTGGCAACGGTCAGGCCGCCGCCCTCGACCGTCATTCCACCGCCCATGGGGAGCAACCATGAAGAGGTACCCGCGCGTCGTCGTCGGCGCCGTGGCCGCCGCCGCCTGTACCGCCGCCCTCTCCGGGACCGCCGTCGCGACGTCCCCCGCCGCCGGAGCAGCCGTGCCCGCCTGGGCCGCCAACGCCCCGGCTCCGTTGCCGGGCTTCCATCTGATCCTGCCCGACAGCCCCGAGGCCGCTGCCGCCCGGACGGCCCTGGAGACCTTCCGCTTCAGGAACCGTCATTCCAACCTCTGCCTGGAGATCCGAGGCGACTCCACCGCCAACGGGGCCGCCGCCAACCAGTGGGCGTGCAACGGCTCGGCCACCCAGGCGTGGATCAGTGGGAACAACCCGCAAGGCGGCTTCAAGTTCACCAACGCCAACTCGGGCAAGTGCCTGGAGATCCGTGGCGACTCGACCGCCAACGGGGCCGCCGCCAACCAGTGGGCGTGCAACGGCTCCAGGACGCAGGGCTGGTACTGGTACGGCAACAGCGACGGCTCCATGTACTTCCGGAACGTCAACTCGGGCAAGTGCCTGGAGATCCTCAGCTGGCGCACCGGCAACGGCGACCCGGCCGGACAGTGGGACTGCCACTACGGCAACAACCAGCTCTGGTTCGAGGCCTGACAATCCCGGAGCACCGGGCGGGCCGACCCGACCGGCCCCGGGGGTGCGACCGCACCGACGAGATCCACGGACGACCGCCCGCCCGTCACGGAGGGCCGCCGGACCGTTCGCCCGGCGGCCCCTCCCGCCCGGTCGGCCACCTCTCCCGAGGGCGCCCGACTCCTGTCAGGCGCCCTCGGCGTTGACGGGCGGGCCGCCCCGGTCCCCCTGCACTCCGTGACCACGTCCTGGTCGGAGGCCCCCGGAGGGTCAGAGTTCCCAGAGCCCCTTGGCGAGGGTGACCAGGCCGCCGGCCAGGGCCAGGGTCAGCACCACCAGGCGAGCGGGGCGTTCGGGTACGCGGTCCGAGAGGAAGCGGCCGACGGCGGCGCCGAGCACGATGCCGGCCCCGGTCGTCGACCAGGCGGGGGCGGCCAGGTGCGGGACTCCCTTGGCGGCGATGGAGAAGACGTTGACCACCACTCCGTAGATCTGCGCGTTGGGGACGAACTCGCGGGTGGTCCAGCCGGTGTTGACCGCGTATAGCGAGACGGCCGGGCCGCCGACGCCGGCGGCGGAGTTCATGAACCCGCTCGCGGCGCCCGCCGCCACCGCGCCCCGGACGCCGCGCAGCGAGGAGGCCCGGATGCCGCGGATCACCAGCAGGGCCGCCGCCGTGACCAGCAGTCCGATGCCGATCAGCAGGGCCGGCGGGGGCACCCGGTCCGCGACCCAGGCCCCCATCGGGACGGTGCAGGCGGCGGCCGCCATCAACGGCAGCATCCGGCCGAGCCGGACCTGCCGCCAGCTGCCGGCCAGGCCGATGGCGCTGATGGCGCAGGACGCGCAGTTGGACAGGGTCACCCCGTCACCGGGACCCAGCAGCAGGACGAGCGCCGGACCGCAGACGAGTGCGAAGCCCATGCCGGCCAGCCGCTGCACGGACGATCCCACCAGCACCAGCAGCCCCAGCAGTACCGCGGCACCCCAGCCGTCAGCCACGTTTCCCCCTTCTCCCCTGTGCAGCCAGCCAACCGCATGCCAGGGCGGCGCAGCTCACCGGGTTCCCCGTTGGACCCCCACGAACTACTACAGGTCTGTAGAGTTGCGATCGACGACCCGCACGCAGCCAGCAGCAGCCAGCAGGGGGAGACATGGCAGACCGTCCGGACCCGGACCTTCGCATCGACCCGGCCGACGGAGCCGGGTGGCAGCCGCCGGAGCACGAGGTCGAGCCGGCGTACCAACCGGTCCAGATCAACCGGGCCGACGGCAGCTGGACGGTGGGCCGGATCAACGGCTGGTGGCGGCCGTCGGCCGGTGGGCGGGCCTGGTGCCGGGTCCGGGCGCTGGGCCGGGGCGAGGCTCCGACGTGGGTGCTGTTCGATCCCGAGCGCCTGCTGCTGCTCCCGGCCTGCGGCACCTGAACCGGCACCCGGCCGGCGGCCCGGCACGGTCCGGCCGGAACCGCTTCCAATACCCGCCCCGATGATCTTGCTGTGCCCATAGCATGATCCGCACAACCGATCATCAATTGACAGGCGGGGAGAGGGACATGACCGTAAAGGTCGCAGTCATCCACTACAGCTCCACGGGCACCGTGCACGCGCTCGCGCAGGCGGTTGTCGAAGGAGCGGCCTCCACCGGGGCCGAGGTCCGGCTGCGGCGGGTCGCCGAACTGGCGCCCGACAAGGCGATAGACAGCAACCCGCGGTGGCGGCAGCACGCCGACGCCACCGCGTCCCTGGAAGAGGCCACCCTCGACGACCTGGCCTGGGCGGACGCCTACGCGTTCGGCACGCCCTCGCGCTTCGGCGCGCCGGCGGCGCAGCTCAAGCAGTTCATCGACCAGGCCAGCGGGCTCTGGCAGGAGGGGCTGCTGGCGGACAAGCCGGTGACGGTCTTCACCGCCGCGTACAACCGGCACGGCGGCACCGAGGCCACGATCCTGTCGCTGTCCAACGTCTTCTACCACTGGGGCGCACTGATCGTCCCGCCCGGTTACACCGACCCGGTCGTGTTCGCGGCCGGCGGCAACCCGTACGGCACCTCCTCGACCGGCGACTCCGAGGACGGTCCCGACCCCTCGACCCTGGCCGCGGCCCGCTACCAGGGCGAACGCCTGGCCCGCACCACCCTCCGCCTCCGCGCGGGCACCCTGGCCCTCGCCACCCCCGACGCCCTCGACGGCGCGGACGGCGAACTCCGCGCCAACAGCGCTCCCTCGCACTGAGGCTCGCCCGGAGCGACCGGGGCCGCCGCCATCGGGCGGCGGCCCCTCGCGGGTAACGTCAGGCTTCCGGACGCCGCGCCGCGGTGGAACGGCGGGGGCGCGGCGGGCGGGGGGCGGCTCCGTGGAAGGCCGTGGTGAGGTGGTGGCGGCCGAGGGCGGCGACGCCGTCGGCGGCGACGGCGGCCCAGGTGGTGCGGCCGGCCGGGGCGAGGGCGTCCGGGGCGAGCCGCCAGCCCGGCGGGAGGGGGGCACCGGCCCGGACCGCCGCGAGCAGGGGTTCCGCCCGGGCGGCCGGGCGCCAGTAGGGGCCCATTGGGCCCAGCGGGTCGGGCGGTGTGCCGAAGCGGCCGAGGACGAAGGCCGCGAGTGACGGCAGCAGGGCGGCGAGCAGCAGGGCGAGGCCGCCGTTCGTGCCGACGGCCGCGGCGACCCGGATCGTCCCCACCGCGAGGAGGATCAGCAGCGGAACCACCAGCCATGTCGGCAGCAGCAGCGGACGGCCCCGGTCGGGGCCGGTGTCGCCGCCGACGATCAGACCCCGGGCGCGCAGGCCCTGCTCCAGTCGGCAGGCCGGCGCACTGGTGCCGAAGGCGGACCGCGGTGCGCCGAGCCATCCGGTGCCGGACGGTCCCAGCGCGGCGAGCAGGACCGCCTCCACCTCGTCCCGCGGGCGGGGCCGGACCACCCGGACCATGCCGTGCCGGTCGATCTCCACCCGCGCGTCCAGGAGCATCCGGGCCAGCGCCGTCTCCGCGACCCGCCAGACCCCGCCGGCCAGCAGGGCGAGCTCGTGCAGCGTCAGTTCCTCGCCGTCCGGGGGCACTCGGCCCGCCGTCCGGCCCCGCGGTCCGCGCACGACCACCACCCCGCCCCGTCGACCGGCGCGCCCTCGGCGCCGACGCCCGCCAGAGTATCCGGGCCCGGTTCCGCATCGGCGGGCGGCCGCTGGGGTACACGGACCGTTCGGGGGTGGGTCCCCTCCGCCCTTCCGGCCCCCCCGGGCCGCCCGACGACGTACGGAGTCCGCGTGCAGGCAGCGCCCACCGATCCGAGCGTCCCCGACGCCTTCCTCACCCCCGTCGGCCAGGTCTTCCGGCGCAGCCACCTCGGGCCACCGCCCGAACTCGACGCCGACGTCTGGACACTGAGCGTCGAGGGCCTGGTGGACCGGCCGCTGCGGCTGGACCTCCCGGCCCTGGGCCGACTGCCGCGCACGGACCTCACGGCCTTCCACGAGTGCTTCGGCGACCCCGCCCGCCCGGAGGCGCCGACCCGTGCGGTCGCCAACCTGGCCTGGTCCGGAGTGCGACTGTCCGCCGTGCTGGACCTGGCGGGTGTGCGCCCGCAGGCCCGTCACATCTGGCTGGAGGGTGCCGACCGGGGCGCGTTCGCGGGCGAGCAGGGCCTGACCTATCTCAAGGACCTGCCGCTGGACCTGGCCCGCGCGGAGGTGCTGCTCGCCGACACCGTGAACGGCGCGCCGCTGCCCAGGGAGCACGGGTTCCCGGTGCGGGCGGTGGTGCCCCGGTACTTCGGCACCAACTCGGTCAAGTGGCTGACCCGTGTCGTGCTCGCCGACCACCGGCCCGAACACCTCTTCACCACCCGGTTGTACACCCGGGTCCCGCCGGGCGGCGGCGCGGCCCGTCCGGTGCGGGAGGTCGAGGTCAACAGCAGGCTGGTCGGGGCGCGCGACGGGGACGCCGTTCCGGCCGGGCCGTTCCAGGTCACCGGCCGGGCCTGGGGCTTCGACCCGGTGGTCGCGGTGGAGGTCGCCGTCGACGACGGCGGCTGGCGCCCGGCCCGGCTGGAGTCGCGCGGCCCGCAACCGGTCTGGCAGCGGTTCACCCTGCCGTGCGCGCTGGCTCCGGGCCGGCACCTGATCCGCTGCCGGGCCACCGACGCCCGGGGTCGCGTACAGCCGCCCGGCGGCGCGCGGAACGCCGTGCACGGGATAGAGGTGGTGGCCCGTTGAGTCCCCGCCGACTCCCCGCCGACTCCCCGGAGGCGCACTGGAGGCGCACTGGAGGCGCCCCCGCTCAGAGGCGCATCAGCCCGGCGGCGGTCGGCCGGAATCCGCACTGCCCGTAGAAGGACTCCAGGTGCGGTTCGTAGTCGACGTGCAGCCACTGCGCGCCGGACGCCCTCGCCTCCTCGGCTGCCGCCCGGACCAACCGTTTCCCGAGCCCGTGCCGGCGCTCGTCCGGGTGCACGGTGGTGTCCAGGACGAAGGCGTGCGCACCGCCATCACCGACGACGTTGACGAATCCGACCAGCCGGTTCCCCCGGCGGGCCGCGATCCAGATCAGACTGCGGGCCAGCATCGGCGCGAAGGAGACCGGGCTGTGGGCCGGCCAGGACGCGCCGAACAGCTCGTTGAGCTCGGTGTCCGTCAGCTCGGGACGCACCACCAACACCTCGTCGTCGGCCTGCGACGAATCACTGATCATCATGCGGGGCAGCCTGTCATGCGTCCGCGCCTCGCCCGGAATCGCCCCGAGGCCCGCGCAACGGGCTCCCCCGGGCCGTCAGTCGAGCAGCCCCGCACCGAGGACGGTGCCCAGCGGGGCTCCGGGAAGCACGTACGCGACCGCCGAGGCCGTGTGGGTGAGGAAGGGGTTGAGGGCGTCGCGCTCGGCGAGGCGGCTCTGCACGCGGGTGAACTGGGCGGTGTCGCGCACGAAGGCGGCGAAGAGCAGGCCGCGGTCGTCCGGGGCGTCGTCGTAGCTGTAGCCGCGCCGGAGCATGCGGGCGCCGCCGTCGAGGCGGGGGCCGGTGAGCCGGACGTGGGCGGTGGCGGGGATGACGTAGGCGCCGTCCGGGTGCTTGGCGTAGAGGTCGGGCTCGTCGCGCTCGGCCGTGCCGGTCAGTGGGGCACCGTCGGCCGCGCGACGGCCCATCGCGGCCTCCTGCCGCTCGGCGGGGAGAGCCGCGAAGGCGGCGGTGTCCATCCGGATCCGCCGGTACACCAGGACGGTGGCGTTCTCGTGCGGGCCGGGCGGGCCCCAGACCCACTGGCGGGCGGCCTCCTCGTCCGGGTTGGCGGTGCCGTCCTTGAAGCCGAACAGGTTGCGCGGAGTGGCACCCGGACGGGTCGTGGGCAGGAAGCCGGACTGCGACCAGCGGGGTACGAACCCGACGGAGTGGGCGGCCGAGCCGGCGAGTTCGGTGAGGACGGCGAGGGTCCAGGGGTCGGTGGCGGAGAGCTGGAGCAGCAGGTCCCCGCCGCCGCGCGCCGGATCGAGACGGTCGCCGGGGAAGGGCGGAGGCTCGGCGAGTCCACCGGGCACGGCGAGGCCCAGCCGGGCGGCGAGGGCCGGGCCGAGGCCGACCAGTGAGGCGGTGCGGGGCGGCCCGTCGTCGCCCCGCAGTCGCGGGTCGGGGGGCGTACCGGCCGCCGTGGCGGAGAGCAGGCCGGTCCAGTCGGCGAGCAGCGCGCGCAGCGAAGACCGTTCGGCGGTCGGGGAGTTCGGCGGAAGGTCGAAGGCCAGCAGCCTGGTGGCGGCAAGTTGAGGCCCCGTCAGCCCGGACTGGCGGGCCCCGTGGAACGGGATCGCGCCGTCCTGCGGCGGCGCGGCCGGACCGGCGGCACCCCCCGGGGCCCGGCCGGTTCCGGCCGCGCCGCCGAACAGGGTCCCCCCGGTGGCCAGTTCGCCGACGGCCGCGCCGACGCCGGCCGCGATCACCGCGCCGGCCGCCAGCAGGGCCCGGCGCCGTCCGGGGCCGCTCGCCGGTGGACCGTCGGGCGGGTCCGGCGGCGGCGTGTTCTCCGGTTCGGTGGGCATGCGCCCTATTGGAGACGATAGAACACGTCCTATGCAAATCACGTTTCGTGTTCGTCAGTTGACTCTCGGGGTGGTGCTGGCACTGGCAGCCGGGACGGTCGCCGGGTGCTCCTCCGGCGGTACCGGATCCGGTTCCGGCTCGCACGACGCCGCACACCCGGCCGGTACGGTGATCCGGGTGCCGGAGGACTTCCCCACCGTCCAGCGGGCCGTGGACGTCGCGCGCGACGGCGACACGGTGCTGATCGGCCCCGGCACCTACCGCGAGAGCGTGCGGGTCGCCAGGAGCAACCTGGTACTGCGCGGGACCGACCGCTCGGCCGTGCTCCTCGACGGCGGACTCAAGCTGGCCAACGGCATCACCGTCACCGGCCCCGGCTCGGTGGTGGAGAACCTCACCGTGCACCACTTCCTGGCCAACGGCGTGCTGTTCACCGGCGTCACCGACGAGAAGCTGCAGCAGCGCGGGGCGGGCGGCTCGGCGTACGACCCGCTGGACACCGCCCGCTTCCCGCCCGTGCAGGGCTTCCGGGCCACGGGGGTGACGGCGTACAACAACGGCCTGTACGGCATCTACGCGTTCGACGCGCGCGGCGGTGTGATCGAGGACTCCTACGCCTCCGGGCACGCCGACTCCGGGATCTACGTCGGCCAGTGCAAGCCCTGCGACACGGTGGTGCGCGGCAACACGGTGGAGCGCAACGCGGTCGGCGTGGAGCTGACCAACGCCTCGGACGGCCTGTCGATCCTGGGCAACCGGGTGGCCGGGAACCGGGTGGGGGTCACGGTGAACTCCAACGACCTGGAGGCGCTGGCGCCGCAGCACGGCGCGGTGATCGCCGGCAACGTCGTGGTCGACAACAACGCGGCCGACAGCCCGCAGCAGGCGGACGGCGGCTTCGGCATCGGGATCGGGATCGGCGGCGGGACGGCGAACCGGGTGGAGCGCAACCTCGTCCGGGGCAACCGCGCGGCCGGGGTGGTCGTCACCGATCCGGCGGGGCACCCGGCGAGCGGCAACCGGGTCGAGGGCAACCAGGTGGACGGCAACGGCGCGGACCTCGTGCTGGCATCGGTCGATCCCGGCAACTGCTTCGGCGGGAACCGGCCCGGCACCCAGAGCCCGGAGGGGCTGGAGGCGGCGGCGCCCTGCGGCGGCGCGGGACGCGGACCGCTGGCGGCCGGGCGGCCGGCGCCGGTGCAGGCACCGCCGGGGGTGCCGTTCAGCCAGGTGGCGGCGCCGCCCGCACAGCCGTCCGCGGTCGATCCGGCGGCGCCGGCCCGCCCGGCGGTCGGGCTGCCCGGGCCGGTGGACCCGGCGGCGTACCCGCTGCCGACGGACGCCGGATCGCTGCCGCCGCGCCCGGCGGGCTGAGGGCGGTCGCCCGGTGGCCTCGATGGTCCGGTCACCCGGTCACGCCGATCACCCCGGTGGTCCGGTCACCCCGGTCACCCCGGTCGTCTGCGGAGCCGGCGGACCGCTGGCGGCCGGGCGGCCGGCTCCGGTGCAGGCGCCGTCCGGCGGCTGGGGGGCGCCTGCACGGCCGCCGGGCGGGCCGCCCTTCCGCAGTCCGCGAGTACACCGTCAGCTCCATCGTCTCGCTGGCGCGGCCACTGGGTCGGGTGGATCCGAGTCCGCGTCCGGGTCGACCGGTCAGTACCGGGAGAAGCGGCGGCGGGCCGCCGAGCGGGCGAACCCGCTCCCGAGGACCGCCGCGACCGCGGTCAGACCGAGCCCCGGCGTCGAAGATGCAGTATCAGCTGGCCATTAGCGCCACTGACGTCACACACCACCGCTTCGAACCTGGTCAACGAGCTGGCCGAGGCCGCCGACGACAGCAGTTGTCCAATGCCATCGCCCGTTACGGGCGCGTTGATCTGTTCTGCCCGGACGAGCTGGGATACCTGCAACTCGACGATCATGGGGTCGAGTTGCTGTTCCGGATTCTCACCGAGCGAGAGGAACGCCACGCGATCGCGATCGCCTCCAACGCCCCGTTCTCCGAGTGGGACAAGACCTTCACCGACAAGCGGCTGTGCTCCGCGATCTTGGACCGCCTCACCTTCGACGCCCACGTCGTCGAGACCGGAACCGACTCCTACCGCTTGGCCGCCACCCAGGCCCGCCGCCAGGCCTGCGCCGCGTGAACATCACCGACACGGTCCGGCCCGGCGAGCTGGTGACGTTCCCGGCCGCTTCCCCGACAGCACGGACGTTCTGACCGGGGGCGGCCTGTCCGGGGCAGCACGAACACCCGCGGCCCCGGACAGGCCGCTTCGGCTATGCGAGCTCGATGCTCAGTTGCGCGCCCAGTTCCCTGAAACCCAGGGCGGCAGCGACCCGGCGGGACTGGGGCACCCGGGCCCGCCACTGCGGTAGCAGCCCTGCGGCGAGGGCATGCACTGTCGTCGCCGAGCCCGCGGCCCGGGCCAGTCCCCGGCCCCGACGTTCGGGCGCGGTCAACACACTGATGTGAGCCGTCCAGCTCGGCCAGGCCCGGTATCCGGCTGCGGCGACCACCTCGCCGGCCTCGCGGACCACGAACGCGGGTGAGGTGATCCCATCCAGACCCGCTTCCCCGGCGTCGTCGTCGCCCGCCAGCTTCTCCAGCCGCCGCAGGTCCGGATGGTTGCCCGGCAGTTGCTCCACCGTCAGCACATCCGCCGGCACAGGACGGAACCTGTCCGAAGAGGTGTAGGCCAGCGCCGCAGGACCAAGCACCCGGGCCACCGGCAGCACGCTGCGGACCGCGTCGGCATCGGTGACGCCCTCCACCGGCAGTGACGCCAAAGTAGCGCGAACAAGTACAGCCGCGTCCTCGCTGGGTGCGGTCACGATCGCCGATCCGCCGAGAGCCACCACGCCGACCCAGCCCGCCGGGCAGGTCCTCGACTCCGGCGAGACGACCACGTTCACACCTCCGATCGGTGCGAACGACACCGGCGCTGAGGCCAGCTCTTCCCACAGCCCACGGGCTCTGACCAACAAGGAATCTATCGGCATGCCCCGATCCTGCCAGCCCGAACACACTGTTGACCTGGAGAATTAAACCGGCGAGATCATCACCAAGGGCTGCGAAGCCCCGCAAAGTGCAGATGCCCGCCCGGACGCATACCTGGCGGGGGCGCCATCCGGACGGGCGGCGAGCTGTGGACTCCGGCGACTCGCGCGACTCGGCCGCCGTCCCGCTCCGGTCGGCGGGATCGCCGTGGCTCCGAATCAGCAACGGCCCCGGGTCCGTGGCCCGCGCGATGTCGGTCCGTGTCCATGGGCCGGGCCGGACGGCTCCGGTCAGTCGAACGAGCGCCAGCGCGCCGACAGGAAGGAGAAGATCCCGAAGAGCAGCAGGCCGAATGCCACGGCGGCGAGCAGCGAGGGGCCGGCAGCCGTGTCGGCGAGGCTGCGCAGTGTGTCGTCGAGCCCCTTGGCCCGCTGAGGATCGAAGCGGACGGCCGCGGTGACGAGGAAGACACCCGCCGCTGTGAAGACCGTGCCGCGCGCCGTGTTGCCGGCCATGCCCACGATGGTGACGGCCGTCCGCGTTCGGCGTCCCATCCGGCCGGTCGACAGTTTCCGCAGGAACCGGCGTCGCAGGGCCTGGACGGCGGTACCCACTCCGACTCCCGCCACGACCAGTCCGGCCACGGCGACCAGGACGCGTCCCGTCGGGAGGCCGAGAGCGTGCGCCGTCCAGGTCCGGGACTTCCCGTCGCCGTCCGACTCGCCGCCCGCTCCGGCGGCGAAGGCCGCGGTGCCCCAGCACACCGCGGCGTAGAACAGCGCCCGGCCGACGTTCAGCAGCCGCTTGGCGGCTTTGTGGTCGCCGCCCCGGCCGAGCACCACCGTCGAGGCGCGCCACAGTGCCATGCCCGCGAAGCCGGCCACCAACAGCCAGAGCGCGGCCTCGCCGAAGGGCTGCTCGGCGACCTGGCGCAGCGCACCCTGCCGGTCGGCCTCGTCGGACCCGTCGCCGGCCGCGATCCGGAGGGCGAGCAGTCCCACCAGGACGTAGACGACGCCGCGGGCCGTGAAGCCGGCACGTCCGGCCAGGCGCAGGCCCCGTCCGGCGGTGGGGGCGGTCGGCTGCCGCCGGGCGGGCCGTCCTTCCGCAGTCCGTGAGTACACCCTCAGCTCCCTCGTCTCGCTGCCGCGGCCACCGGTTCGGGCCGGGTGGGTCGGGGTCCCCGTCGGACCCCGGTCGGGTCCGCGTCGGGTCCGTGTCGGCCGGTCAGTACCGGGAGGAGCGGCGGCGGCGGGAGGCCGAACGACCGAGCCTGCTCGCGAGGCCCGCCGCGACCGCGGTCAGACCGAGCCCGGCGCCGAAGAGCAGTATCACCAGAGCCATGAGCGCCACTGTCGTCATCATGGTGCTGTCCTCTCCCGTACGGTTCGGCGACGCCCGGCCCGGTGCCGGGTGCCGCGTGCGGGCCTCGCCTTCCCCGTCGCGCCGCACCCATGCGGGCCCGCCGTCAGGGTTGGCCCACCGCGTCGGGCGGCCCGGTGGGAGCCCCCGGGCGGGACCCGTGCCGTCGAGTCGTGGCGACGGGGACGTTCGAGGCCAGCACCGCCGACGACGTCCGACACCGGGTCCGTCCCGATGGCTTCCTCGTCGGCGGCCCTCGTCGAAGGCACCCAGGAGCCCACGGCCCCGCGGGCCTTCGAACCCACGGGGCCGTATGTCGCACGAGCGTGCGACGGTGGACGCGCAGTAGTGTTCCCGGAGTCGTGGAGTCAGATTCGTTCGTGCGGGGAGTCCGTCGATGGCCGTTCGCCGTGTCGTGCCCAACATCGTCTCCGGTGCCGCGCCGGAGAGCCGGGAGTTCTACGGGCTGCTGGGCTTCGAGGAGGTCATGAACCACGGTTGGATCATGACGCTCGCCTCCCCGTCCAGCCCGGCGGCGCAGATCAGCGTCATGACCGAGGACAGGACGGCACCCGTCGCCCCCGACCTGAGCATCGAGGTGGACGACGTGGACGCGGCGTACGCGGCGATGCGCGAGAGCGGCGCGGAGATCGTCCACCCGCTGCAGGACGAGGAATGGGGAGTGCGCCGCTTCTTCGTGCGCGATCCCAACGGACGGGTGGTCAACATCCTGGGGCACCGCTGACGACCCCGGCAGGACCCGGCCAGGCCGGGCGGCAGTATTAGGCAGTTGATCAATAGTAAAATTGGCCACTTGACCAATACTACACATTGGCCATCTGCCCAATAAGCTAATTGGCTACTCGGCCAATTGCTCAGCCGGTGAGCCAGGGCGCTTCGGGCAGCACGGCGCCGCTGTCCTGCCCGGCGAACTCCACCGCGGTCGGCGTGCCCAGGCCGGGCATCCGCATCGTCACCCGCCGCAGGCCGCCCTCGCCGTCCACCCAGTAGGTGAGCGGCGAGCGTTCGCCGTCGGGGGCCGCGCCCTGAGCACGCGGACCGGCGAACCGGTCGTAGTCCCGACCGTCGATCCGCTCCCCGCCGAGCCTGCGGGCCCCGGACTGGGCGAGCAGCAGCGGGTTGTCGGGCCGATCGGCGCCGAGCTGGACGACGAGCTGCAGCCCGGCGTCCAACGGGTCGGCCGTGTAGGTGCGGGGCGACCAGCCCTGCCGGGGGACGCGTTCGGCCTGCTTCCAGGCCGGGCCGTCGACCCCGGCGGGTTCGGGTGCGAGCCCGAGGCCGCCGGCGTCCCACACCACCAGGCCGTGGTCGAGCGGGCCGCTCGCGCCCGTCGTCCAGTAGCGGCCCACGCCGCGGCGGTTCCGGTAGTCGACCACGCCCTCGACCCGGACCGAAACGTCCCCGCCCTCGGCGGCGGTGAGGGCGACCTTCACCGGGCTGGCCTGGTAGAGGTTGAGACGGGACAGGGCCAGCCTGGACGCCTCGTCCACGCTCACCGGGCGCTCGCCGGAGCCGTCGTCGACGCTCCGGTAGGCGACCAGGCCGCCGAGGGCGGCAGCGGCAACCGCGAGGGCGGCCAGGATCGCCGTGCGCGGGCGGACTCGGCGGCGCGGTCCGGCTGGGCCGTCCGCCGCCTGTGCCGTCCGGGCCGACCGCTTCGGGGCCGCCGGGGTCGTCCGGGCCATGCGGGTCCCTTCTCTCGTTCGTTGTGCGGGATTCGTTGCACGGGGCCCGTTGCGCGGGATCCGTTGCGCGGGGCCCGCCGTTCGGGGCCCGCCGTTCAGGACCCGTCGCGGGACGAGCCGTGCGGGACCCGTCGATCGGTGGCCGGCCCTGTTCGCACCAGCGGGCGGGTCCAGGGCCCGGAGGCCGTGGACCCGCCCGCCCGGCGACGGCACGTCAGGACCGTCGCCGGGATGCCGTGCCGGTACGCCTACTGGTGCCGCGCCCGGCGTCGGCGGGACAGCAGCAGGAGCGCCGCGCCGAGCAGCGTCAGCGTTCCCGCGCCGGCCAGCATCACCGGAATGCTGTCGCTCGCACCGGTGCTGGGCAGGTGCGATCCGGGGACGGGGGCCGGCGGAGCGGGCGGCGGAACCGCCGGACCCGGCTGCGCCGGGGGCCAGGTCGCGGGCGGCGTCACCACCGGCGGCGCCGTGGTCGGCGTGTCCGTCGGGGTGGGCGTCGCCGTCGGGCTCGGCGTGGGCGTGGGCGTCGGGGTCGGGGTGACCGTCGGCGTCGGGGTGGGTGTGGGCGTCGGGATCAGCTTGTTGACGGCCGTCACCGAGACCCCGGCGGTGAGATTGTCGGCGGTCAGCGTCAGCGGGCCGAACACCGTCACCTCCGGCGCGGAGTAGCCGTCCGGCGGGCTGGTCTCCTGCCAGAAGTACGTCCCGACCGTGCCGGTGCCCTGGCAGACGCCGTCGGCCCCGGTCGTGCACGGGTCGCCCACCGCAGTGTCGGGCTTGTCGCCGGTGCTCTGCAGCCCCTCGGTGCCGTTGGTGTCCTTCCACAGCCGGAACTTCGCGCCCGCCAGCGGCTTGCCGTCCTGGTCGTGCTTGACCAGGCGCAGCGCGCCCTCCTGCTGCCGGAACCCGAAGTCGTAGGTGTGGTCGTTCTCCCCCGGTCCGCCGGTGGTCAGGGCCCGTTCGACGTACTGCCCGCCCGCCGGGACGACGCCCTTGGAGTCGACGAAGCGGTTGTCGCCGACGTCCGCGGTGGTCGGCACCCACTGGTACAGGGGGCCGCCCTTGGCGTAGTCGGCCGGGTTGTCGAGCTTGACGGTGTACTTGGTGCGCGGCTTGAGACCGCCGGTGACGTTG
Organism: Kitasatospora sp. NPDC089913; assembly: GCF_044748625.1. Taxonomy (NCBI): domain Bacteria; kingdom Bacillati; phylum Actinomycetota; class Actinomycetes; order Kitasatosporales; family Streptomycetaceae; genus Kitasatospora; species Kitasatospora sp. NPDC089913. Next base: position 410,672 of record NZ_JBIVGI010000003.1, on the reverse strand, counting down.
GAGTCGTCGAAGTAGTACTCGCCGCGCGCGGTGGTCTTCGTGGTGCCGACGAGCTTCCCCGACTCGTCGTACAGGTTGACCGTCGCGGCCGGCACCGGGCGCTGGCCCGGCAGTTGGAGGCCGGAGCGCTCGGGGTCGTACCAGACCCGGTTGCCGATCTGGAGCGGGGCCTGGTCGCAGAGCACCTCGAGGTCGCCCATCGAGGCGCCCTTGCCGAACGGCGCCGCCGTGCCCGCCGGGTTGAGCCGCAGGCCGAACTTCGGGTCCTGCTGGCCGTTGCGCTGGAGGAACGAGGTGCCGTAGCCGTAGGCGGTGTGGTTGGGGTCGAAGGCGGAGGTGGCGATGGTGTTCTCGGCCTTGGAGAAGGCCATGCCGGCGAAGGCCGTGTTGCGGTGGCCGCCCCAGCTGGTGTCGAAGAACCGGGTGCCCCGGGGCGAGAGCCCGCAGCCATTGTTGGTGTCCATCACGTAACTGCCGTTGACCGGGCACGCCTTGTTGAGGTCACCGCCCGACATGACGACGGCGACGGAGCCCGGCGTGGGTCCGGCCGGGGCGCGGTCGCCGAAGCGGTCCCGGAAGGACAGCAGCATCGAGCCGTCGGTCTCGAAGGCGATCTCGCCCAGCTCCGGTTCGGGGTTGGCGATGGTGCTGGCGCCGCAGGGGTTGCCGTTCTGCGAGGTCGGATAGGTGTTGGTCCACGGGAACCAGCCCGCCCCGTCGCAGGGGCCGCCGCCGACGGTGCTCTGGCGCGGGTAGTCCAGCGGCTGCTTCAGCACCGCCGCCGCGAAGGCGCCGGTGCCGAGGTCGAACGGCAGCACGACCGCACGCAGGTCGGCGACCTTGCCGGTCGACTCGCCCGAGCAGACGCCGCCGAGGTAGCCGGTACCGTCCTGCAGGCCGAGGCCGAACGGCCGCCAGTCCACGGCCGCCGGGCAGCCGGGGTCGGGGATCGGGTAGGAGGCCTTCGGTGCGGCCGCGGTCGGCCCGGTGGCGTCGTAGCGGTAGAGCTTGCGGTCGTTGAGGTTGACGACGAAGAGGTCCTTGCCGTCGTCGGTGATCTTGATGCCGCCGAGGCTCTCCTTGCCCGGCACCGCGAGGAACGCGTCGTCGGTGCCGCCGCCGTGGGCGGTCGCGCCGGCGTTCGGGACGGTGGTGAAGAGCTTCGTGGACTTGGTGACCGGGTCGGTCACGTAGATCGCGCCCGCGCCACCGGGGCCGTAGTCCGTGGTGCGCTTGGCGACGGCGGAGGAGAACAGCCGGCGGTCGGCCCGGTTCCAGGCGATGCCGAACAGGGTGCCGGTGTCGGCGTTGGTGGCGAGGTCGGTGGCGTCGACGTCCACGCCCTCCTGGCCGCGCGCGCTGTACGGGAAGGACAGCAGCGTCCGCTGCGCCCCGCCCTCGCGCGTGGTGGGCTGGCAGGCCGCCACCAGCGGGGCGTTCTTCTGGCAGTAGTCGCCGGGGCTCCACAGCCCGGTGGTGTAGGAGACGTTCTTGCCGCCGGAGAGGTCGACGAACTCCTCGTTGCTGCTCAACTGGGTGGGCGCGCCGGTCAGGCCCTGCCGGGAGGCGAACGCCGGGTACAGCTTGCCGGGCTTCGGATTCACCACCTGGACCCGGTACTTGCCGCCGGTGGGCTTGGCCGCGGCGGGCGCCAGCGTCACCGTGCCGTCCGCCGCCGTGGTGCCCTCGATGCTCGCGCCGGCGTCGTCGGTGAGGGTCACCCTGACTCCGGCCATCCCGGGTTCCAGCGCGGGTGTCCACACCCCGGTGGTGTCGACGGCCCGCACCACGCGGACCGTCACGGTGCCGTCGCCCGCCTGCGGGAAGGCCTCCGGAGCGGCCACCAGCGAGACCGCGCCGATGCCGACGGCCAGCACCACCGCTCCGCCGAGGGTCCGGCGGCCGGGCGCCCCCGGCCGCCGTCGTTCCGGGCCGCGCGGGGCGCCCGGTTCCTGTGCACGTGTCGTTGTCATCCCTGCTCTCATGGTGGAGTCGGGCTCACCGCCCCGACCTCGGACCGGGGTCGTGGATGGCGGAAAGCCGCCGTTGGTAAGGGGAGCTTAAAGGGGGCTTACGGAAGTTCGCAGGGGAACGAGGAACTTTGACGTTCCATCAGATGTTCCGCCGCCCTCGAACTGAGTGTTCGTCAATTGTCGCTCCACGAGCGCACGCAGGCGCGAGGCATCAATCCGCGCGCGCCCCCGTCGAGCGCCCGGCGTAAGGTGCGCCCCGGACGAGAGGAGATCATCGATGCGGGACATCGTGCGGGAGTCGGCCACGGCAGGACGCCTGGTGGTGTGGGAGGAGTCGGCGCGCGACGGCGCGCAGGCCAAGACCTTGATGCCGGGGGACTTCCGGGTACGGCTCGCCCGGGAGCACGGCGCGGTGTTCGGCGTGGAGGGGCCCCGGCACGTGGTGTTCGCCGCCGGGTTCCCCGCCGTGTGCGCCGAGGAGTTCGAGGCGGTGCGGCGGGTCGCCGTCGAGACCGAGGGGCAGGTTTCGGCCGCGGCCGTCTGCCGGGGCACCGGGGCCGACGTCCGGCAGGCGGTCGCCTCGGTGCGCGGCGTCGCGCACGCCCGGGTGCTGGCGGTCGTCCCGGCTTCCGAGGCGATGGCCCGGGTGATGACGCACCGGGGCGCCCGGGAGGCGCTCGCGCACGGCACGGACCTGGTGAAGACGGTGCGCGACCTGGACGAGGGCGTCGCGATCGACCTGTGCCTGGCCGACGCCTCCCGTGCCGACCACGGCCTGATGGCCGAAGCGGCGGGCGCTTTCACCTCCGCCGGGGCCGGCACGGTGCTGCTAGCCGACACCGTCGGACGCCAACTCCCCCGCGAGACAGCCGAGATGTTCGACCGGGTGGCCGCCGCGGCCGGTCCCGGGGTGGTCCTGGGTTCGCACCTGCACAACGACCTCGGCCTCGGGCTCGCCAACACCGTCGAGGCCGTGCGCGGCGGCGCCCGGGTGGTGGCCAGTTCGTGGCTCGGCCTGGCCGAGCGCTCCGGGCTGGTCGCCACCGAGCAACTGCTGTTCCTGCTCGCCCACGACCCGGAACGCGCGGCGGTCCTGCTCGGCTCCGCCGGGCGCGCCGCCGACCTGTGGTGGCGGGCACCGGACCTCACCCGGCTGCCGCGCATCGCCGCCCTGGTCTCGGAGCGGACCGGGGTGCCGCTGACGGTCACCACCCCGGTGGTCGGCAGCGGGGTCGCCACGATTTCCACCGGTACGCCCTTCGTCGACCCGCAGCTGTTCCAGCCCTACGACCCGGCGGCCCTGCTCGGGGTCGAACCCCGGATCGTGCTCACCCAGTTGGCGAGCGCGCGGGTCGTCACGGCCGTCGCCGGGCGGCTCGGCCACCGGCTGGACGCCGACGGCGCCCGCGCGGCCACGGCCTGGGTGAAGCGACGGGCGTTCCGCACCGGCCGGGCCGTCGTCGACGAGGAGCACTTCGCCGCCTATCTGGACGGCCTCGCCCGCACCACCGGCACCGAGGACACCCCGTGACACCGACACCTCCCGCCCGCGAACCGTCCGACCTCGCGACCGTCCGCGCCGCCCTGGCCCTGGGACGGGCCGTGGTCCTGCCCAACCCCGCCCCGCTGACCTGCGTCGTCGCCGCCACCCGGCCCGACGCCGTCAACCTCGCCAAGCAGCGCCCGGCGGAGCAGGCCGTCGCGCTCTGGGCCCACCACCCGAGGACCCTGGACGCCCTGACGGAACGGCTCGACCTCGGCCCGGACCCGCTGCGGCTGGCCCGGCGGCTGCTCGCCGAGGAGCACCTCACCGTGCTCGCGCCCGTGCGCGACCCCGAGGAGGCGCCGCCCTGGCTGGCCCCGGCCACCAAGGACGGCTGGACGCTGCTGTTCGGCACCCGCTGGCAGCCGCTGGCCGGCCTGCTGGACGACTTCCCGGTGCTGTACGTCAGCAGCGCCAACCGGACCGGCCACGACCCGGCGCCGGGGCCCGCCGAGGCGCTCGCGATGTTCCCGCCCGACGTACCGGTCCTCGGCTCCCCCGGGCTGGCCGGCCGCCCCGACGACCGGCGCCGGGCCGCCACCACCACCGTGCGGCTGCACCCGGACGGCCGGCTCGGCCTCCACCGGCACGGCGCCCAGGACCGCGGCTTCGCCGACCCCGAGCAGTACCTGGCCCGGCTCCGGAACGGCCTCGGGCAGTGAGGTCCGCGCCGTGAGGCCCGTAGCCGTGAGGCCCGTAGCAGTGAGGCCCGTACCGTGACGGCCGTGCGGTGACGCCCGCGCCGTAGGGCCCGTACGGTGACGCCCCTGCGGTGACGGCCACCGGGGTCCGGCGCGCCCCGGCGGCCGTCGGGGGCTGGTGCGCCCCGGCGGCCGTCGGGGAGACTTCCCACCGGGGGTGAGCGCGTTGGAGCGTCGCGCGGTGTCCGGACGGGGGCGGGCCGAGGTCGAGTTGGACCTTCCCGATCCCGCCCGACCGGTACTGGTCACGGTCGAGACGGAGGTCACCGCACGGATCGGGCTCCGAGCTGCCGGTCCTGGCCCGGCCGGCCGGCACGACGCCACCGAGGGCCGGGGGCACGCCGCGCTGCTGCTGTCGCCGGAACGCCAGCGGGCCGTCCGCCGGGTGACCGTCGATTCGACCGCCCGGTGGACCCTGCGCATCCACGCCCCCGACAGCGTCGACGAGTTCACCGCGCACACCCGCGGCAGCGGGCCGCGGATCCTGGAGCACCGGCGCGGAACCGCGCGGGCGGCGGCGAGCCAGATCGAGGACACCTCCGGCATCCTGCGGGTGGTGCGCTACCCCGACGGCCCGGACGGCCCGCCCACCGTGGTCGTGGACGAACTCCGCTCGGCTGTCGGCGGCACCCCGTGGGCCGGATTCGTGCTCGACCGCCCGCAGTTCGTGGTCGTCGAGTGCGGCAGCTTCTGGTTCCTCGACATCGCCCCGACCGATGGTTTGGCCTCGACGCCCCTGGTCCGGCACGGCTTCGACCGCACCACCGAGTACTTCGACCGGCCCCACCCGGGAGAGCCGGCGGTGCTGGAACTGGTGGCGGAGTTCGGTTCCTGTCACATGACGGTGATCGACGGGACCGGCCGGGAGCTCGGCAGGCACTGGGTGTCCGCCGACGCGGCCCCGGTGCTGGTCCCGCTCTGGGCCGGCCCGGAGGACGCCGCCCTCGACCGGCTCGGCGTCCGGGTGGAGTACGGCCGCGCGGCCTGGCGACTGGTCCTGCGACCGGACGAGCCGAGCCGGTCGCTGACCGGCCCCACCGAGGGCTCCGGCGACGAACTGCTCCGCTACGACGGCCCGCCCGCCGTGCTGCACGTGCGCCTCCCTACCGGGCAGCGCCGCCCGCTGACGGTGGAGACGGGGTACGGGGCCGTCCGGAGCCGGCGCGGGCAGGAGCGGTGCGGGGCGCTGCTGGTCGGGGCGGCCGGGCACCCCGAGGTCGTGACGGTGCGGGCCGAGGGCGGGTGGCTGCTGGAACCCGCCCCGCTGGACGGGCTGCGCGCCTTCGACGAGCGGCTGACCGGCCGCGGCTCGGAGGTGGTGCGCTGGACCGGCACCCGGGACCGGCTCGTCGTCCGCGGCCGGTCGGGGCTGCCCCGCCCCCCGTGGTACGCCGCCGTCTCCACCACCAGTTGGCCGGGGCTGCTCCCCGACGGGCCGACGGGCGCCCTCCTGCTGGTCGTCCGCGACCCGCGCCACCGCGGCTGGCGGCTCACCGCCCGCTGATCCGGCGTCCGAACAGGCGCTACCCGCGGTCCAGGGCCGACACCGGACTCGCCGCCGTCACCGTGAAGACGAAGACGATGACGGCGTTGGCCGCCACCGTGCGCCGCATCTCCCGGGAGGGCCGTGGCTACCGGAGCCGGAACCGGGCGTCGGAATCCGGGCGTCAGATCCGGGACAGCAGTCGGGCGAGCCAGGCGGTCCGGGTGCGGCGGGCCGTGACCGAGAGCTCCGCCCGGGGGTGGAGGGCGTCGAACCCGTGGCACCCCCCGGCCCACACGTGGAGTTCGGCGTCTCCTCCGGCGGCCCAGAGGCGGCCGGCGTAGTCGGCACACTCGTCGCGGAAGACCTCGGCCGAGCCGGTGTCGAGGTAGGCGGCGGGCAGACCGCCGAGGTCCTCGGCGCGGGCGGGCGACACGTACGGGGACACCTCGTCGGCGGGGGTCGCGCCGAGCACGGAGTGCCAGGCGAAGGCGTTCATCTCCCCGGTCCAGACACCCGGAACGCCGGAGTACTGGCGGCTGGAGACCGTGGTGTTGCGGTGGTCCAGCATGGGACAGACCAGGATCTGACCGGCCACCGCCGGGGTGCCGAGGTCGCGGGCACGCAGGGCGACGCCCGCGGCGAGGCCCCCGCCCGCGCTGGCCCCCGCGACCACGATCCGGTCGGGGTCGATCCCCAACTCGGCCGCGTTCTCGGCGATCCAGCACAGCCCCCGGTAGCAGTCCCCGGCGACGACCGGGCCCGCGTGCTCCGGAGCGAGCCGGTAGTCGACGGTCGCCACGACGACGCCGAACTCGTCCAGCCACTCCAGGGGGATGTCGAGCTGGGAGAAACGGTCGCCCATGACCATCCCGCCGCCGTGCATCCAGTAGACGCACGGGGCGGCGGCATCCGTGCGTTCCTGGCCGGCCGGAGTGAGCACCGTCAGCGGGATCCGGGTGCCGTCCGCGGCGGGGACGGCGAACTCGCGCCGATCGACGCTCCGGTGGGCGAGCAGCGGTTCGACCGGGGCCACGGCAAGGCGGCGGAGCCCGGTCAGCGTGTCGGCGCCGGGCACGGTCGGCAGGGGCATCCGGGCGAGGAACTCGCGCAGTTCGGGGTCGAGCGCGGGTCGGGTGGTCGTCATGGTCGGTGCGGCCTTTCGAGGAGGGGATCGGGGGACGGCAACGGTCAGCGTGCGGCGGCCCTGCCACCGACCGGTACGAGGTCGGTGAACTTCGCCTCCCCGGCCAGGAGTTCTGCGACGCGGGCGAGGAGCGCACGGGCCGCCCCACCCGCGAAGGCACGGTGGTGTTCGGCCTCGCTCGTCCAGCCCTCGACAACGTGGACGCGGTCCGGGTCGGCGGCCGAGCGCGAGACCAGGTAGACGAGGCAGTGCTCGTCGGCCCCGGGGTTGCCCTGGTCGAGCCCGGTCAGCAGCAGGTCGGCGAGGGGTCCGCCGAGTCCCGGCCGGGCGGTCATGGTGGCGTGGAACCCGTAGGTGACGGCCATCGGAGCGGTCCTTCCGGTGAGGGGATGCGGTGGTTCCAGTCAACCGGGATGCCCCGCACCGACGTTAGGGCGATGCTCGCCCGCCCTTGCCCGATCCTCGCGCCGACGGGAATCGGGGCGGGCGCGGTGCTGGAATGGGCGCATGTCCCTCGACGAAATGCGCACCCTGGTCGCCCGGCACGCCCGCCCGGACTCCACCACCGCCCTCGACGGCGTGCTGGTCTCCCGGATCGACCGACCGGGGCTCCCGGCGCCCACCATGTCCGGAACCGTGTTCGCGGTCGTCGCCCAGGGCTCCAAACGCCTGGCGCTCGGCGACCGCCTCTACACCTACGGCGCCGGGCAGTACCTGGTCACCTCCGTCGACCTCCCGGTCACCGGGCAGTTCACCGAGATCGGCCCCGGCCGGCCGGCGCTGGGCGTCGGCCTGCTGCTGGAACCGTCGGTGATCGCCGAACTGCTGCTCCGGGCCGGGCCCGGGGAGGTCCCCCGCGACACGGGCGCACCGTCGGGCATCGCCGTCGGCGACGCCACCGGGGCCCTGCTCGACGCGGTGGTCCGACTGCTGCGTCTGCTGGACGAACCCCGCGACCGGGCCGTGCTCGCCCCGCTGCTGAAGCGGGAGATCCTGTGGCGGCTGATCACCGGGGAACAGGGCGCGACGGTCCGTCAGCTCGGCCTTGCCGACTCCGGGCTGAGTCACGTCTCGCGCGCCGTGCGCTGGATCCGCGAACACTACGCCGAACCGTTCCGGGTCGAGGACGTGGCCAGGCTGTCCGGTCTGAGCGCCTCCGCGTTCTACCGCAACTTCCAGGCGGTGACGGCGATGAGCCCGATCCAGTTCCAGAAGCAGATCCGGCTCCAGGAGGCCCGGCTGCTGCTCGCCACCCACCCCGGGGACGTGACCGGCGTGGGGCGACGGGTGGGGTACGACAGCGCCTCGCAGTTCAGCCGCGAGTACCGGCGGCAGTTCGGCGAGGCGCCGAGCCGGGACGCGGCCCGACTGCGGGAGGACGGGGGCGCCCCGACCGCCGTGCTCCCGTGAGCGGCGGCGGGAGGATCGGGCAAAGGAAGGGCAGGATCGTGGCCCCGACGCCGCAGGTCAGGGCGGTTCACTGGAACCAGTCGCTCTCCCCGTGCAGCGGAGTTCCGCGCACACGGGCCCTTCCGAGCAGAGGATTTCCGATGAACACCATCCTGATCACCGGCGCGTCGTCCGGGTACGGCCGGCGGACCGCCCTGCACTTCCACGCCCGGGGCTGGCAGGTCGTCGCGGCCGTGCGCACGCCGCGCCCGGACACGCTCCCGGTCTCCGAGCGCCTGCGCGTCGTCGAGCTCGACGTGACCCGGCCCGAGAGCATCGCCGCCGGCTTCGAGGCCGCGGGGCCCGTCGACGTCCTGGTCAACAACGCGGGCATCCCGGCGATCGGGGTGTTCGAGGGGACGCCGATGGCCCGGGTGCGGGAGGTGTTCGAGACCAACACCTTCGGTGTCATGGCCACCACGCAGGCGGTACTGCCCGGGTTCCGTGAGCGCGGCAGCGGCGTCGTGGTCAATGTGACCTCCAGCGTGGTGCTCGGCCACATGCCGCTCTCCGCCCTGTACAAGGCCAGCAAATCCGCCGTCGAGGGGTTCACGGCGTCGCTCGCGCTCGAACTCGCGCCGTTCGGGGTGCGGGCGGCGACGGTCCAGCCGGGCGCCTGCCTCACGACGAACTTCGCGCGCCGGGCGACCGCCGACGGGGCGGCCGGCGACGGGGCGGCCGGCGCGGCGGTCCCGGCACCCTACGCCGAGTGGGCCGACCGGGCGATGGCCGGCTTCACCGCGCAGGAGCTTTTCACCACCGAGGAGGACGTGGCCGAGGCGGTGTGGCGAGCGGTGCACGACACCACCGGGCAGCTCCGCTTCCCGGCCGGGCCCGACGCGCACCGGCTCGCCGAGGCCAGGTGACCGGTCATCGGCCGACGGGGTGCGGCTCTCAGCCGCGGTCCAGGGCCGACACCAGGCTCGCCACCGTCACCGTGTTGAAGACGAAGGCGATGACGGCGTTGGCCGCCACCGTGCGCCGCATCTCCCGGGAGGTCACATTGACGTCGGTGGTACCGAAGGTCGTCATCACGGAGACGGCGAAGTACATGTAGTCGGCCCAGACGGCGGACTCGGCCCCGGTGCCTGTGCCGGTGCCGGTGCCGGGGAACTCCAGGGCCCGCTCGTCCTCCACCAGGTTGTCGGCGTGGAAGGCGACCGCGAAGGAGACGAGCACGCACACCCACGCCTCGACGACCAGCGCGAGCGCGATCGCCACCCGGACGCCGACCGGGAGCGCCGACCCCAGATGGCCGGGGCGCCAGACCAGGGACACCACCAGCGCGGCCGCCGCGACGAAGACCGACACCCCCGGTCCCGGGGCGCTGCCGAGCAGGTAGCGCTGCACGACGGTGCCGCGCTCGGAGCGCCGCGCCCAGTCCCGGATCCGCTCCGGGGAGGCGCCCGCGAAGGCCACCAGGGTGACGGTCAGGTAGGCCGACAGATAGGCGAACAGCACCAGCACGGCAACGTCCGCCCCGGACAGCGGAGCCGCCCCCTCGTGGAACGCGAGCAGCAGCACGAGCACGGCCGCCGCGACGACGGCGACCAAGAGGCTCGCGGCCGAGCGGCGGCGTTCGGAGAGCCAGGAGTGCACCGGCGGGCTCCTCGGGACGGGGGCTGGCGGGGCGGGCCGCCAGTGTAAGGGGCCGGGGACCGCCGGCCCCGGAAGGCCGGTCCGGCGGGGCGAGCCGGACCGGACCGGCCGTGCCCCGGTACGGCAGCGGGGCCCTGACCGCGCTGTGCGGTCGGGCCCCGCGCCGTGCCACCCTGCGGCGGCGCTTCAGCTCTTCCCGGTGTCCTCGCCCGTCTGCTCGGCGTCGCCCTCGGCGGCGCCCGCCTTCTCGCGCATCTTGCGCACCAGCTCCGCCTTCTGGTCGGCCGCGCCCCGACGGTCGAGGTTGCGGTGCGGACCGTTGTTCTGCCGTTCGGTACGGGAGAGCCGCTTGCGCTGGCCGCCGCCCATGCCCACGGGGTTGTTGATGTTCTTGCTCACGGTCACGGTCTCCGGTCAATGATGTGAAGTACTGCTGCGGATTCGTCGGTGGGGGACGGGCGGCGACGTCGAAGGACGCCGGCGGGGGCCCGTCACGCGTTCACCCGTGGATCGGCGTCTGGAGGAACACCACAAGAACGTTACCCGGTTCCACCGGTCCGGCGTACCAACGTACCGAACGGGGCGCAGCGGCACGGACGCCCCGTACGGCCGCCGTCAGCCCTGTTCGACGGCGGCCGCCTGCTCCTGGTCGTAGGAGTCGCGCGAGCGGGCGATGGCGTCGCGGTGGCGCTCCGCCCAGGCGGTGAGTCCCTTGAGCGAGGCGTAGAGCTCGTCGGCCATCTCGGTGCCGCGGTACTCCACCTTGGGCGGCACGGTCGCGTAGACGGTGCGCTCGATCAGTCCGTCCCGTTCGAGGTTCCGCAGCGTCAGGGTGAGCATACGGCGGCTGATTCCGGGTACGGACCGTTCGAGTTCGGTGAAGCGGACCGGACCGTGGCTGAGGTTGAGCAGGATCCCGATCGCCCACTTGCCACTGATCCGGTTGAGCGCCTCCAGGACGGTGCACGCCTCGCGGACGGGGGCCGGGTCGTCGATGTCGGCCCCCTCGATGTCCTCGATCACATCGTTGTTCCCCAGGAACATGAAAGTGCCTCCTTACGGTGGGACTTGATGGTCACACAGGATGGTCGCTGTAACAAGAAGTGCCCTCAGGGAGCGCGGGCGCCACCGGGCGCCCCTCCCCGGCCATTCCCCCGAAGGACTCCTCCGATGACCACGCAAGCCCCGCCGTCCCTCCAGCCTTCCAGGTCACGCTGGTTGGCACTGGGGGTCCTCTGCACCGGCAACCTGATGATCATCCTCGACGGTTCGATCGTGACCGTCGCCCTGCCGACCATCCAGACCGACCTCGGCTTCACCCAGTCCGGCCTGGCCTGGGTGGTCAACGCCTATCTCATCGCGTTCGCCGGACTGCTGCTGCTCTCCGGCCGACTGGGTGACCTGCTCGGCGGCCGCCGCGTCTTCAGCGCGGGCCTCGGCCTGTTCACGGTGGCCTCGCTGGCCTGCGGCCTGTCCTCCTCCTCGACGGCGCTGGTGGTGTTCCGGTTCGTCCAGGGAGTCGGCGGGGCGCTCGCCTCGGCCGTCGTCCTCGGCATGATCATCACCCTGTTCCCCGACGCCGGCGAGCGCGCCAAGGCACTGGCGGCGTACGCGTTCGTCTCCGCGGCCGGCGCCTCGCTGGGCCTGATCCTGGGCGGCGTGCTGACGCAGAGCTTCAGCTGGCCGTGGGTGTTCTACGTCAACGTGCCGATCGGCCTGGTGGCGCTCGTGCTGACGCAGAGCGTGGTGCCCGGCGGGAAGGGAGCGGGGCTGCGCGAGGGCGCCGACCTGGTCGGTTCGGTGCTCGCCACCGGCGGTCTGATGCTGCTGGTCTACACGATCATCAAGGCCGAGGAGTACACCTGGGCCGACGGCCGGACGCTGGGCCTGCTGGCCGGCTCGCTGGTGCTGCTGGCCGGGTTCGTGGTCCGCCAGGCGTACGCGGCCAAGCCCCTGCTGCCGCTGCACATCTTCCGCTCCCGGGCGGTCTCCGGAGCCAACGGCATCATGGTCCTGATGGTCGCCGGCCTCTTCGGCTACCAGTTCTGCACCGCGCTGTACTTCCAGAACGTCCTCGGCTACGACGCGCTGAAGACCGGGCTCGCCTTCCTGCCCGCGCCGGTCACCATCGCGATCGTCTCGCTGGGCTTCGCGGTCAAGCTGAACCAGCGGTTCGGGCCCCGCCGGGTGCTGGTCGCCGGCCTGCTGCTGGTGGCCGCCGCGCTCGCGCTGCTGGCCCGGGTGCCGAGCGACGGAAGCTTCCTCGTCGACATCGTGCCGGCGTTCGTCCTGCTCGGCCTCGGCTTCGGCGCGGCCATGCCGGCCCTGATCGGCCAGGCCATGTCGGTCACCTCGCCCAACGACGCCGGCATCGCGTCCGGCCTGGTGAACACCACCCAGCAGGTCGGCGCCTCGATCGGCACCGCAGTACTCGCCACGGTGGCCGCCTCCCGCACCGCGACGCTGCTCGGCGAGGGCGACAGCAAGGTCGCGGCGCTCACCGGCGGCTTCCACCTCTCCTACGGGCTCAGCGCCGTGTTCGTGGCGGTCGGCGTCCTGGTGGCCGCCTTCGTCCTGCGCAGCCCCGCCGTCACTGCCGAGAGCGTCCCCGAGCCGGACCTCGAGTCTGCGGATTCCCCCGTGCCGCAGACCTGACGGTCCCCGTGCGGCCGTTCCGGAGGGCTCCCCCCGGAACGGCCGCACCACCCTGACGGCGCGTCGCGCCGCCGGGGCCGCACCTCGCACCGCACGTCGGCCCCGCACCCCGCACCCCACTCCGCACCACCCCGCACCCCGCACCGCACTCCGCACCACGTCGGAGCCCACCGGCCGAACACACCCGCGAGCACACCCGCGAGCGTCCCGCCGCCAAACCCGCGGGTCCCGGAAGAGGGCCCGCATAGGGGGACGGTCAGGGGGGTCGGATCCGGACGGAGCCAGCAGACTCGTCGCATCGTCCGTGGCCGGGGCCGTCAGCGCCTCCCCCTCGGGGTGGGCGGGCCCCTGCGCCGCCCACCGGTCCCCCCTCGCGCAGGATCGAGAAAGAACCCATGTACACCAGACGCCGTTTCCTCCGTTTCCCGGTCACCCTGACCGCCGCCGCTGTCATCGGCCCCGCCGTCCTCACGGCCTGCTCCGACTCCTCCACCCCGCCCTCCGCGAAGAGCGGCGGCGGCACCCTGCGCTACGGCGCCGCCGTCGAACCCGACAGCTGGGACCCGCACGCCGCGTCCACCGCCGTCACCGGGCGACTGCTGCGCCCGGTGCTGGAGTCGCTGGTCGCGGTCGCGCCGGACGGGACCGTCAAGCCGTGGCTGGCCGATTCGTGGACGGTCTCGCCCGACGGCCTCACCTACACCTTCACCCTGCGCGCCGGTGTGACCTTCAGCGACGGCACCCCGTTCGACGCGGCGGCCGTGAAGGCGAACTTCGACCACGTCACGGCGGCGAAGACGGCCTCCAAGCGGGCGGCCGGCCTGCTCGGCCCCTACAAGGAGACCGAGGTGGTCGACCCGCGCACGGTGGCCGTCCACCTGACGGCTCCTCACTCCTCCTTCCTCGGCGCGGCGGGGAGCACCTTCCTCGGCTTCCACTCCCCCGTCGCACTGCGCGACCACGCCGGCGACCTCTCCTCCGGCGGTGCGTTCGTCGTCGGCACCGGCCCGTTCACCTTCGAGTCGGTGACGCCCGGCCAGCAGGCGGTGTTCAAGCGCCGGTCCGACTACAACTGGGCCCCGCCGACCGCCGCCCACCAGGGGCAGGCGAAGCTCGAGAGCATCGTCGTGCTGCTGCTGAAGGAGGACGCCTCCCGGGTCGGCGCCCTGACCTCCGGCCAGGTCGACGCCGCCGAGCTGATACCCGCGAACCGGCTGGCCGGACTGCGCGGCCAGAACGGCGTCCAGGTGGTCCGCAAGGCGGTCCCCGGCGTCCCCTACACCTACTACCTCAACACCGCCCGGGCGCCCTTCGACGACCCGCGCGCCCGGCAGGCCGTCCGGCACGCCATCGACTTCGCCGGAATCGTCAAGGGCATCTTCCAGGGCGAGTACGAGCAGGCCTGGGGGCCGCTGGCGCCCTCCACCCCCGGCGCCGAGCCCTCGTTCGCCAAGCCGGCCTGGGAGTACAGCAAGGAGAAGGCGGAGAAGCTGCTGGACGAGGCCGGCTGGACCGGTCGGGACGCCGAGGGCTACCGCACCAAGGACGGCAAGCGCCTCACCGCGGAGCAGCCGTACGTGCAGACCTTCGTCTCGGCCCAGAACCACACCTTCGACGTGGGCGTGCAGGACGCGCTGAAGCAGGTCGGCATCGAACTGAAGCTGGTGCCGCTGGACTCGGCCGGCTCCATCGGGCGCACCGGCAAGGGCGACTACGACGTGTTCGCCTTCGCCTGGCAGGGCTCCGACCCGAGCCTGCTGGGCAACCTCTACCACTCAAAGTCCCAGTTCGGGGGCGGCGGGGCGAACGGCAGCCGGGTCAAGGACGCCGAGATCGACGGCTGGCTGGACCAGGCCGAGGCGACCGTGGACGCCGCGCAGCGCTTCGAGCTGTACCGCAAGGTCCAGCGGAAGGTCGTCGAGCAGGCGTACTCCTTCCCGGCCTACATCGCCACCATGGACGTCGCCCGGCACGGCAAGGTGAACGGGCTGGTCCTGGACGTCGACGCCAACACCGACTTCTACGGCATCGGGGTGGCCTGAGGTGTCCGGGCGCGCCCGGCTCGCGCCGCTGCGCCACGTGCCGCCCTGGGCCAGGTTCGTCGTCCGGAGGCTCGCGGCGGGGCTGGTGGTGGTGTGGGGGACGCTCACGGTGACGTTCGTCGCCCTCCACCTCGCCCCCGGCGACATCGTGGACGGACTGATCGGGCCGGGCGCCGCCGCGACCCCGGCCCTGCGTGGCCAGGTGATCGCCGAGAACGGCCTGGACGACCCGCTGCTCCTCCAGTACGGCCGCCAGCTCGCCCGGTTGGCGAGCGGCGGCCTCGGCTGGTCGTACCAGCTCAACGAGCCGATCGAGCGGCTGCTCGGCAGCCAGCTCGGTCCGACCGTCGAGCTGGCGGTGTCCGCGCTGGTCGCCGCGCTGGTCCTGGCGGTGCTGGCGGCCACCGTGACGGTCGGCCGAGGCCGGGCGGTGCGCGGCGCCGCCGGTCTGGCCGAGCTGCTGATGGTGTCGATGCCCTCGTTCTGGCTGGGCATCATCCTGCTGACGGTGTTCTCCTACCGGCTGCACGCGCTGCCCTCGATCGGGGCGGACGGGCCGGCGGCACTGGTGCTGCCGACGCTGGCACTGGCGCTGCCGCTGGCCGGAGTGCTCGCCCAGGTGATCCGCCAGGAGCTGGAGACCACCGACGGCCGCCCGTTCGTGCTGACCGCGCGCTCGCGCGGCCTGGGCGCGACGGCGGTGCTGCTGCGGCACACCCTGCGGCACGCGCTGCTGCCGCTGACCACGCTGTCCGGTTTCGTGCTGGGCAGCCTGTTCGGCGGCGCGGTGCTGGTGGAGAACATCTTCACCCGGCCGGGCCTGGGCCGGGTGCTGGCCAACGCGGTCGGCTCGCGCGACCTGCCGGTGGTGAGCGCCCTGGTGGTCATCTCCAGCGCGGCGTTCGTGGTCATCAACACGCTGGTGGACGTGCTCCACCCGCTGATCGACCCCCGGCTGCGCGAGGGAGGCCCGGCATGAGCACCGTGACCGCCCTCCTCGACCGGCCGGCCGCGGCAGGCGCCCGCCGGGGCGCGCTGCTGCGCTCGCCGGCCCGCCTGGCACCCCTGGTCCTGCTGGCCGCGGTCGCGCTCGTGCTGGCCTTCCCCGGGGTGTTCGCCACCCACGCCCCCGAGGCGACGGACGTCGCGGCGGCACTGCGCCCGCCCGGTGCCGGGCACTGGCTCGGCACCGACCAGCTCGGCCGGGACGTCTGGTCACGGCTCGTGCACGGCACCCGGCTGTCGCTGCTGATCGCGGTCGGCGCGACGCTGATCGGGGTGGGCGGCGGCGCGCTGCTCGGCCTGGTCGCCGGCTGCGGCGGACGGCAGGTCGACTTCGCCCTGATGCGGGTGGTGGACGTACTGCTGGGCTTCCCCGAACTGCTGCTCGCGCTGGTGGTGGTGGCGCTGCTGGGCGGCGGCACGCTCAACGTGGCGATCGCCATCGGTGTCGCCGGGGTGCCCCACTACGCCCGACTGGTGCGCGGCCAGGCACGGCTGGTGCTGCGCTCGGAGTACGTGGAGGCGGCACGGGTGCTGGGGGTGCCGGCCTGGCGTTCGGTGCTGCGGCACGTGCTGCCGAACGTCGGCGGCCCGCTGGTGGTGCTGGCCTCCATCGGGGTGGGCTCGGCCATCATCTCGGGTTCCGGACTCAGCGTGCTCGGCCTGGGCCCGGTCCCGCCGGACGCGGACTGGGGCTCGATGGTCGCCGACGGCAAGGACTTCCTCCAGACGGCCTGGTGGATCTCGATCTCGCCCGGCCTGGCCGTCTCGGTCGTGGTGGTCTGCACCACACTGATCGGCCGTTCGCTTCAGTCGAGGGCGGTGCGATGACGATGACGACGACGACGGAAGCGTCCGCGGCGGAGGCGGCGGCCGGGGACACCGGTGCGTCGGTGCCGCTCGTGCGGGCCGAGGGGCTGCGGGTGTCGTTCCCCGGCGCGCCGCGGCCCGCCGTGGACGGCGTGTCGCTGGCCGTCGGCGCCGGGGAGTGCGTGGCGCTGGTCGGCGAGTCCGGCTCGGGCAAGTCCGTCACCGCCCGTTCCCTGATCGGACTGGCGGGCGCCGGGGCCCGGGTCTCCGCCCGGACCCTGGAGGTGGCCGGGGCGGACACCGCGGGCTTCGGCGAACGGCAGTGGCGCACGGTGCGCGGCCGACGGATCGCCGTGGTCCTCCAGGACGCGCTGACCGCGCTGGACCCGCTGCGCACCGTCGGCGCCGAGATCGCCGAGGCGGCCCGCCTCGGCGGCACCGCCGGCCCGGACAGCGCTGCCCGGGTGGTGGAACTGCTCACGGCGGTGGGCGTGCCGGAGCCGGAGGCCCGGCGCACCCAGTACCCGCACCAGCTCTCCGGCGGGCTGCGCCAGCGCGCGCTGATCGCCTCGGCGCTGGCCGCCGACGCCCCGCTGCTGATCGCCGACGAGCCGACCACCGCGCTGGACGCGATCGTCCAGGCGCAGATCCTGACGCTGCTCGGCCGGCTCAAGGACGAGGGCCGGGGACTGCTGCTGGTCAGTCACGACCTGGCGGTGGTGGCGCAGTTGGCGGACCGGGTGCTGGTGCTGCGGCGGGGCGAGGTGGTGGAGAGCGGGCCGGCCGGCCGGGTGCTGTCCGCCCCGGAGCACCCGTACACCCGGATGCTGCTGGACGCGGTGCCCTCGGGCCGCCCGCGGGCCCGTCCCGTGCAGGCCCCGCCCGGGGCACCGGACGCCGGAGAGGCCGTCCCGGTACTGACCGGGCGCGGGCTGGTCAAGTCCTTCGCCCCGGGCGGGCCGAGGGCCCTCGACGAGGTCGGGTTCACCCTGCGGGCGGGCGAGGCGCTGGGCGTGGTCGGCGAGTCCGGCTCGGGCAAGACCACGCTGGCGCGGGTCGCGATGGGACTGTCCCGTCCGGACGCCGGGGAGGTGCTGCTGCACGGTCGGCCCTGGTCGGCGCTGCCGGAGCGGCGGCGCCGGGCCGGGCGCTCGGCGATCCAGTTCGTCCAGCAGGATCCGTACGCCTCGGCGGACCCCCGGTTCACCGTTGCGCGGATCATCGGCGAGGCGCTGCCGGGACTGCGGCGCGCCGAACGGGCCCGGCGGTGCGCGGAGCTCCTCGACCAGGTCGGCCTGCCGCCCGAACTGCTCTCCCGCCGGCCGCACCAGCTGTCCGGCGGCCAGCGCCAGCGGGTGGCCATCGCCCGGGCGTTGGCGGGCGGTCCGCAGGTGCTGGTCTGCGACGAGCCGGTGTCGGCCCTGGACGTCTCGGTCCAGGCACAGGTGCTGGAGCTGTTGGACCGGCTGCGGCGCGAGCGGGGCATCGCCCTGCTGTTCATCACCCACGACCTGGCCGTGGTGCGGCAGGTCGCCGACCGGGTGCTGATCATGCGCGGCGGGTCGGTCGTCGAGGAGGGCGGGACCGAGCGGATCTTCGAGGCCCCCGCCCACCCGTACACCCGGGCCCTGCTGGACGCCGTCCTGCGGCTGCCCGGCGGGGGCGGCGCGGACGGCGCGGACGGCACGGGCGGTGAGGACGGTGAGGACGGTGAGGGCGGTGAGGACGGCGCCGCCGGTACGGAGAGCGCGGACCGGGCACCTGGCGGGGACGCCACCGGCCGTGACGGCCCGGAGCAGGACATCGAACACGTCGCCGGGCAGGACGGCGAGCACGTCACGAAGTGGGAGACATGACTGACACGACGACGGACACCGCCCCCGGGACCGCCGAGGTGTGGCTGCGGCGGGCCGAGGAGGTCGCGGCGCGGCTCGCGCCCGGCGCCGCGCGCCGCGACCGCGAGGGCGCCCCGCCGGTGCGGGAGATCCAGTTGCTGAAGGAGACCGGCCTGGTCACCCTGCTGGGGCCGGTCGAGCACGGCGGGGCCGGCCAGAACTGGTCCACCGCGTTCCGGGTGGTGCGCACCGTCGCGGCGGCCGACGCCTCGGTCGGCGAACTGCTGGCCCACCACTACGTGTGGGTGTCGATCGCCGAGTTCATCGGCACCGAGGAGAAGATCCAGCACATCGGCGAGGTGTCGGCCCGGGCCCGGTGGTTCTTCAGCGGGTCCTCGAAGCCCCGCTCGGCGCCCCTGGTGGTCCAGGACACCGGCCTCGAGATGCTGTTCCACGGGCGGCTGGAGCGTGCCCTGGGCCACCCGGTGTCGGACATCACCATCCTGGAGGGTTTCCTGGAGGACGGCGACACCCCGATCAGCGCGCTCGCGATGAGCGAGCACGTGGGGCTGTCCTTCGAACCGGGCGCCGAGGAGATCGGGCTCCGGTCGCTTGCTGCCGGGACCGTGGTCGCCGACGGCGCGAACATCCCGTGGACCGGGGCGCTCGGCCACGTCAACAGGACCTTCGTGCCCCGGGTCTACAACACCTTCCTCACCCCGGCCTTCCAGCTCGCCCAGGTCAACGCGCTGATCGGCGCGGCCCGGGGCGCGCTGGAGGCCGCCGCCCGGCACGCCCGCGAGCAGTGGTCGCGGGCGCCGCTGACCGAGGCCGCCGCCGCGGACGCGGCGGGGCACTACGGCGCCCTGGCCTCCGCACTGTGGGCGGTGGAGGCCTTCGCCGACGCCGTCGGCGCCGAGGCGGACGCCCTGCACGCCCGGCGCCGCACGGTGACCGAGGAGGAGCGCGGCCGGCACGCCGTCCGGGTCGCGGCGCTGGCCGCGCAGGCCGGCGCGGCCGCCGACGCGGTCACCGCGGGCGCGCCCGGCGCGGCCGGCCCCGGCGGCGCCGAGGCCGCGGCCGGGCTGGACCGCTACTGGCGGGACACCCGGGCGCGGCGGGTGCACGAGGACGATCCGGGGCGGGCCCGGGTGGTCGGGCGCCACCTCCTGCACGGCGAAGTCCCCCGCCCCACCTGGTACGCGTGACACCCCGAGTAAGGAGCACCCCCGCATGACCAGCAGTTCCCCGACCGTCCCGCTGTCCGTCCTCGACATCTCGTCCGTCGACTCCGCCGGCCGCCCCGCCGACACCCTGGTCGGCACCCGCCGACTGGTGGCGGCCGCCGACGAGCTGGGCTTCACCCGGTTCTGGGTGGCCGAGCACCACAACTCGCGCGGGATCGCCGGCTCCGTACCGGCCGTCCTGCTGGCCGCGCTCGGCGAGCGGACCAGCCGGATCCGGATCGGCGCGGGCGGGGTGATCCTGCCCAACCACCCGCCGTACGCCGTCGCGGAGTCCTTCCGGACGCTGGCCACGCTGTTCCCCGGCCGGGTCGACCTGGGCATCGGCCGCTCGGGCGCGGACCCGGTGCTCTCCCACGCGCTGCGCCGGGCGCCCGACGAGGACTTCCCGGCGGCGCTGGAGGAACTGCTCGCCTTCGTCGACGGCGCCTTCCCGGACGGGCACGTGTACCAGCGGCTGGAGGCCCTGCCGGAGCCGCCGCGGCCGCCCCGGCCGTGGCTGCTGGGCGCCAGTGTGCGCAGCGCCGTGGACGCGGGCCGGCGCGGGCTGCCGTACGCGTTCGCCCACCACTTCTTCAACTCCCGCGGCACCGAGGAGGCGCTGCGGGCGTACCGGGAGAACTTCCGGCCCTCGGCCCGGGCCGAGCGGCCGCACACGATCGTCACCGCCTACACGGTGTGCGGGGAGACCTCGGAGCAGGCCCGCCGGTTGGCGGCGCCGGCGCTGTTCCCGGTGCTGCGGCTGAACGGCGCCTCGCCGGTCGCGCCGCTGCCCACCGTCGAGGAGGCGGCGGCGTACCTGTGGACGGAGGCCGAGCGGGCCGCCGCCGACGCGCTGCTCAGCACCCAGGCGGTCGGTGACGCCGAGGAGGTCCGCCGGGCGCTGGCGGACCTGCTGGAGCGCACCGGCGCGGACGAGCTGATGGTGACCAACAACGTCACCGACGTCGAGGAGAAGATCCGCTCGCTGGAACGCGTGCGGGAACTCGCTCCGGCGCTGCCCGTTCCCGCCGGGGTCAGCCGGTAACGGCCGGGCGGCGACGGTCGCGGGTGCCGAGGCTGTCGAGGATGCGGCGGTGGTGGGTGACCAGCCAGACCCGCTCGGGCTCCCCCGGCGGGCAGCGGTCCAGGGCGTGGTCGAGGCAGCTGACCGCGAGCACGTCGTCGCCCGCGGCGGCGGCCCGGGCGGACGCCCCGACCAGCGCCTCCCACGCACGCCGTTCCATCGCCTCCACCGGTGTGCCGTCGGCCTCGGCGAGCGCGATGGCGCGGTCGTAGTGGAAGGCCAGCAGCCCGGGGCGGGGCACGTCCAGCAGGGCCGCCCAGTCGGCCGCCCGCAGATGCCGTTCGACCAGGACGCGGCCGGGCAGCTGGGCGAGCGCGACATCGCGGCTGACGGCGTACCGGAAGACGTACTCGACGTCTCCGGGCACGCTGCTGCGGCGCACCCGGCGCAGCAGTTCGCGCGACTCCAGGAGTTCCAGGCCGCGGCCGACCTCCTCGGGGTCGCGCCGGCCGACCGCGGCGACCGCGCCGCGCCACAGCGTGCCGCCGACGACGGCGGCGTCGCGCAGCACCGAGCGGGCGGCGCGGTCGAGGCCGTCGAGCTGGGCGGTCACGACGGCGAGGACGGCCGGCGGGTGGGCGGCGGCCGGGTCGGCGCCGACGTCCGCCACCCGCGCGTAGGCCTGGGCGAACAGCGGGTTGCCGTCGGCGAGGGCCGCGCGGAGGTCGTCGCCGGGTGTCGGGTGGCGGCGGCCGGCGGCGGCGCCGATCACGGTGGCGGTGGCCGCGGCGGACAGCGGCGCCACGTGCAGGAGGACCGAGCGGCGCTTGCCGCACCCCCAGGAGGGTCTGGTGTGGAGCAGTTCGGAGCGGGCGCCGGCGATCAGCAGCAGGGCGACCGGGCCGAGCCGGACGGTGAGGTCCTCGACGAAGGAGCGGACGAAGTCGGCGGCGCGGTGGAGGTCGTCCAGGACGACCACCAGCGGGCGTTCGGCGGCCGCCTCCTCCAGGAACTGCCGCAGCGCGCCGAGGACTTCCTCCCGCGGGACGACGCCGCCGTCCGGCTCCTGGGCGGCGGCGGCCGGGGCGGGCAGGCCGAGGCAGGCCGCGAGCGCCGTGACGATCGGCCCGGTGGCGCCGTGCGGGAGGAGCCGGCGCACGACGCCGGTCAGTGCGGGAAGGACGACGGCCGCCGGCGCGCCGGCGCGGATGCCCGCGTAGGCGCGGACCACGCCGGCCAGCGGCTCGTAGGGGGTGTGGGTGTCGAAGGCGGGGGTGCCCGCGTGGAGCACCCGGGGCGTCGGCGGTCCGGCGCCGTCGCGCAGCGAGGCGGCGAACTCCCCGATCAGCCGGGTCTTGCCGATGCCGGGCTCGCCGAGCACCGAGACCAGGTGCGGCAACTGGTGGCGAACGGTGTCCCGGTAGGCGCCGTGCAGCAGGTTCAGCTCGTGGGTGCGCTCCAGGAACGGCGGTTCGGCGGGATGCCCGGACGGCGCGCGGCCGTCCGGGCCCGAGCGCCCGGGGCGGTGGACGCCGGGGACGCCGGGGACCGGGGCGAAGCCGAGTCCGCCGCCGCCCGCTTCCACGGTGGCGTCGGCGGCCCACAGTTCCCCGCGGGGGACCTGCAGCAGCAGGTAGTGGCAGGCGTCCAGCACCTGGCCGGTGACCTCCACGGGCTCGGGCGCGCTGTCGTCGTAGGTGACCATCACCTCGCCGGTGCCGACCACGAGGTGGGTGACCGGCCGGGTGGCGCTCGCCTCGGCGGCCGGCCCCGGTCCGGGCACCGCGAAGTGGCGACGCAGGGCGAGGGCGGCGCGCAGGGCCCGCTCGGCGTCGTCCTCGTGGGCCCGGGGGACGCCGAAGACGACCAGCCACACCGAGCCGAAGGCGCGGCGCACGTGTCCGCCGAAGGGCGCCGTCTCGCGTCGGATGTCGGCGGTCAGCTCCTTGATGGCGTGGTCGACGCGCTCGGGGGCGAGGGCGCCGCCGCCGGCCGTCCACCGGGCGCGGACCATGACGACGCTGGCCGAGCGCCGCTCGACCCGTTCCCAGGGCGCACGGGGAGCCTGCGCGGCGGCCGGGACGCCGGGGGTCCCTGCGCGGTCGTCGGCGCGCGCGGGCACGGCGGGTGCCGGCCGGGGGCGCGGCGACCGCGGGGCGGCGGGCCCGGGTCCGGCCGGGGACGGGAAGTCCGCCGCGCCGCCCGGGGCCGCGGTGAGCCGCAGCGCCAGGGCCGGGTCGTGGCTGAGGATCGCGCGCTGGAGGCGGCGCAGGTCGCGGCCCGGCTCGAGGCCGAAGCGGTCGGCGAGGAGGTCCCGGGTGCGCCGGTAGCGGTCCAGCGCCTCGGACTGGCGCCCGCAGTTGTAGAGGACGACCATCAGCTGGGCGACCAGGCGTTCCCGGGTCGGCTCGGCCTCCAGCAGGGACTCCAGTTCGCCGATCAGCTCACGGTCCCGCCCCATCGCCAGCTCGGCCTGGATGCAGTCCTCGTGGACGGCGAGCCGGATGCCCTGGAGGGCGGCCAGCTCGGGCCAGGTGAGCCCGGCGTCGCTCACGTCGGCGAGCACCGGTCCGCGCCACAGGCCGAGGGCGCGGCGCAGCAGTTCCGAGGCCTGCGTCCAGTCGCCGGCCGCCAGTCGGGACCGGCCCAATGTGACAAGCTCATGAAATTCCGTGAGATCGAGCTGTTCCGGCTCGATTCTGAGCATGTATCCGGGCACAGTGGTATTCAGCGTGGCCTTCCCGTCCGCCGGCTCCCCGACCGCCTCGAATGCGCGGCGCAGCCCGGCCACCGAGTTCTGCACCATTTTCCGTGCCGTGGTCGGACGGTCGTCGCCCCAGAGCGCGGCGACTATCTCGTTGATACTCACCACGCTATTCGCGCGGAGCAGGAGAACGCCGAGAAGGGCCCTCTGCTGCAGGCCGCGAATGGGCACGTCGATGCCGTCCGAGAGCACTTCGAGCGGCCCCAGAACGTTGAATCGCACCCCTACCCCCTCGATTACCTGCGATTCCAGAAGATGCCATTCCGATTGTGCCCGATGGTACATCAGGTCCCCCCGGCCCTTCCATTGACTGTCCATCAATTCTGACCCGCGATACCAGCGGCAATCCCCCGGCGGTTATCCCCGCGGCATTGCGCCGCCACTGCCCGGCGGCAGGGGCGGCAGTGGTCCGCGCATGGGCGGTCAGTTCCCGGGCGATGGGCGGGGTTTCCCCATGATGGGTCCCACCGGGAGCGGGCGGCCGTCGCCACCGCCCCGGGGAGCCGCCGGGGACCGGCGGCCGAACGCCTACAAGAGACGAGGTCGGGGGTACCCGGTGCCTTCCCTGCTGGAACGTGACGCGCACATCGACAGACTCGACCACCTGCTCGCCGAGTGTCTCGGCCGCGCGGGCCGGGTGGCACTGGTCGACGGACCCCTCGGCAGCGGCAAGAGCGAGCTGCTGCGGGTGTTCGCCGCCCGGGCCGCCGAACGCGGAGTCCTGGTCGTGGGCGCGAGCTGTTCCGCGCAGGAGCGGGACCTGCCCTTCGGCATCGCCGACCGGATCGCCCACTCCCCCGGCTGGCCCGCCCGGCACGCCGAGCGGCTGGCCGCCCTGGCCGACCCGGCCGTCCTCGCCCACCCGTCCGGCAGCGCCGCCGGCACCGCCCTCGACGGCACCGGCGCGACCGCCGACCCGACCGGCCCCCCGTCGCCCCCGCTGCTGCGCGCCTGCCGGGACCTGACCACCGCCCTGCTCGCGGCCGCGGCCGACACCCCGGTGCTGCTCTGCGTCGAGGACATCGGCCACGCCGACGAGGCGTCCCTGCACTTCCTGCGCCACCTCGTCCGCCACCTGCCGCAGAGCCGGGTGCTGCTGGTCCTCACCGACGGCAGCACCCCGTGGCCCGCGCGGCGCCGGTTGCACGCGGAACTGCTGCGCCACCCGCACGCGCACCGCCTCACGCTGACCCCGCTGTCCCGGGCCGGCGCGCTGCGCCTGGTCGCCGAGGGCCTGGGCGAGGAGGACGCCCGGCACCGCGGCCCCGGCCTGGTGGACGTCGCCGGCGGCAACCCGCTGCTGCTGCACGCCCTCGTCGACGAGCACCTCGACCGCGCCGACGAGCCCGAACCGCGTTACGGCCCGGCCCTGCTGAGCTGCCTCCACCGGGCCGGCCCCGGCGTGCTGCGGGTCGTCCAGGCCCGGGCCGTGCTCGGCGAGGAGGCCCCGGACGAGGACGTCGCCAGGCTGCTCGGAGAGCGGGAGAGCGCCGAAGCGGTCGCCCGGGTCCGCGCCGCGCTCACCGCCGCCGGACTGCTGGACGGCGAGGGACGGCTGCGCACCGCGGCCGCCGGCGCCGACGTCCTGGAGGATCTGGCCCCGCACGAGCGCACCGACCTGCGCCTGCGGGCCGCCCAGCTGGCCCACGAGAGCGGCAGCCCCGCCGCCGAGGTGGCCCGGCACCTGGTCGAGGCCGGGCGGGCACCCGCACCGTGGGCGGTCGCGGCGCTGGCCGGGGCGGCCGAGCACGCCCTGCTCGACCACCGTCACGGCACCGCCGTCGCCTGCCTGCGACTGGCCCGTCAGGAGGCCGCCGAGGAGAACGAGCGGGCGGTGCTCCGGCACCGGCTGGCGCAGGCCGAGTGGCAGCTCAACCCCTCGGCGGCGGCCCGGCACCTGGTGCCGCTCACCGCCGCGGTCCGGGCCGGGCACCTCGGGCTCGCCGAGGCGCTCGTCCTCGTCCGGTACCTGCTGTGGCACGGCCGGGGCGAGGAGGCGCTGGGTGTGCTGGACCTGCTGCGCGCCCGGACCGGAACCGCCTCCCCCGCCGGGACCGGCGCGCTGCGCGACGTCGAGACCTGGCTCGCCTACACCCACCCAGGCCTCGCCCGGGGCCGCCGCGTCCCGGCTCTGCCCGCCGATCTGCGGCACGCGGTCGCCCCGGACGTCGACCCGCACCTGCGGGCCGCCGCGGCGCTCGCCGGGGCGCTCACCCGGGGACGGGCCGCGGACGCCGTCGACCGCGCCCAGCAGGTGTTGAACGACGCCCACCTGCACGGCCGCACCCCGTGGGCCGAGGAGGCCGCGCTGCTGGCGCTGCGGGTGCTGCTCGAGGCCGGGCGTGCCGACACCGCGGCGGTCTGGAGCCAACGGCTGCTCGGCACCGCCGCGCGCCGCGGGATCCCGACCGCGACGGCCCTGTACTCGGCGGCGCACGCCGAGGCGGCCCTGCGGCTCGGCGAGCCGACCACGGCGGCCGAGCACAGCCGGGCCGCGCTGACCCACCTCAGCCCCACCGCCTGGGGCATCGCGGTGGGCCTGCCGCTGGGCACGCTGATCGTCGCCGAGAGCCGCACGGGCGAGCACCGCTCGGCGGCCAAGCACCTCACCCACGCCGTCGGCGAGGCGATGTTCCAGAGCCTGTACGGGCTGCACTACCTGTTCGCCCGCGGCGAGCACTACCTGGCGACCCGGCACGGCCACGCGGCCCTCGCCGACTTCCTGTCCTGCGGCGAACTGCTGCGCACCTGGGGCCTGGACGGCGCGGGAGTGGTGCCCTGGCGCACCCAGGCCGCCGACGCCTGGCTGCGGCTGGACAACCGGGACCGCGCCTGGCGGCTGATCCACGAGCAGCTCAGCCGGGCCGACGCCGACCTGCCGCACAACCGCGGCCCGGCGCTGCGGCTGCTGGCCGCGGCCGGGCCGGCCGGCCGACGCGGCCCCCTGCTCACCGAGGCCGTCGACCTCACCGAGGCCTCCGGCGACCGCTACGAGCAGGTGCGGGTGCTCACCGACCTGAGCCGGCTGCACCAGGGCGCCGGAAACAAGCGCAGGGCCCGGCTGCTGCTGCGCCAGGCCCTGCACATGGCGAACATGTGCGCCCTGGGACCGCTCGCGCAGGAGCTGCTGTCGGTCTCGGCGGACCTCGGTGAGAGCGGCCCGGCCGCCGACGAGGCACCGGAGCCGGGCGGGGTCGGCGCGCTCACCGAGTCCGAGCGACGGGTCGCCTCGCTCGCCGTCCTCGGCTACACCAACCGCGAGATCGCCGGACGCCTGTACGTCACGGCGAGCACCGTGGAACAGCACCTCACCCGGGTCTACCGCAAGCTCGGGGTACGCCGACGCAAGGATCTGCCGGCCGATCTGCGGGCCGGCCTGAGGAAGACGGGATGACCACTCCGATGACCACGCCGACCGCCACGACCCCGACGGTGCACGACGGCACCGAGCCCGAACTCGTGCGGGCCCTGGCGGGCCTGACCGCCGGCCAGCAGCCGCAGTGGCCCGATCAGGACCGGGTGCGCGAGGTGCGCGCCGCACTCGGTGCCCTGCCGCCCCTGGTGGAGCCCGCCGCCGTGGACCGGCTCCGGGAGCGCCTGGCCGAGGCCGCGCTCGGCCGGGCCCTGGTCGTCCAGGGCGGGGACTGCGCCGAGACCTTCGCCGGCAACACCCCCGAGCACGTGCGCGCCAACCTGCACGCCCTGCTGCACTGCGCCACCCTGTTCGAGGTCGCCTCCGGCCTTCCGGTGGTTCCGGTCGGGCGCGTCGCCGGGCAGTACGCCAAGCCGCGCTCCAGCCCGACGGGCCCGGACGGGCTGCCCTCCTACCGGGGCGACATCGTCAACGGCCTCGCGGCGACGGCCGAGGCCCGCACGCCGGACCCGCGGCGGATGCTCACCGCGTACGACGGCGCCGGTGCCGCGCTCGACGTGCTGGACTCGGTGGCCGCGGCGACCCGCAGCGAACTGTTCGCCGGTCACGAGGCCCTGCTGCTCGACTACGAGGTGCCGCTGGTGCGCGACGGGTACGCGCTGTCCGGCCACTTCCTGTGGATCGGCGAGCGGACCCGCGAGCTCGACGGCGCGCACGTCGCGCTGGCCCGCCGGATCGCCAACCCGCTGGGCCTCAAGCTGGGCCCGTCCACCACCCCGGAGCAGGCCGTCGCCTACGCCGGCGCGCTGGACCCGGACCGCGTCCCCGGCCGGCTGACGCTGATCAGCAGGATGGGCGCGGACCGGGTGTCCGACGTGCTGCCGCCGCTGGTGGAGGCGGTGGCGGACGCGGGGCACCCGGTGGTCTGGCTCTGCGACCCGATGCACGGCAACACCGAGACGGCGGCCGGCGGGCTGAAGACCCGCCGCTTCGACCGGATCGCCGCCGAGGTGAGCGGCTACTTCGCCGTGCACCGGGCGCTCGGCAGCCACCCCGGCGGCCTGCACCTGGAACTGACCGGCGACGACGTGACCGAGTGCCTCGGCGGTCGCGAGGACCTGCGTGAGGAGCAGCTGCCCGAGCGCTACCTGACCGGCTGCGACCCGCGGCTGAACGGCCGTCAGACCCTCGACCTGGCACGCGTCGTGGCGGAGATCCTGCTGGAGCACTCCGCCCGGCGGGCGCACGCGGCGGTCTGAGGACCGCCCCCCGGACCGACGGCCCGCTCCCTCTTCGCGGAGGGGAGCGGGCCGTCAGCACGTGCGCGGGAGGGGACGGGGGCGGGGCGTCGGTCGGGCCGTCAGGCGGCCAGGTCGGTGCGGAGCGCTCCGAGGAGCGCGGCCAGCCCCGTCCGGTCCTTAGCCGCGCCGTAGACGTAGAAGTCCGGCCGGACCAGCACCGCGACCGCCCCGCTCTCGGCCAGGTACGGCAGGTACACCCCGTCGGTGTCACCGACCGAGCCCGCCGGGGGCTCCTCGTCGGTGGCCGCGAGCACCCTCACCGCGTGGCCGCCGAGGGCGTCCAGCCAGGCGCGGTCCGCGGCGGTGAGCAGACTCTCCGGCGGCTCGGTGGTGAGCAGCACGAAGCCGCGCCCCACCACGTCGTCGAAGAGCCCGGCGGGCCGGCCTGCCGCCGTCACGCGTCCCTGGACGACCAGGTCGCCGGCCGGCCCGCCACCGTGCCGCAGGCCCGCCGTGAGCGGCTGGACCGGCGTGCGCGGCCGGGCCGCGCCGACCTCCGCGCCGCGCCGGGCGCGCTCCTGGGCGGCCAGCATGACGGTGTCCCGGTCGCGGGCCGCGGCCGGGTCGGCCTGGCAGATGACCCGGCCCAGGTCCATCGACATGGTGAGCGCGTGGCGCACGTGCTCGCGCCGCTCGGCGGTGTAGCTGTCGAGCAGCCCCTCGGCGGCCCGGCCGGTGAGCACCAGGTCCAGCTTCCAGGCGAGGTTGGCGGCGTCGCGGAAGCCGGAGCACATGCCCTGCCCGGCGAACGGCGGCATCAGGTGGGCGGCGTCCCCGGCGATCAGCACCCGGCCGCGCCGCCACCGGTCCGCGTAGCGCGCCTGGAAGGTGTAGACGGCGTGCCGCAGCAGGGTGGCGTTGCCGGGGTCGATGTCGAACAGCGAGAGCAGCTTCCAGACGTTGGCCTCACCGCCGAACTCCTCGGGCGACTCGTGGTCGAGCCGCATGAACTCCCAGCGCCGGTGGCCCGGCCCGGCGGAGACCGCGGTGCGCGGCCGCGCCGGGTCGCAGACCTGGAGGTTGTTGGGGACGAACTCCCGGCCGTCGTGCGGGACGACGTCGCAGGTCAGCCAGTCGTTGAAGAACGCGAAGTCGGTGGCGGTCAGCCCGGCCTCCTCGCGCACCACGCTGTTGGCGCCGTCGCAGCCGATCACCCAGCGGGCGGTGAGCGGGCCGCCCGACGGGCCGGTCTCCGGTCCCTCCACCGTGAGCGTGACGGCGTCGCCCCGGTCGGCGAGCGCCGTCACCCGGTGACCGCGCAGGACGCGCAGCGTGGGGTACCGCTCGCCGTGGGCGGACAGCGCGGCCTCCAGGCCCGGCTGGTAGACGGCGCTGGAGTCGGGCCAGCCGGAGCGGCCGGCGTCCTCGACGTCGACCCGGAAGAGGGTCCGGCCGTCGGCGTTGTGCCAGACGTAGTCCCGGGAGGACTCGACGTGCTCGTCCAGGGCCGCGCCCACGCCGGTGGCGGCGAGGATGCGGGCGGACTCGCCGTCGAAGGAGACCGCTCGCGGCATCGGGTAGGGCCGGGGGAAGCGCTCCAGGACGGTGACCCGGTGGCCGCGGGAGGCCAGCAGCAGGGCGGCGGTCTGGCCGACCGGCCCGTAGCCGACGATCGCGATGTCGGTGTCGGTGTCGGTCGCGCTCTCGGTCGCGTTCTCGGTCGCGTTCTCGGTCGCGTTCTCGGAGTCGGTGCTCATGCGGTGGCCCCGTCCTTCCGCAGGATCTCGGCGAGCACCCGGGCGTGCTCCTCCGGGTCGGCCAGGCCGCGCAGCCGCTCGGTACCGTCCTCGACGACGACCAGACGGGTGCCGATCAGGATCCGCTGGCCGCCCTCGAAGGCCCGGCCGCGCACCACGATGCCGGAGCCGGCCAGGGCCCGGGCGAACCGGTCCAGCTCCGGCGAGGGGACCAGCCAGTCCGCGAAGGCGCGCGGCCGCGAGTGGAACCGGTAGACGGCGCGCCAGTCGCCGACCCGGCCCCGGCGCTCCACCACGTGGTGGCCGGTGTCCGCGCGCACGACCCGGAAGTCGGTGCCGAACTGCGGCTGCACCTCGTCGGCCACCACCCGCAGCGGCTCCAGGTAGGACGGGCCGACGAAGCCGACGTCGACCAGCCAGAGGTCACCGTCCAGCCGGACGAAGCCGAGGACGTGCTCCAGGTCCGGCCCGAAGCTGTCGTCGACCTGGCGGATCCCGGCCGAGAACAGCCCGGTCTCGTAACCGAGTTCGCGCAGCAGCGCGAGGAAGAGCCCGTTCAGTTCGTAGCAGACACCGCCCCGGCCGCCGAGCACGACGGCGTCGAACACGGCGTCGACGTCGATGTCGACGCCCGCCCACAGGGACTCGCCGCGGGCGGTGTTGAGCGACGAGTCGTAGGGGACGGCGATCAGGTGGCGCCGGTGCAGCTCGCGCAGGGTGTCGGCGTTGGGGTCGAGCGGGCCGTCGTAGCCGAGGGCCTCGAGGTAGGCGGTGGTGTCGAACACTGCGGTCACTTCCCTTCGGTCCGCTGCTCGGCGGCTCCGGTCGGCGCGGGCACGGTCTCGGCGGTTCCGGTGTCGCCGTCCCCCGCAACGTGGTCCCCGGTCTCGTCGAGCAGGGAGAGGAGGTAACCGGCGAGCCGCTCCGGGGTGGGCTGGTCGAAGGCGAGCAGGGCGGGCAGTTCGAGCCCGGTGACGGTCTGGAGGCGGTTGCGCAGTTCGACGGCGGTCAGCGACACGAAGCCGATGTCGAAGAAGACGGCGTCCGCCCCGATCTCTCCGGTGTCCTCGTGCCCGAGAACGGCCGCGACCTCCGTGCGGACGACGTCGACCAGCACGGCCGGGCGCTCCCCCGGCTCGGCGTCCGCCAGTCGGCGGGCGAGGACGGCGCCGGGCGCCTCCTCGACGATGGTGTCGGGCTCGGTCTCGATGGCCATCGGGGAATCTCCTGCGGGGGTGGTCGTCACGGGCACCGACTCCAGCCAGTAGTGCCGGTGCTGGAAGGGGTAGGTGGGCAGGTCGGAGGCAGGGAGGGGGCCGGCGCCCGCGTAGGAGGCCGACCAGTCGACCTCCACGCCACGGACGTGAAGTGCGGCGGCCGAGAGCAGGACGCGGTCCCAGCCGCCCTCGTCGCGCCGCAGGGTGCCGGTGACGACCGCGTCGCGCACGGAGGCCGCCTCCAGGGCCTCGACGACGCCGTGCGCGAGCACGGGGTGCGCGCTGACCTCGACGAACGCCCGGTACTCGGCGGCGGCGAGGGTGTCGACGGCGTCGGCGAAGCGCACGGTCCGCCGCAGGTTGCGGTACCAGTACCCCGCGTCCAGCTCCGGACCCTCCAGCCAACGGTTCTCGACCGTCGACAGGAACGGGACGACAGCCGGCTGCGGCCTCACCGAACCCAGCAGCTCGGCGAGTTCGGCCTCGATCGACTCCACGTGCGCGGTGTGCGAGGCGTAGTCCACCGGGATCCGCCGCACCCGCACACCCTGCTCCTCGAAGGCGGCCACCAGAGTGTCCAGGCCCGCCGGGTCACCGGCCACCACCACCGAGGACGGACCGTTCACGGCCGCGACCTCCACCCCGGCCGGAAGCCGGTCGGCCACCCGGGCGAGCGGCAGCCCCACCGACACCATGCCTCCGCGTCCGGCCAGACCCCGCGCGATGGCCTGCGACCGCAACGCCACCACCGCCGCCGCGTCCTCCAGCGACAGGATCCCCGCGACGTGCGCCGCCGCGATCTCCCCCTGCGAATGACCGACCACCGCGTCCGGCACCACACCCAGCGACTCCCACAACCGCGCCAGCGCCACGTTCACCGCGAACGACACCGGCTGCACCACATCCACCCGCTCCAACGAAGCGGACCCCGGCACCTGATTCACCACATCCAGCAACGACCAGTCGACATAAGGCTCCAACGCCTTGCCGACCTCACCGAGCGCCTCCGCGAACACCACCGACTCCGCCAGCAACCGCCGACCCATCCCCACCCACTGCGAACCCTGACCCGGGAAGACCAGCACGGTCTGGCCGGTGACGTCCGCCGTGCCCGTGACCAGGGCGGGCGAGGCGGCGTCGCCCGCGAGCGCGGCCAGGCCGGTGCGGTGACCGTCGAGCGTGTCCGCCACAACGACGGCGCGGTGCGCCAGCAGGGTCCGGGCCTCGGCCAGCGCGCGGGCCGCGTCGGCGGGTGCCGGGCCGCGCGCCTCGGTGTAGTCGAGCAGCCGCTCCGCCTGGGCGCGCAGGGCGCCGACGGAAGCGGCGGACACCAGCCAGGGAACGGCACCGGCCTCGGGGGCACCGGCCTCGGCACCGGGCTCGGCCGCAGGTGTCTGCGGCTCCGCGGCGGGCGCCTCCTCGAGGATGACGTGGGCGTTGGTGCCGCTCACCCCGAAGGCCGACACCGCCGCCCGACGCGGTCGGTCGGCCGCCGGCCACGGCCGGGCCTCCGTCAGCAGCCGCACCTCCCCCGCCGACCAGTCGACCTGGGTCGTCGGCGCGTCCACGTGGAGGGTCTTCGGCAGCACGCCGTGCCGCAGCGCCTCCACCATCTTGATCACACCGGCGACACCGGCGGCGGCCTGGGTGTGACCGATGTTGGACTTCAACGACCCCAGCCACAACGGCTGTTCGGCGGACCTCCCCCGTCCGTAGGTGGCCAGCACCGCCTGCGCCTCGATCGGGTCGCCGAGCGGGGTGCCGGTGCCGTGCGCCTCGACGGCGTCGACGTCGGCGGCCGTCAGCCGGGCGTTGGCGAGCGCGGCCCGGATCACCCGCTGCTGGGCGGGCCCGTTGGGCGCGGTGAGGCCGTTGGAGGCGCCGTCCTGGTTGACGGCCGAACCCCGGACCACCGCCAGCACCTCGTGCCCCAGCCGCCGCGCGTCCGACAGCCGCTCAAGGACGAGGACGGCCACGCCCTCCGCCCAGCCGGTGCCGTCGGCCGCGTCCGCGAAGGCCTTGCATCGCCCGTCGGTCGCCAGACCGCGCTGCCGGGAGAACTCCACGAACGGCGAGGGCTGGGACATCACCGCGACCCCGCCGGCCAGCGCCAGCGTCGACTCGCCGCTGCGCAGCGACTGGGCTGCCAGGTGGACGGCGACCAGCGAGGAGGAGCAGGCGGTGTCGACGGTGATCGCGGGCCCCTCCAGGCCGAGCGTGTAGGCGACCCGGCCCGAGGCGACGGAGCCGGAGGTGCCGGTGGCGAGGAAGCCCTCGAGCCCGGCGGGCACACTGCGCAGACCGGTGGCGTAGTCGTGGTACATGACGCCGGAGAACACGCCGACTGCTGTGCCGCGCAGGCCCGCCGGGTCCAGGCCGGCCCGTTCCAGGGCTTCCCAGGAGGTCTCCAGCAGCAGCCGCTGCTGCGGGTCCATGGCGAGCGCCTCGCGCGGCGAGATCCCGAAGAAGGCGGCGTCGAAGTCGGCGGCGCCGTGCAGGAATCCGCCCTCGCGGACGTAGGAGCGGCCGGCCCGGTCCGGGTCGGGGTCGAAGAGTCCGTCGAGGTCCCAGCCGCGGTCCTCGGGGAACTCGCCCACGCCGTCGAGTCCGTCGGCGACCAGCCGCCACAGGTCGGCCGGGGAGGCGACGTCACCCGGCAGCCGGCAGGCCGTCCCGACGATGGCGATCGGCTCGCCGACTGCCGCCTCCAACGCGGCTTTCTCAGCTGCGAGTTGTTCATTGTCCTGGAGCGCGGCCCGCAGTGCCGCGACCAGTCTCGCCGTCTGGTCGGCGGCGGCCGCGCCGTCGTTGGTGGTGGTCATTTCAGCCTTTCCAAGGGTGCGCCGGCGCGGGTCGGTGAGCGCGGTGCGTCGGCTCGGTGGGTCAGTGCGGTTGGAGGGGCGGTTCAGCCGCGGCCACGAAGGGCGCGGGCGACGAGGCCGTCGATGTCCAGGTCCGCGATGGCAGGTCCGTCCACGGGCCCGGGTCCCGCGTCCGGTCCGGCGGCACGCGGCGCGGGGCTCACGACCGCCGGGTCCGCCGCCGGTTCCGGCAGCAGCTCGGACCGCAGGTGGCGGGCGAGGGCGAGCGGAGTCGGGTGGTCGAAGACCAGGGTCGCCGGGAGCCGGACGCCCGTCGCCCGGGCCAGCCGGTTGCGCAGCTGCACCGCGCCGAGCGAGTCGAACCCGGTCTCCTTGAAGGCCTGGGCGGCGGCGACGGCGTTCTTGGACGGGTGCCCGAGGACGGCGGCGGCGGCGGAGCGCACCAGGTCGAGGACCTCGCGGTGCTGCTCGCGCTCCGGCAGCGCGGCCAGCCGGGCGACGAAGTCCGCCGCGTCGTCGGCGGGCGCGCCGGTGGCGGCGGTGCGGCGGGGGGTGCGGACCAGGCCGCGCAGCAGCGGGTTCAGTTCGCCGCCCGCCGCCTGCTTGCGCAGGGCCTCGCGGTCCAGCCGGGTCGGCACCAGCAGCGCCTCCGGAGAACGCAGCGCGGCGTCGAACAGCGCGAGCGCCTCCTCCGTGGGCATGGCCGCCAGTCCGCCGCGGGCCAGCCGGGCCCGGTCGGCCTCACCCAGGTGGCCGGTCAGGCCACTGGCCTGCGCCCACAGGCCCCAGGCCAGCGAGACCGCCGGCAGGCCGTGTGCCCTGCGCCACCCCGCCAACCCGTCCAGGAAACCGTTCGCCGACCCGTACAGGCTCTGCCCGGCGCTGCCGAACACGCTGGCGCCGGAGGAGAAGAGGACGAAGGCGGTGAGGCCGAGGTCCTTCGTCGCCTCGTGCAGGTGCCAGGCCGCGTCCGCCTTCGGCGCGAACACCTCGTCCAACCGCTCGGCGGACTGCGCCTCGAACACACCGTCGGCCAGCGCCCCGGCGGTGTGCACCACCGCCGTCAACGGACGCTCCACCGGAACCCGCCGCACCAGCGCCTCCACCACCGAGCGGTCCGACACATCGGCCGCCACCACCTCCACCGACGCACCCAGCGCCGACAACTGCTCGACGAGCTCCGCCGCACCGGGCGACCCGGCGCCGCGACGGCTCACCAGAAGCAGGTGACGCACCCCGTGCGACTCCACCAGACGCCGGGCCACCAGACCGCCCAGCGTCCCCGTGCCACCGGTCACCAGCACCGTCCCCGCCGGATCCAGCACCGGACCGGCCCCGGACGGGACCTCGGCGGACACTTCGGCACGCAGCAGACGCGGCACCACCACGGTCCCGTCGCGCCAGAGCGCCTGGGTCTCGCCGGACGCCAGCAGACCGCCCACCACCGACGGGTCGACCGCCGCGGTGGGGAAGCCCGCCCCTTCGCCACCGAGCAGCACGACCCGGCCGGGCTGCTCGTGCTGGACCGAACGGACCAGCCCCCACACCGCGTTGACCGCCGGGTCCGCGTCCGGGGGCCCGGTCACGACGGCCAGTGCCTCCCCGTTCCGGGCGGGATCGGTGAGTCCCCGGTGCAGGAACTCCGAGACCCGCCCGACCAGCGCCCGGGCGCCCTCGGGACCCTCGGGGCCCTCGGGGCCCTCGGGGCCCTCGGCCGTGCCCGCGGTCAGGTCGAGCACCGCCGGAGCGACGACACCGGCGGCGTCGGCGCGCAGGGCGAGAGGCGTCCAGCCCACCTGGTAGAGGTGGTCGGCCCCGGCCCCGCCGAGGCCGGCCAGCCGGTCGACCGGTACCTGCCGCAGCGACAGTGATCCGACCGAGGCCACCGGTCCGCCGGTCGGGTCGGTGAGGACGAGCGAGAACGCGTGCGGGCCGGTCTGCCGCGCGTGCACCCGCAGGGCGGTGGGACGCGTGGCGAAGAGCGCCACGTCGTTCCAGGCGAACGGCAGCAGGACGTGACCCGGCTCCGGCTCGGCGATGCCCAGGAAGTTGGTGGCCTGCAGAGCGGCGTCCAACAGCACCGGGTGGATGCCGAAGTCCTCGGCGGCCCGTCCGGCGGGCAGGGACACCTCGGCGTACACCTCGCCGTCGAGCCGCCGGACGGCCCGCAGCCCCTGGAACGCCGGACCGTAGCCGAAGCCGCGGTCGGCCAGCCGCTCGTAGAAGCCGTCCAGGTCGACCGGCTCCGCGCCGGCCGGCGGCCACGCCCCGGGGGCGACGGTGTGCGGCACCTGCTCGCCGCCGAGGAAGCCGGTGGCGTGCCTGGTCCAGGCACCGCCCTCGCCGTCCTCGGGGCGCGAGTACAGGGCGAACGGCCGCCGGCCGCCGGGGGCTTCGTCCTCCGGCGCGTCCACCCGCAGGTGCAGTTGCAGGGCGCCGCGCCCGGGAACGAGCAGCGGGGCCTCGATCACCAGCTCCTCGACGGTGGGCGTGCCCGCCTCGTCGCCGGCCTGCGCGGCCAGCTCCAGCAGCGCCGCCCCCGGGGCGAGGACGGTGCCGCCGACGGCGTGGTCCGCGAGCCACGGGTGGTCCTTCGGGTCGAGCCGTCCGGTGAGGAGCGCCCCGCCCTCGGGCAGTTGCACCACCGCGCCCAGCAGCGGGTGCCCGGCGGGCGCCAGTCCGGCGGCGCCCACGTCGGTGGCGGGGCGGGTCTCCAGCCAGTAGCGCCGGTGCTGGAAGGGGTAGGTGGGCAGGTCGGAGGCGGGGAGGAGGACGGCGTCCGCGAAGGCCGGGGACCAGTCGACGGGGATGCCGTGGACGTGGAGTTCGGCGGCGGCGAGCAGGACGCGGTCCCAGCCGCCGTCCTCGCGCCGCAGGGTCCCGGTGACGACCGTCGGCGCCTCGATCGCCTCCTCCAGGGCCTCGACCACGGCGTGCGCGAGCACCGGGTGCGCACTCACCTCCACGAACGCCCGGAAGCCCTCGCCCGCCAGCGTCCCGACCACCTCGGCGAAGCGCACGGTCTGCCGCAGGTTGCGGTACCAGTAGCCCGCGTCCAGCTCCGGACCCTCCAGCCAACGGTTCTCGACCGTGGAGAGGAAAGGAACAGCGGCGGTCCGGGGCCTCACCGACTGCAGCAGCCCGGCGAGTTCGGCCTCGATCGACTCCACGTGCGCGGTGTGCGAGGCGTAGTCCACCGGGACCCGGCGCACCCGCACGCCCTGCTCCTCGAAGCCGGCCACCACGGTGTCCAGACCGGCCGGATCACCGGCGACGACGACCGAGGACGGACCGTTCACGGCCGCGACCTCCACGCCG
The DNA here is from genome assembly GCF_044748625.1 of Kitasatospora sp. NPDC089913. Taxonomy (NCBI): domain Bacteria; kingdom Bacillati; phylum Actinomycetota; class Actinomycetes; order Kitasatosporales; family Streptomycetaceae; genus Kitasatospora; species Kitasatospora sp. NPDC089913. Next base: position 373,691 of record NZ_JBIVGI010000003.1, on the reverse strand, counting down.
TCCGGCAGCGTGCCGGTCACCTCGGCGAGCGGCAGCCCGATCGACACCATGCCGCCCCGTCCGGCCAGACCGCGGGCGATGGCCTGCGAGCGCAACGCCACCACCGCCGCCGCGTCCTCCAACGAAAGGATCCCGGCCACGTGCGCCGCCGCGATCTCCCCCTGCGAATGACCCACCACCGCATCCGGCACCACACCCAACGACGCCCACAACCGCGCCAGCGCCACGTTCACCGCGAACGACACCGGCTGCACCACATCCACCCGCTCCAACGAAGCGGACCCCGGCACCTGGTTCACCACATCCAGCAACGACCAGTCGACATAAGGCTCCAGTGCCTCCGCGGCCTCCTCCAGAGCCCGAGCGAACACCACCGACTCGGCCAGCAACCGCCGACCCATCCCCGCCCACTGCGAACCCTGACCCGGGAACACGAACACCGACCGACCACCCACCTCCGCCCGACCGGAGACGACACCCGCCGCCTCCTCCCCCCGGGCCACCGCGTCCAGCGCCGCCGCCGAGTCCGCGCGGTCGGCGGCCACCACCACGGCGCGCTGCTCCAGTGCGGCCCTCGCGGTGACGAGGGTGCGGGCGGCACGGGACAGGGCGGTGTCCGGCTGCTCGGCCAGGAGCCGGCCCCAGGCACCGGCCTGGGCGCGCAGGGCGTCCTCGGAGGCGGCCGAGAGCACCAACGGCGTTGCGGTGGAAGCGGGTTCGGCGCCCGGCTGCGGTGCGTCGTCCCAGACCGGGGCCTGCTCCAGGATGACGTGGGCGTTGGTGCCGCTGACGCCGAAGGAGGAGACGGCCGCTCGACGCGGCCGGTCGACCTCGGGCCAGTCGCGGCGTTCCGTGAGCAGCGCGACCGCGCCCGAGTCCCAGTCGACCTTCGAGGTGGGTGTGTCGATGTGCAGGCTCTTCGGCAGTACGCCGTGCCGGAGCGCCTCCACCATCTTGATCACACCGGCCGCACCGGCGGCGGCCTGGGTGTGGCCGATGTTGGACTTCAACGAACCCAGCCACAGCGGCTGTTCGGCCGGACGATCCTGCCCGTAGGTGGCCAGCACCGCCTGCGCCTCGATCGGGTCGCCCAACGACGTCCCCGTCCCGTGACCCTCCACCACGTCGACGTCCGCCGCCGTCAGCCGGGCACTGGCGAGAGCCGCCCGGATCACCCGCTCCTGCGAGGGACCGTTCGGAGCCGTCAGACCGTTGGAAGCACCGTCCTGGTTCACCGCCGAACCCCGCACCACCGCCAGCACCTCGTGCCCCAGCCGCCGCGCGTCCGACAGCCGCTCCAGCAGGAGGACGGCCACGCCCTCCGCCAGACCAGTGCCGTCGGCGGCGTCCGCGTACGCCTTGCAGCGGCTGTCGCGTGCCAGACCGCGCTGGGTGGCGAAGTCGACGAAGACCTCCGGTGTGGCCATCACGGCGACCCCGCCGGCCAGGGCGAGCGTGGCCTCGCCGTCGCGCAGCGCCTGCGCGGCCAGGTGCAGGGCGACCAGGGAGGAGGAGCAGGCGGTGTCCACCGTCACCGACGGGCCTTCGAGACCGAGGGCGTAGGAGATCCGGCCGGAGGCGACCGAGCCCGAGTTGCCGATCCCGAAGTAGCCCTCCAGACCCTCCGGGAGGTTGAGCACGTGGTGCGCGTAGTCGTGGTACATCAGCCCCGCGTAGACGCCGACCGGCTGCCCCTTGAGCGAGGTCGGGTCGATGCCGGCCCGCTCCAGGGCCTCCCAGGAGGTCTCCAGCAGCAGCCGCTGCTGCGGGTCCGTCGCCAGCGCCTCGCGCGGCGAGATCCCGAACAGCGCGGCGTCGAACCCGCCCGGGTCGGCGAGGAAACCGCCTTCCTCGGCGTAGGTCCTACCGGCGGCGTCCGGGTCGGGGTCGTACAGGCCGTCCACGTCCCACCCCCGGTCGCGGGGGAACGGGGCCATGGCGTCGGCGCCGTCGTGGACCAGCCGCCACAGGTCGGCCGGGGAGGCGACGCCGCCGGGCAGCCGGCAGGCCATGCCGACGATGGCGATCGGCTCGCTGCGCCGGGCCTCGGCGTCGCGCAGGCGGCGCTTGGTCTGCTGGAGGTCGGCCGTGACGCGCTTGAGGTAGTCGCGCAGCTTGTCGTCGTTCGACATGGGGTTCTTCCTCGTGTCCGTCATCAGGAAAGGCCGAGTTCGTTGTCGATCAGGTCGAAGAGCTCGTCGTCCGAGGCCGCGCCCAGGTCGACGCCCTCCGCCTCGGGCTGCTCGCCCGACTCCGCCCAGCGGGCGGTGAGGGCCTCCAGGCGGGCGGCCACCTGGGCGCGCAGTCCGTCGGGTGCCCCGGGCGCGCCGGCCGTCCCGGCCGTGGCCGTCAACGCCTGCTCCAGTCGGTCGAGTTCGAGCAGGACCGGCGGCACGGCCACCGAGCCCGCCAGGCCCAGCCGGTCGCGCAGGTACTCGGCGACGGCGGCCGGAGTCGGGTGGTCGAAGACCAGGGTGGCCGGGAGCCGGACCCCGGTGGCTTCGGTGAGGCTGTTGCGGATCCGCAGCGAGGTCAGCGAGTCGAAACCGACGTCCTTGAACGCCTGCGCGGGCTTCACCGTCTCGTCGATGCTCTGGCCGAGCACCTTGGCCGCGCCGGCCCGGACCAGGTCCAGGAGCAGCCGCAGCTGTTCCGCCTCGCCCACCGCGGAGAGCCGGCGGAGCAGGACCTCGCGGCCGTCCCCGGCGGGCGCGCCGGTGGCGGCGGTGCGGCGGGGAGTGCGGACCAGACCGCGCAGCAGCGGGTCCAGCTCACCGCCCGCCGCCTGCTTGCGCAGGGTCTCCCGGTCCAGCCGGGTCGGCACCAACAGCGCCTCCGGAGAACGCAGCGCGGCGTCGAACAGCGCCAGCGCCTCCTCCGTGGGCATGGCCGCCAGGCCGCCGCGGGCCAGCCGGGCCCGGTCGGCCTCGCCCAGGTGGCCGGTCAGGCCGCTGGCCTCGGCCCACAGGCCCCAGGCCAGCGAGACCGCCGGCAGGCCCCGCTCACGACGCCACCCGGCCAACCCGTCCAGGAAGCCGTTCGCCGACCCGTACAGGCTCTGCCCGGCGCTGCCGAACACGCCGGCGCCGGAGGAGAAGAGGACGAAGGCGGTGAGGCCGAGGTCCTTCGTCGCCTCGTGCAGGTGCCAGGCCGCGTCCGCCTTCGGCGCGAACACCTCGTCCAACCGCTCGGCGGACTGCGCCTCGAACACACCATCGGCCAGCGCCCCGGCGGTGTGCACCACGGCCGTCAGCGGACGGTCCGTCGGCACACCGGCCACCAGCGCGTCCACCACGGCGCGGTCCGACACGTCGGCCGCCAGCACCTCCACCGACGCCCCGAGTGCCCGGAGCCCCTCGACCGACTCCGCCGCACCCGGCGCCTGCGCGCCGCGACGGCTCACCAGGAGCAAGTGGCGCACCCCGTGCGACTCCACCAGGCGCCGGGCCACCAGACCGCCCAGCGTCCCCGTGCCACCGGTCACCAGCACCGTCCCCGCCGGATCCAGCACCGGACCGGCCCCGGACGGCAGCTCGACGCGTACCAGGCGCGGCACCACAGCTCCCCCGTCGCGCCACGCCACCTGGGGTTCGCCGGACGCGAGGGCGTCGGCCAGCAGCGAGGCGGGCGCCGCCGAGCCGTCGGTGTCCACCAGGACGATCCGGCCCGGGTGTTCGAGCTGCGCGGTGCGGACCAGACCCCGGACGGCGGAGGCCGCCGGATCCGCGGCCGCGTTCGCGGTCAGGACGGCGAGCGGGCGGGCGGAGTCACCGGCCAGGTGCTCCTGGATCCCGCCGAGCGCGGCACCGGCCAGCGTGCGGGCCGCCTGCGGTGCCGACAGCCCCTCGGGCGCGCGGGTCAGGTCGAGCACGTCCACCTCGGCGACCGGGCCCGCCGCCCTGGGGAGGTCGGCCGGCGCCCAGTCGAGGCGGTACAGGTGCTCGGCGGCGGCGGCACGGGCGGTGGACAGCCGCTCGGGCGCCACCGGCCGCAGGACCAGCGCCCCGACGGCGCCGACGGGCCGGCCGACCGGGTCGGTCAGCGCGAAGGAGACACTGTCCGGGCCCTCCCGGCGGGAGTGCACCCGCAGCGCGGTGGCCCCGGACGCGTACAGGGCCACGTCGTTCCAGGCGAACGGCAGCAGCACCTCCCCCGGTCCGGCCACCGGCGCCGCGCCCAGGTTGGCGGACTGCAGGGCGGCGTCCAGCAGGGCCGGGTGCAGTCCGAACCGCCCGGCGGAGTCGGCCAGTTCCTCCGGCAGCGCGACCTCGGCGAAGACCTCCTCGCCGGAGCGCCAGGCGGCCCGCAGACCGCGGAAAGCGTCGCCGTACTCGTAGCCGGCCTCCGCCAGCCGCTCGTAGAAGCCGTCCACCGCGACCGGCTCCGCGCCGGCCGGCGGCCATTGCTCGTAGCCGAACCCCGGTGCGGCCTCGGCCGCCAGGAAGCCGGTGGCGTGCCTGGTCCAGGCGCCGCCCTCGGCATCCTCGGGACGCGAGTGCACGTGCACGGCCCGGCGGTCGTCGTCGGCAGCGGCCGGATCGACCGTGACGCGGACCTGCAGACCGCCGCGTCCGGGCAGGATCCCGGGGGCTTCGACGACCAGTTCCTCCAGGCGGCCGAGACCGGTCTGCTCCCCTGCGCGCAAAGCGAGTTCGAGGAACGCCGCCCCGGGCAGCAGGACCGTCCCGGAGACGGCGTGGCCGGCCAGCCACGGGTGCGAGCGGATCGACAGCCGTCCGGTGAACACCGCTCCCCCGTCGGGCAGTTCGACCAGGGTTCCGAGCAGCGGGTGCTCGGCGGCGGCGAGCCCGAAGGCGGTCGCGTCACCGGTGGAGGCGACGGGCTCCAGCCAGAAGCGCTGATGCTGGAAGGCGTAGGTGGGCAGTTCGGAGGGGCGGACGGCGCCGGCCTCGGCGTAGGCGGAGGACCAGTCGACGGGGATGCCGCGGACGTGGAGTTCGGCTGCGGCGAGCAGGACCCGGTCCCAGCCGCCGTCCTCGCGCCGCAGGGTCCCGGTGACGACCGTCGGCGCCTCGACGGCCTCCTCCAGCGCCTCAATGACGGCGTTCGCGAGCACGGGGTGCGCGCTGATCTCCACGAAGGCCCGGAAGCCCTCGCCCGCCAGCGTCCCGACGGCCTCGGCGAAGCGCACGGTCTGCCGCAGGTTGCGGTACCAGTAGCCCGCGTCCAGCTCCGGACCCTCCAGCCAACGGTTCTCGACCGTGGAGAGGAAGGGCACTGTAGCGGGCTGCGGCTTCACCGGCCTCAGCAGATGGGCGAGTTCGGCCTCTATCGACTCGACATGAGAGGTGTGCGAGGCGTAGTCGACGGCGATGCGCCGTACCCTCACGCCCTGCTCCTCGTACGCAGTCACCAGGGTGTCCAGGCCGGCCGGGTCACCGGCGACGACGACCGAGGACGGACCGTTCACGGCCGCGACCTCCACGCCCTCGGGCAGTGCACGGCTCACCTCTGCGAACGGCCGAGCCACCGACACCATGCCGCCGCGTCCGGCCAGACCCCGCGCGATGACCTGCGACCGCAACGCCACCACCACCGCCGCGTCCTCCAGCGAGAGGATCCCCGCGACATGAGCCGCCGCGATCTCCCCCTGCGAATGGCCCACCACCGCATCCGGTACCACACCCAACGACGCCCACAACCTCGCCAGCGCCACGTTCACCGCGAACGACACCGGCTGCACCACGTCCACCCGCTCCAACGAAGCGGACCCCGGCACCTGGTTCACCACATCCAGCAACGACCAGTCGACATAAGGCTCCAAGGCTTTGTCGACCTCACCGAGAGCCTCGGCGAACACCACCGACTCGGCCAGCAACCGCCGCCCCATCCCCGCCCACTGCGAACCCTGACCCGGGAACACGAACACCGACCGACCACCCACCTCCGCCCGACCGGACACCAGCCCGGGCGCGCCCTCGCCCTCGGCCAGGGCTCTCAGGGTGTCGACGAGCGCGGCCCGGTCGGCTCCGACAGCGACGGCCCGCTCGGGGAACCGGGTGCGCGCGGTGACGAGGGCGCGGGCGGTGGCCGCGAGGTCCGGCTCCGGCTGCCGCTGCGCGTACGTCGCGAGCCGCGCGGCCTGCTCCCGCAGAGCAGCCTCCGAGGTGCCGGAGACCACCCAGGCCACCGGACCGTCCCCGTCGGCGACGAGGGTCGCGGCCGGCGGATCCACCGGCTCGGCCTGCTCGAGGATCACGTGGGCGTTCGTCCCGCTCACGCCGAACGCCGAGACCCCGACCCGGCGCGGGCGGTCGACCTCCGGCCAGGGCCGCTGCTCGGTGAGCAGGGCGATGCCGCCCGAGGACCAGTCGATGTGCGAGCTGGGCGCGTCCACGTGGAGGGTCTGCGGCAGCACTCCGTGGCGCAGCGCCTCGATCATCTTGATCACACCGGCGGCGCCGGCGGCGGCCTGGGTGTGGCCGATGTTGGACTTCACCGACCCGAGCCAGAGCGGCTGTTCGGCCGGGCGGTCCTTGCCGTAGGTGGCGAGCAGGGCGTGTGCCTCGATCGGGTCGCCGAGCGGGGTGCCGGTGCCGTGCGCCTCGACGGCGTCGACGTCCGCCGCCGTCAGTCGGGCGTTGGCGAGCGCGGCCCGGATCACCCGCTCCTGCGAGGGACCGTTCGGGGCGGTGAGGCCGTTGGAAGCACCGTCCTGGTTCACTGCCGAACCCCGCACCACCGCCAGCACCTCGTGCCCCAGCCGCCGCGCGTCCGACAGCCGCTCCAGCAGCAGCAGGCCCACGCCCTCGGACATCCCGAACCCGTCGGCGGCGTCGGCGAAGGCCTTGCTCCGGCCGTCGGCGGCGAGGCCGCGCTGCCGGGAGAAGCCGACCAGGCCTTCGAGCGTGGACATCACCGAGGCGCCGCCGGCCAGGGCGAGCGTGCACTCCCCGGCGCGCAGCGCCTGCGCGGCCAGGTGCAGGGCGACGAGGGAGGAGGAGCAGGCGGTGTCGACGGTGATCGCGGGCCCCTCCAGGCCGAGGGCGTAGGAGAGGCGGCCGGAGAGCACGCTGCCCGCGTTGCCGGTGACCAGGTAGCCCTCGTCGGCGGCGCCGCCGGTGCCCTGGGTGCCGTAGTCCTGGCCGTGGGTGCCGATGAAGACGCCGGTCGGGGTGGCGCGCAGGGCGGTGGGGTCGAGTCCGGCACGCTCCAGGGTCTCCCAGGCGACTTCGAGCAGCAGCCGCTGCTGCGGGTCCATCGCCAGGGCCTCGCGCGGGTTGATGCCGAAGAAGGCGGCGTCGAAGTCGGCGATGCCGGGCAGGAATCCGCCGCCGCGCACATAGGTGCGGCCGGGGGCGTCGGGGTCGGGGTCGTAGCTGCCGTCGAGGTCCCAGCCCCGGTCGGTGGGCAGGCCGGTGACGGCGTCGCCGCCACCGGCGACGAAGCGCCAGAGGTCCTCGCCGGAGTCGAGGCCGCCGGGGAAGCGGCAGCCGACGGCGACGATCGCGATCGGCTCGTCCTCGGTCCCGGCGGCCTGTGCCGCAGGGGCGGCGGGGGCGGCGGGGGCCGGTTCCTCGCCGACGAGTTCGGTCGCGAGGTGGGCGGCGAGGGCCTTGGGTGTCGGGTAGTTGAACACCAGGGTGGCGGGCAGGCGCAGGCCGGTGACGGCGCCGAGGGCGTTGCGGAGTTCGACGGCGGTGAGCGAGTCGATGCCGAGTTCCTTGAACGCCTTGTCGACGTCCAGCGCCGCGGCGGAGCCGTGGCCGAGGACGGCGGCGGCGGTGTCGCGGACCAGGGCGGTCAGCAGCTCGTCGCGGTCGGCGGCGGAGAGTCCGGCGAGCCGTCGGGCGAGGGTCCCGGCGCCGTCCGCGGCGGTGCGGGCGGCGGCCCGTCGCAGGGCGCGGGGTGCGCGGGCGGCGGGTGCCAGGTCGCGCAGCAGCGGCGGGAGGTCCTCGGTCCGGACGCCGGTGACGTCGAGCCTGATCGGCACCACGGCCGCGGGCCCGCCGGTGAGTGCGGCGTCCAGCAGGGCGAGGCCCTGCGCGGCGGCGAGGGGGCGGGTGCCGACCCGGGCCATCCGGGCGAGGTCGGTGTCGCTCAGCCGGCCGCCCATGCCGGCGGCCTCGGCCCACAGGCCCCAGGCGAGCGACACGGCGGGCAGTCCGAGCGAGCGCCGGTGGGCGGCCAGGCCGTCGAGGAAGGCGTTTCCGGCCGCGTAGTTGCCCTGGCCGGAGCCGCCGAGCACGCCGGAGGCGGAGGAGTAGAGCGCGAAGGCGGCCAGGTCGAGGCCGGCGGTGAGTTCGTGCAGGTGCCAGGCGGCGTCGACCTTCGGGCGCAGCACACTGTGCCACTTGGCGGCGTCCAGGGCCTCGATCACGCCGTCGTCGACGATCCCGGCGACGTGGACGACACCGGTCAGCCGGTCGGCGAGGGTGTCGACGACGGCGGCCAGCGCGGTGCGGTCGGCGGTGTCGACGGCCTCGGCGCGGACCAGGGTGCCGTGCGCGGCGAGTTCTTCGAGCAGGTCGGCGGGCACGGCGGAGCGGGAGAGGAGCACGAGCTCCGCGACGTGGTGGACCGCCGCCAGGTGGTGGGCCACCAGGCGGCCGAGGCCGCCATTGGCGCCGGTGACCAGGACGGTGCCGCCGGCCAGGGGGGACGGCGTGCCGTCCGCGGGGGCGGGCCGGGCGGCCGGGCGGCGCAGGCGGGCGACCAGCCGTCGCCCGTCGCGCAGCGCCAGCTGCGGTTCGTCGCCCGGTACGGCGGCCACCGCCCGGGCGGCCCCGGCGGGGTCGGCGGCCGGGTCGTCGGCCTCGACGAGCACGAAGCGGCCGGGGTTCTCCGACTGGGCGGTGCGCACCAGGCCCCGGACGGGTTCCTGGACGAGTTCGCCGCGCCGGATGACGACGACGAGCCGGGAGTCGGCCGTCCGGTCGTCGGCCAGCCAGGTCTGGAGCGCCCGCAGGACGTCGTGGCCGACGGCGTGGGCGCGCTCGGGCACGGTGTCGGAGGGGGCGCCGACGCCGACGGGCAGGACCACGAGCGGCGGCAGGGCGCCGTCCTCGGGCAGCTCGCCGTGGAGGGCCCAGTCGGCGGGCGACAGGGCGGCCCCGGGTGCGGCCTCGGGTGCCGGGACCCAGTCGACCTCGAACAGGGCCGCGTCGTCCGCCGGACCGGCGGTCAGGGCGCGCGGGTCCACCGGCCGGACGGTGAGGGCCTCGACGTCCACCACGGGGGCGCCGGTGTCGTCGGCGGCCCGGACGGTGAGGGTGTCGGGGCCCGCGGGGGTGACGACCACGCGCAGCGCCTCGGCACCGACGGCGTGCAGGCGGACGCCGGCCCAGGAGAAGGCGAGCCTGGGCACGTCGGCGCCCGGGAAGAACCCGGCCTCGCCGAGCGGGTGGAGGGCGGCGTCCAGCAGGGCGGGGTGCAGGCCGTAGTCGGCGGTGTCCGAGGTGGTGTCCGGCAGGCGGAGCTGGGCGTAGAGCCGGCCGTCGGCGAGCCAGGCGGCCTCGACGGCGCGGAACGCGGGGCCGTAGGCGACGGTGAGCCGGTCGTAGAGGCCGTCGAGGTCGAGCGGACGGGCTCCGGCGGGCGGCCAGACCGTCAGTTCGTCGGCGGTGGCGGGCTCCGGGCCCTCCGGGGCGAGCGTTCCGGTGGCGTTGACCTGCCAGGGCAGGCCGGTGCCGGTGCGGGTGAGCAGCCGGACGGTGCGGCGGCCGTCCTCGGCGTCGCCGACGTGGACCTGGAGGTCGAGGCCGCCGCCGTCCGGGACGACGAGCGGGGCGGAGACGGTCAGTTCCTCGACGGTGGGCGCGCCGAGCCGGCGGCCGACGTGGGCGAGGGCGTCGAGCAGCGCGGTGCCGGGCAGCAGCAGCGCGCCGCCGACCCGGTGGTCGGCCAGCCAGGGCAGGGTGCGTTCGGTGATCCGGCCGGTGAAGACGGCGCCCTCCTCGGCGCCGAGCAGCAGTTCGGCCTCCAGCAGCGGGTGGCCGGCCTTGTCCAGTCCGACGGCGGAGAGGTCACCGGCGGCGCGGCCGGGCCGGAGCCAGTAGCGCTGGTGCTGGAAGGGGTAGGTGGGCAGTTCGGAGGGGCGGACGGCGCCGGCCCCGGTGTGGGCCGTGGACCAGTCGACGGGGATGCCGCGGACGTGGAGTTCGGCGGCGGCGAGCAGGACCCGGTCCCAGCCGCCGTCCTCGCGCCGCAGGGTCCCGGTGACGACCGTCGGCGCCTCGACGGCCTCCTCCAGGACCTCGACGACGGCGTGCGCCAGCACGGGATGCGCGCTCACCTCGACGAACGCCCGGAAGCCCTCGCCCGCCAGGGTCCCGACGGCCTCGGCGAAACGCACGCTCTGCCGCAGGTTGCGGTACCAGTACCCCGCGTCCAGCTCCGGACCCTCCAACCAGCGGTTCTCCAGGGTGGAGAGGAAGGGGATCGTGGCGGTCCGGGGCTCCACCGAGCCCAGCAGCTGGGCGAGTTCCGCCTCGATGGACTCCACGTGCGCGGTGTGCGAGGCGTAGTCGACGGGGATCCGGCGCACCCGGGCGCCGCGCTCCTCGAAGGCGGCCACCACGGTGTCCAGACCGGCCGGGTCACCGGCGACAACCACTGAGGACGGCCCGTTGACGGCCGCGATCTCCACACCGTCGGGCAGTGCGCCGCTCACCTCTGCGAGCGGCAGCCCGATCGACACCATGCCACCGCGTCCCGCCAGACCCCGCGCGATGGCCTGCGACCGCAACGCCACCACCGCCGCCGCGTCCTCCAGGGAAAGGATCCCGGCCACGTGCGCCGCCGCGATCTCCCCCTGCGAATGGCCGACCACCGCGTCCGGAACCACACCCAGCGACGCCCAGAGGCGGGCCAGCGCCACGTTCACCGCGAACGACACCGGCTGCACCACATCCACCCGCTCCAGCGAAGCGGCACCCGGCACCTGATTCACCACATCCGACAACGACCAGTCGGTATAGGGCTCCAGCGCCTCCGCGGCCTCCTCCAGGGCCCGCGCGAACACCACCGACTCGGCCAGCAACCGCCGACCCATCCCCACCCACTGCGAGCCCTGACCCGGGAAGACGAACACCGAACGACCACTCACCTCCGCCCGACCCGACACCAGCCCGGCCGCGGCCTCGCCGCCGGCCAGCGCCCGCAGCCCGCTCAGCGCCCGCGTCCGGTCGGCGGCGACCACGACGGCCCGCCGTTCCAGCGCGGCCCGGGAGCCGGCGAGCGCACGCGCGACGGCCGGTGCCTCGGCGACGGGCCTGGCCCCGGCGAACTCGGCGAGCTGGTCGGCCTGTTCGCGCAGGGCCTCGGGGGAACGGGCGGAGAGCAGCCAGGGCACCGGGGTGCCGGAACCGGCGTCGAGTTCGCCGTCGAGTCCGACGGGCACCGGCCGGTTCGCCGGCTCCTGGGCGGGGGCCTGCTCCAGGATGACGTGGGCGTTGGTGCCGCTGACACCGAAGGAGGAGACGGCGGCGCGGCGCGGCCGGTCGACCTCCGGCCAGGCCCGCTGCTCGGTGAGCAGGGCGACCGCGCCGGACTCCCAGTCCACCTTGGTGCTGGGCACGTCGATGTGCAGGCTCTTGGGCAGCACACCGTGCCGCAGCGCCTCGACCATCTTGATCACACCGGCGACACCGGCGGCGGCCTGGGTGTGGCCGATGTTGGACTTCAACGAACCCAGCCACAGCGGCTGTTCGGCCGGACGATCCTGCCCGTAGGTGGCCAGCACCGCCTGCGCCTCGATCGGGTCGCCCAACGACGTCCCCGTCCCGTGACCCTCCACCACGTCGACGTCCGCCGCCGTCAGCCGGGCACTGGCGAGAGCCGCCCGGATCACCCGCTCCTGCGAGGGACCGTTCGGAGCCGTCAGACCGTTGGAAGCACCGTCCTGGTTCACCGCCGAACCCCGCACCACCGCCAGCACCTCGTGCCCCAGCCGCCGCGCGTCCGACAGCCGCTCCAGCAGCACCAGGCCCACGCCCTCGGACCAGGCCGTGCCGTCGGCGGCGTCCGCGTAGGCCCGGGCCCGGCCGTCGGCGGAGAGCGCGCGCTGGCGGGAGAACTCGACGAAGGACGTCGGCCGGGCCATGATCGCGGCGCCGCCGGCCAGGGCGAGCGTGGCCTCGCCGTCGCGCAGCGCCTGCGCGGCCAGGTGCAGGGCGACCAGGGAGGAGGAGCAGGCGGTGTCCACCGTCACCGACGGACCTTCGAGACCGAGGGTGTAGGAGATCCGGCCGGAGGCGACCGAACCGGCGTTGCCGGTGCCGAGGTAGCCCTCCAGGCCGTCCGGGACCTCGGCGAGGTCGGTGGCGTAGTCGTGGTACATCAGCCCCGCGTAGACACCGACCGGCTGCCCCTTGAGCGAGGTCGGGTCGATGCCCGCGCGCTCCAGCAGTTCCCAGGAGGTCTCCAGCAGCAGCCGCTGCTGCGGATCCGTCGCCAGCGCCTCACGCGGCGAGATCCCGAAGAACGCGGCGTCGAACCCGCCCGCGTCGTGCAGGAATCCGCCGTGACGGGCGTAGGAGGTCCCGGGGACGGCCGGGTCCGGGTCGTAGAGGGCGTCGAGGTCCCAGCCGCGGTCGGCGGGGAAGGGGGTGATCGCGTCGGTGCCCTCGGCGACCAGCCGCCACAGGTCGGCCGGGGAGGCGACGCCGCCGGGCAGCCGGCAGGCGGCGCCGACGATCACGACGGGGTCCTCGGCGGGCGGCACGGCGCGCGGCACGGGCGCGGGCCGGGCCGCGGTGGCCGGACGGCCGGTCAGCGCGTTCAGCAGGAAGGCCGCGACGGCCGTCGGGTTGGGGTGGTCGAAGGCGAGGGTGGCGGGCAACCGCAGGCCGGTGGCGGCGGTGAGGCGGCCGCGCAGCTCGACGGCGGTGGCCGAGGTGAAGCCGAGGTCCTTGAACGGGCCGTCGGGGCGGATCGGGTCGGGACCGTCACCGGCCAGCCCGGCGGTCTCCGCGAGGACGAGGTCGAGCAGCTCGCGCTGCCGGTCGGCGGCCGGGCGACCGGCCAGGCGGCGGCGCAGTGCGGCGGCGGTCGCGGTGTCCGGGGCGCTCGGGCCGGCCGGGGTGTCGATGAGGTCGCGCAGCAGGGCCGGGACGTCCTGCGGGGCGAGGGCGTCCAGCCCTTCGGGGTCGAGCCGGAGCAGCAGCAGGGAGGTGTGGTCGGCCAGGTGGGCGGCGTCGAACGCGGCGGCGCTCTCCTGCGCGGTGAGCCGGCCGAGACCGGGCGGCACGGGGCGTCCGTCCCCGTCGGCGGGGCCGGTGATGAGGGCGAGGCCGGGCAGGCCGTGGCGGCTGCGGTGATGGGCGAGGGCGTCGAGGAACGCCGCGGCGGCGGCCTCCCCGGGGGCGCCCGGGGTGCCGAGCGGTCCGACCGTGGGGGTGTGCACGACGAAGGCGGACAGCTCGGTGCCGGCGGTCAGTTCGTGCAGGTTGACGGCGGCGGCGAGCGCGGCGCCGAGACCGGGGAAGGCCGCGCCGGGGGTGTGGACGACGGCGTTGAAGCGCGCGCCCGGCCCGGCCAGCCAGTCCGCGAGGGCGTCGCGGTCGGCGAGGTCGAGGGCGCTGAGGGTGGTCTCGGCGCCGGCGGCGGTGAGCCGTGCGGCGAGTTCCGCGGCCGCCCGGTCGGCGGGGCCGTGGGGGCTGGTGAGCAGGATCCGGCGCACGCCCCGGCCGGCCACCAGGTGGTGGGCGACGGCGGCGGCCGCCGGCCCGTCGGCGCCGGTGACCAGGACGGCGCGGCGCGGGTCGAAGCGGGCGCCGGGCTCGCCGTGGGCGAGCGCGGCGGACACCCGGGCGGCACGCGGGCGCAGCGCCACGCCGGAGCGGACGACGAGTTCGGGTTCGCCGGAGGCGACGGCGGTGGTGAGGGCGTCGGCGGCGTTCTCCTCCGCGTCGAGGTCGACCAGCAGGAACCGGCCGGGGTTGGCCACCCGGGCGGCCCGGACCACACCGCGCAGCGCGGCCTGGACGAGGTCGGTGGCACCGCCCGGTCCGGCGGCGCCCCGGGTGACGACGGCCAGCACGGTGTCCGCGAGCCGTTCCTCGGCGAGCCAGGCGGTGAGCTGTCCGTCCAGGGCGCGCACGGCGTCCTCGACGTCGGCGGCGAGCGGTCCGGGGGTACGCAGGCCGGTGCCGGCGCCGACACCGAGCACGGCGGCATCGGGCAGCGGGCCGGACGCGGCCAGCGCGGCCGGGTCGGGGTGGCCGGCGGCGCCGAGGGCGTCGGCGAGGCCGAAGCCGTCCGCGCCGAGCACCGCCCAGGTGCCGGCGGCGGGGCGGGCGCCGGGGACGGAGGAGAGCGGTAGCCAGTCGACCCGGAACAGGTGCTCGTAGTGGCTGCCGCCGGCCGCCCGCAGCCGGGCGGGCGCGTCGAGCAGCACATGCCGGGTGATCTTGCCGGAGGCGGTGCGCGGGATGCGCTCCGTCTCGTACAGCTCCTCGGGGACCTTGAAGTAGGAGAGCCGCTCCCGGCAGGCGGCCAGCAGGGCCTCCGGGTCGAGGCCGCCGGGGCCGGGCACCAGGAAGGCCACCGGCACCTCGCCGAGCACCTCGTGGGGCTTGCCGACGACGGCGACGTCCGCGACCCCGGGCACGCCGCGCAGCACCTCCTCGACCTCGGCCGGGTGGATGTTCTCGCCGCCGCGGATGATGAGTTCCTTGATCCGGCCGGTGATGGTGAAGTAGCCGGAGCCGTCGCGCCGGGCGAGGTCGCCGGTGTGGTACCAGCCGCCGCGCAGCGCCTGCTCGGTGGCCTCGGGCTGGTTGTGGTAGCCGAGCATCACGCTCGGGCCGCGCACCCAGACCTCGCCCTCCTCCCCGTCCGCGACGTCCAGGCCGGTCCCGGCGTCGACCAGGCGCACGCCCAGGCCCGGGACGGGCAGGCCGCAGGAGCCCTCGACGCGGGCGCCGGTGGGCCAGTTGACGGTGATCGAGCCGCAGGTCTCGGTGGAGCCGTAGGCGTCGATGAGCGGCGCGCCGAACGCCTCCTCGAAGGAGCGCCGCAGCGTCGCGGTGGTCATCGCGCCGCCGACCAGGCACATCCGCAGCGCCGGCGCGGTGAAGCCGTCCTCCCGGGCGGCGCGCACCAGTTGCTGGTACATGGTGGGCACACCGGCCAGGAAGGTCGCGGACTCCTCGCGGACGGCGTCCAGGACGTCCCGCGCGGCGAAGCCGTCGAGGATGCGGGCGGTGGCGCCGACGGCGGTGACGCTCAGCACGCAGGCGATGTGGGAGAGGCTGTGGAACAGCGGCAGCGGCCAGACCACCCGGTCCTCGGCGCTCAGGCCGGGCACCGGCACGTAGCAGGCGGCCACCGACCAGAGGCAGTTGCGCTGGGTGGACAGCACGCCCTTGGGCCGGCCGGTGGTGCCGGAGGTGTAGAGCATCCAGGCGGGGTCGTCGAGGCCGAGGTCGTCGCGCGCGGGGGTGGCGGGGTCGGTGGTGGCCAGGGTCTCGAAGGAGAGGGTGCCGGCCGGGACGGGGCCCTCCCCGGTGACGATCACCCTCAGGTCGGCCCGGGCGCGGGCGAGGGCGTCCAGGCCGGCTGCCCGGGCGGCGTCGGTGATGACGACGCGGGCGCCGCTGTCGTCGAGCAGATGGGTGAGTTCGGCCTCGGTGGCGTGCGGATTGAGCGGGACGCCGATGGCGCCGGCGCGCAGGATGCCGAAGTACGACTCCACCACCTCGACGCTGTTGCCGAGCAGGATCGCGGCCCGGTCGCCGGGCTGGAGCCGCAGGTCGGCGAGGTGGCCGGCGAGCCGGCCGGTGCGGGTGTGGAGCTCGGCGTAGGTCACGCCGCGGACGGCGTCGCGGAACGCGGTCCGGTCCGAGCTGTCGCGGGCGTGCTCGGCCAGCAGTTCGGGCAGCGGCCGGATCAGCTCGGTGCGCAACATGCCGTCACTTCCTTGGGTCGGTTCGGGTCGGCGTCGGGGTCGGGTCGGCGTCGGGGCAGCTCGGGCTCGGGGCGGCTCGGGCCTGGAGCGGGGCATTCGGTTTCCGCCCGGCACCCGGGGTCGGCGGCGGTCAGGGAATTCCGCTTCCGGTCTGCTTTCCCCCGTACGGGGCCGCCGCATTTCCGGGCCGCGTTTTCCGGGAAGTCTTTTCGGGGCGGCCTTTCCGGGGCCGCCGTACGCGAATTCCCGCCGGTCACAGTCTCGTACGGCGGGGGCTCCCGGCCGCCCCTATCCGACCCCCTATACGGGCCCTATTCACGGGAGCGGGGAGCGGGGGCGGCGGCCGCACCGCGGCCGGGAACCGCGCCGCCCCGCCGGGCGTGGGCACGGCGGGGCGGGGCGGGGCGGAGCGGGCGGACCGGCCGGTGGGGCGGCTGGACGGTCCGGACCCGCAGCCGGTCAGGCCGGTCAGTGGGCCGGGGCGGGTTCGGGCAGCAGGGTGAGCAGGTCGGCGGGCCGACGCAGCACCGCGTCGGGCCGTTCGGCGAGCAGCGCCGCCTCGTCGGTCTCGCCCCACAGCGCCGCGATCGCGCCGACCCCGGCGCCCCGGGCGCTCGCCAGGTCGGTGACGGCGTCACCGACCATGACGGTCCGTTCGGCCGGCACGTCCAGCAGTTCCAGGGCGCGCAGCACGATGTCGGGCGCGGGCTTGGCCCGGGCGACCTCGTCGGAGCCGAGCACGTGGTCGAAGTGGTGCAGCAGGCCGAGCTGGTCGAGCAGCGAGCGGGCCCGGGGGCCGCTCTTGCCGGTGGCCACGGCCAGCCGGATGCCGCGCCGGTTGAGCTCGACGAGCAGTTCCCGCGCCCCCGCGTGCACGGTGACCTCCGGGGCGAGCCGGTAGCTCTCCCGGACGAAGGGCTCCTCCAGGGCGAGCGGCAGCCCCATGATCCGCATGATGTCCGGGAAGTAGCGGCCCAGGTGGCGGCTGTACTCCTCGAACGGCGGGTTGCCGTCGCCGACCACCTCCTCGTAGGCGGCGAGGAACGCCCGGCGCATCACGTCGAAGCTGTCGACGATGACGCCGTCGAGGTCGAAGACCACGGCGCGCAGCGGGAGGCGGTAGGCGAGTGCGTGCCCGTCGGGCCCGGTGGTCGGGGCGGTGGCGGTGGGCTGGTCGATCGGCATGGGATCTCCATGGGACGAGGGGCTGCCCGGACGGGTGGCCGGGCCTGGCGCCCCGGGGCCGACGGGATCGGCACGGCCTCCGGGGCCGGGGCACGGGGCTGCTCGGTTCGAGCCGCGGCTCGACAAGGAGTGGCCGGGACGGCGGGGACGGCGGTCGGGCACCGACGGCAGTCGAACGGCTACGACGGTCAGAGGGCGAGGGCCGCGGCCTCGTCGGCGAGCCGCGGCCGCGGGGCGCGGGCCGCCTCGTAGAGCCGCTCGATGACCGAGATGGTGTGGTGGGCGCGGTTCACGGCCGCGCCGCGCGAGGCCGGGTCGGCGAGCAGGGCGGGCAGCTCGTCGAGCTGGCGCACGTACTCGGTGCCGACGTCCTCCCCGGGCAGCGGGACCTCGGTGGTGACGCCGTCGCGGGTCCGGGTGAGGCGCGGGACCCGGCGGTTCGGGCTGAAGCCGAAGGTGCACTCCAGGGTCGCGGAACCGGTGGCGCCCTCCACCGTGATCCGGGTGGTGTCGACGGGCTCGTGGGAGGCCCAGCTCGCCCGCACCGCCACCGAGACGCCGGTGTCGGTGAGCAGGAAGCCGCGGGCGGTGTCCTCGACGTCGCCGGCACCGTCCGGCCCGTCGGTGCCGCGCCAGCCGGCGCCGCGCCTGCCGTCGTTGACGAAGTCGGCGGAGAGCGAACCGAGCACCGACGGGAACCGGACGTCGCCGCCGAGCACGGCCTGGGCCGTGTCGAGCAGGTGCCAGCCCAGATCGACCAGGGCGCCGCCACCGGAGAGCCGCCGGCTGGTGAACCACCCGCCGGCGTCGGGGACACCGCTGGCACGGACCCAGGCGAGGTCGACGTGGCGGATCGGGCCGAGGTCCGCCGCCAGGTCGGTCAGAGTGGCGACGTCCTGCCGGTAGCGGGCGGCACTGCCCGCCAGCAGAACGGTCCCGCCGGCACGTTCGGCTGCGGCCAGCCGGTCCGCCTCGGCGGCGCTGAGGCAGACCGGCTTCTCCAGGAACACCGGGATGCCGCGGGCGAGCAGACGCTCGGCCACCGGGGTGTGCAGGTGGTTGGGCACCGCGACGACCGCGAGGTCGACGTCGGGGCCGAGCAGGTCGGCGTCGGCGAGGAGGACGGCGCCGGACGGCACGTGCTCCGCGCCGCCGGGGCCGGGCTCGACGACGGCGGTGACCCGGTAGGCCGGGTGGGCTGTCAGCCGGGGCAGCCAGATGGTGCGGCCCGCCCAGCCGAGGCCGACGACAGCCACCCGCACCGGGGCGGCCGGCCCCGGTCCGGCGGTGCTCACCCGCGCGTTCACACCGCGGCCAGGGCGTCGGCGATGATCTGCGCGGTGTCCTCGATCGCCTGCCCGCTCGCGAGGAGGGTGCGGTGGTGCAGCCAGATGCCGTCGGCGGTGAGCGCCTCGCTGTTGGGGCAGGCCTCGGCCAGGGCGTCGACGGTGGTGTCGGGCGCGGCCGACTCCCAGAAGCCGTCCGAGCGGTAGATGGCGCGGAACACCACGAACGCGGGCAGGCCGCGCGCGATCAGGTCGTCGACCAGGGCGTTGCGCCGGTCCTCGCCGAGGCCGGGCACCCGGAACATCGCCATGTAGTGCGGGACACGGTCGGCCCGCTCGTCGTGGCCCTGCGGCACCACGCCGGGGATCTCCGTCAGCAGGCTCTTGAGCTGCTTGGCACGCTCCTCGCGGACGTCGATCTGGCTGTCCAGGCGGGCGAGCTGGGCGCGCAGGACGCTCGCGGAGAACTCGTTGAGCCGGAAGTTGGAACCGGAGGTCTGGTGGTAGTACTTCCGGTCCGTCGGCGGGCGGCCGCAGCTGTGCCGCAGGAACGCCTCGTCGTACTGCGCGCTCTCCGGGAAGGTGACGGCGCCGCCCTCGCCGGCGGTCATCAGCTTGCCGTTCTGGAAGCTGAACGCGGCGATCGAGCCCAGCTCGCCGACCCGGCGGCCGCACCAGCGGGCGCCGTGGGCGTGCGCGGCGTCCTGCACGATCGACACGCCCGAGTCGGCGGCGAGCTTGTCGAGGGCGTCCAGGTCGGCGATCTGGCCGGCGATGTGGACGGGCATGATCGCGCGGGTCCGCGGGGTGATCGCGGCGGCGGCCGCCTCGGGGCTCAGGTTGTAGGTGTCGAGGTCGACGTCGACCGGCACCGCGGTGGCGCCGAGCCGCTGGGCGGCCTGGGAGGAGGAGATGAAGGTGAACGCGGGCACGATGACCTCGGTGCCCGGGCCGACCCCGAGCAGCTGGAGGGCGATCTCCAGCGCGTGGGTGCCGTTGGTGACGGCGAGCGCCTTCGCGGCGCCGTGGTAGTCGGCGAACTCCTGCTCGAAGGTGTCGACCTCCTTGCCGCCCATCCGCCACCACTGGCCCTGCTCCAGTGCCCGGAGCAGTCCTTCGCGCTCGGCATCGTCGTACTGCGGCCAGACCGGGAACTCCGGGGCCGGACGTCCTTGGGCAGTCATGATTCCGCGCAGCCTTTCCTGTAGGGGGACCGTGGAACTGGAACGGCACGCTAACCCAGGAAATGCGGCCCGTCACCTCCCCTACCCACCCCCCTAGAAAGCCCTTGTCCTGCAGTTCGGCAGCCGTCCGAGGGGTTCGCCGGGGAAACTCGCTGCTATAACCGGAATATGAGCGAACTGCTATTGCTGAACGGCCCCAATCTCGGAATTCTCGGCCGTCGCGAACCGGAGGTCTACGGCACCGACACCCTGGCCGACATCGAGGCCGCGGTCGCCGCCGAGGTGGCCGGCCGGGGCTGGAAGGTGGTCTCCGTCCAGCGCGAGTCGGAGGGTCAGCTGATCGAGGCCGTGCAGGACGCCTGGGACGGCTCCGTCGGGGCGATCGTGAACCCGGGCGCGCTGATGATCGCCGGCTGGGGACTGCGCGACGCGCTCGCCGCCTATCCGCGGCCCTTCGTCGAGGTGCACCTGTCCAACGTCTGGGCGCGGGAGTCCTTCCGGCACGAGTCGGTACTGGCGCCGCTGGCCTCGGGCGTGATCGTCGGGCTCGGCGCGCTCGGCTACCGCTTGGCCGCGCAGGCGCTGCTGGCGAAGGTCCCGGCGTCCTGATGGGCCTCGCGACGGGCACCGCCCCGGGAGACACCACGGCGACGCCGCAGGCCGCGACGGCGCAGGGCCCGACGGTCCAGGGCTTGACAGCCCAGGCCCCGACGGCCGAGGCCCCCACGGCCCAGTCGCCGGCAGCCTCCCGGGGTGTGCTCGGCATCGACATCGGCGGCACCAAGGTGGCGCTGCGCGCCGAGGACGGCCCGCCCGGCGGGCCGGTCCGCACCGAGGAGGCCGTGCTGCGCTGGCCCGGCGCCCGGGTGGCCGGCGCCTACGCCGACTGGACGGCGCTGGCCGGCACCGTCGCCGACCTGCGCGAGCGCTGGGAGGGCGACTTCGCGGCCGTCGGGGTGGCCGTGCCCGCGACCGTCGGCCCGGACGGCCGGGTGCTCGCCTGGCCGGGCCGCCCCGGCTGGCGCGGCTTCGACCTCCTCCCGGCGCTGCGGCGGCTCTTCCCCGACGCCGCACTGGCCTGGGCGGACGACGGTGATCTCGCCGCGCTCGCCGAGGCGGAGCACGCCGGGTCCCGGCACGTGGTCTACCTGGGTGTCGGGACGGGAGTCGGCGGCGGTGTCGTACACGATGGCGCGCCGCTGCCGGGCCCGGGGCGCGGCTCCTGCGAAGCGGGGCACCTGATCGTCGACCGCCGGGGCCCGGTCTGCGACTGCGGGCGGTGCGGCTGCCTGCAGGCCACCGCCTCCGGTCCGGCGACCCTGCGGCGCGCGGAACTGCTGCGCGGCGCGCCGGTCGAGTACGCGGAGCTGCGGACCGGGCTGGCCGAGGGCGCACCGTGGGCGGTGGAGGCCGTCGAGGAGACCTGTGCCGCGCTGGCGGCGGCGGCCGTCTCGCTCGGCGAGCTCTTCCACCCCGAACTGACCGTGCTGGGCGGCGGGTTCGCCGAGGGACTGCCCGGCTTCACGGCGCGGGTGCAGGCGCACGCCGCCGTGCTGGCCCGCCCCGGCGGCCCGGCCCCCGCGATCCGGCCGGCCGTGCTCGGCGGGTTGTCCTCCCTGCACGGCGCCCTCGCGCTGGCGCGGCTGCAGCCCGCGTCCTGAAACCGCTCCACCGATCGCCACCACACCGACCATCCCTGGGAGCCGAGTTGACCACCACAGAACCCGCCGTCCGCACGGCGACCCCCGTCCGCACGGACGGCGGGCTGCGCCGCATCGACGTGGAACTCGGTGAGCGCGGCTACCCGGTGCTGATCGGCCCCGGCGCCCGCCACCGGCTGGCCGGCGTACTCGCGGGGATCGGCGCCCGCCGGGTCGCGGTGGTCAGCGCCCGGCCCGCCGAGTGGCTGCCCGACACCGGCCTCGACACCCTGGTGGTGGAGGCGAAGGACGGCGAGGAGGGCAAGTCCCTCGCCTGGGTGGCCGAACTGTGCAGCCGCTTCACCGCGTTCGGCCTGGGCCGGGCGGACGCGGTGGTCTCCTGCGGTGGCGGCACCACCACCGACGCGGTCGGGCTCGCCGCCGCCCTGTACCACCGGGGTGTGCCGGTGGTGCACCTGCCCACCTCGCTGCTGGCCCAGGTCGACGCGAGCGTCGGCGGCAAGACGGCGGTGAACCTCCCGGAGGGCAAGAACCTGGTGGGCGCGTACTGGCAGCCGTCCGCCGTTCTCTGCGACACCGACTACCTCAGCACCCTCCCGCCGCGCGAACGCGTCAACGGCTACGGCGAGATCGCCCGCTGCCACTTCATCGGCGCCGGGGACCTCCGCCACCTGCCGCTGCCCGAGCAGATCGCCGCGAGCGTCGCCCGCAAGGCCGCCGTGGTGGCCGCCGACGAGCGCGACACCGGACTGCGGCACATCCTCAACTACGGCCACACCCTGGGCCACGCGCTGGAACGCGCCACCGACTTCCGGCTGCGCCACGGCGAGGCGGTCGGCATCGGCACGGTCTTCGCCGGCCGACTGGCGGGCGCCCTCGGCCGGATCGGCCCCGAGCGGGTCGCCGAGCACCACGAGGTGGTGGCCCACTACGGGCTGCCGACCGCGCTGCCGCCGGAGGTCGGCACCGGGGCGCTGATCGCCCTCATGCGGCTGGACAAGAAGGCCGTCGACGGGCTCTCCTTCGTCCTGGACGGCCCGCGCGGCGCCGAACTCGTCCGCGACGTCCCCGAGTCATTGGTCGCCCGCGCCCTGGACGCCATGCCGCGCGCCACTCGGGAGGCCTGAGGTGCCCCTTCCTCCCTCCGTGCCGATCTCCGTGCCGATCTCCGGGCACACCCGGCTGTTCGCGGTGCTCGGCGACCCGATCGCCCAGGCCAAGGCGCCCGCGCTGCTCAACCGACTCTTCGCAGCTAACGGCGTGGACGCCGTCCTCGTCCCCGTCCACGCCCCGGCGGACCGGCTGGACGAGGTCGTGCGAGGACTGAAGGCCGTCGCCAACCTGGACGGCCTGCTGGTCACCGTCCCCCACAAGCTGGCGATGTGCGGGCACGCCGACGAACTCAGCGACGCCGCCGCCCTGCTGGGCAGCACCAACGCGCTGCGCCGCGAGCCGGACGGCCGCTGGTACGGCGACAACTTCGACGGCGCGGGGTTCGTCCGGGGCCTGGCCGCCGCGGGGCACCCCCCGGCCGGGCTGCGGGTGGCGCTGGCCGGCGCCGGAGGTGCGGGGCTCGCCATCGCCGCCGCCCTGCTCACCGAAGGGGCCGCCGCACTCACCGTCACCGATCCCGACCGGGCCCGGGTGGACGCCCTGTTGGAGCGGCTCGGCACCCGCTGGCCCGGCCGCGTGGCCGCGGCCCCGCGCCCGCCCACCGACATCGACCTCGCGGTCAACGCCACCCCACTGGGCCTGCACCCGGCCGACCCGCTCCCCTTCGACCCGGCAGCACTCGCGCCCGGCACACTGGTCGCCGACATCATCATGACGCCCGCCGAGACCCCCTTGCTCCGCGGCGCCGCCGCCCTCGGCCTCACCACCCACCCCGGCATCCACATGCTCACCGAGCAACTGCCGCTCTACCGCTCCTTCTTCCGCCTTCCGGGATAGCCGCCGCTCTTCCGGTACCGCCGGCGATCCCCGAACGGGCAGGCGCCTCCCACGACTTCACCCCGGACGTGTTCCCCACTGCCCTGTCGTCCGCATCCCTGGCAGCATCCTTCGTGGGGCGTCGGGGAGGCGTCCGTCCACGGCGATCCCGGGAGGCGGCCATGAACGCTCGAACCAGGAGGACAAGGGGTCCGGACCGCTCCCTGGTCCAGGCTCTGCTCGTCCTGGCGGGACTGGCCGCCGCCGTTGCCGGCTTCCTCTGGTTCGCCCGGGCCGACATCCGCGTGTACGCCTACCGCAACGCCCCGGCGTGCAGTGCGGCGGAGCAGCGCCCCGGTGCGAGCTGCGTACGGCACGAGACGGGCAGGGTGACGGCCAAGAACGTCCACCCCGGCGCCGGCCCCGGCGCGGCGAACCCGTCGGCCGGCCACACGGTGACCGTGGCGCGCGCGGCGGCCCCCGAACGGGGCTACGAGGTTCCCGAGGCCTTCTACGACCGGGTAAGGGTCGGCGCGGAGGTCGACCTCACCGTCTACCGGGGGCGGGTGGCCGCGCTCACCCACCAGGGTCACCGCACCGACAACCAGGACGTGTCCTACCTCGTCTCGTTCGGAGTCCCCCTCCTGATCGGCCTGGGCTCGGCGGTCACCACCCACGGCCTGGCCTGGTCACGCCCGGGCCCGCGCGCCGCCCGGTTCGGCACCGTCGCCGTCATCACCCTCGTCCTCGCGTTCATCGGCTCCCTCTGCTTCGTGTCCCTGCCGATGCCTTCCGCCGTCCTCGTGACCGTCCCCGTCCTCCTCTGGCTGATCACGACCGCCGCCTGCACCGCGCTGGCCCGGAACTTCTGACACTCCGTGCCCGAGGCCCGGCAGAACCAGGCCACCGATCCGCACCGTCGACGCGGCTCCGAGCACGCCGGGCTCGTCTCCGAGCACCACCTGACAGTGCACCACTGACTTGACCGGGATCCTGCCGTGAACGTGCCCACGGCGTATGCGAATCGCGTTCCGGGCCAGTTTGCGGAGGGCGTACCGTGCCGATCCCGAGAGTCCCCGGAGGGGCACACAGTGCAGGGTGGACCGCCCGGCCCGCCACGGGGTTTCCCTCGATGACGAGGGCAGGCCTCAGGGCAGCCGACGTGCCTCGATCACGCACATCGGACCCTCCGTGACCCGTACCCGTTCCAGCCGGAACCCGGATCCTGCCAGCAGACGGCGCCAGTCCCCGGTCGTGCGTTCCCGGCCGGCGACCAGGCCGAGCATCGTCAGGTCGAGCAGCTGCGCCACCTGTGGAGCGGGGCCGACGTCGAGCACCGTCTCGACCAGGACCAGGCGCGCGTCCGCGACTGCCGCGGCCTCACGGATCCGGGCGAGGATCCGCGCGGCCTGCTCGTCCGACCAGTCGTGCAGCACGAAGCAGGCCAGGTAGCAGTCACCGGACGGCACCTCGACGAAGAAGTCCCCGCCGACCACCGAGATCCGGTCCCCGACCCCCCGTGCCCGCACGACCGCCTCGGCGCCACGGACCACATGCGGCAGGTCGAAGACGACCCCGCGCACCGCCGGGTACCGCTCGGCCAGACCGGCCAGCACCGTACCGTCGGCACCGCCGACGTCCACCACCGTGCCCACCCCGTCCAACTCGACCCGGGAGAAGGCATGTCGCCGGACCGCCAGGGTGAAGTCCGCCATCGCGGCGGTGAACGTGGCGGTACGCGCGGAGTCCTGGCCGAGCCAGTCGAAGAAGGGCCGACCGAAGGCCAGTTCCGCAGCCGGTACTCCCGTCGTCGCCGTTCCCCAGAGTTCCGCGAAGGGCGCGTAGTGGGTCTCCATCCAGGCGAGGGCGATGCTGCGCACCGAGTCCGCCCCGCCGGTGACGAGGGTGTGACCGAGCGGGCCGAGTGCGACCACATCCTGCTGCTGGTCGAAGGCGAAGACGTCCTCCGAGCCGAGCACCCGCAGGATCCGACGGAGCGGATCCGGGCGGAGCCCGACGGAGTCCGCCAGGACTCCCAACGCGACCGGCCCGTCGAGAAGTCGGTCGGCGACACCGGCGCGGGCGGCGACGTAGAGAGCCTGCGAAACCTGGAACCCGCCCAGCAGGCGGAGGGTGGCGACGGCAGGAGCCTGGGTGGTCATGGACGCCATGCTAGGGAAGCCGGGGCCCCGGCCGCCCCGATCCGAGGTCCCGAACCCCCGGACGGAGCAGCGGCTCGCCGTGACAGCAGGCCACCGGCGAGGTCGAGGTCCTGGCCGACGGGATCCTGCACAAGCTTCGCCCTGACCGTGCACCTGATCGACGCCATCGCCCGCCGCACTCGCGGGACTGTCGGTGCCGCGAGCGGCCCTTGACCTCAAACAGGACGCCTCCTCTCCGTTTCTCTTCACTGGCATGATTTGTGCTCATGTAATGCCTTTTCCCGGATGAATGATGCGCCTCCGAGTGCGGTCAGTCGACGCGGTGGGGTGACGGACCGGACTCGAGGGGTGACGCGTTGTTCGCCTCAGGTCTTCCTGGCCCTCTACAGACCGCCGTACTTCTTCAAGTATCACGCATTCCACGTTTCTGCCCAGCTCAGGGACGTGATCGACCATCCGGGTCAGCAAAACGTCAGCACGACACCGGGAGGTCAGCCCGTCATGGCAACCACAGGTCTCAGTCACCCTCGTCAGCGCCGCCCACCTGTTCCTCACCGAACAGCGCGCCCTCCCAAAAGCCCTGGCCAGGGCCTGACCTTCGGCCAGGCCCTGGACCTCCTCCAACACCTCGTCGCCACCTGGACCGGCACCTGCCCCACCTGCCGACAACCCACCCCATGGCAGCCCTACGACACCACCTAACAAAGCACTACTAGGCCGCCAGCTCATACACCACGGTCGTGGTCGGGCACCGCTGGGCGATGCCGGCCAGTGCCCCTGCCTCGGCCCAGTCGGCGGCCAGGCTCCAGCGCAGTTACTGAGGTTTTCAGGGCGGGGTCGGTGGACCGAGCGACAGCCCAGTGCCAGCGAGGCATCCGTCGATAAGGGCGGACCGAAGTTGGATGTGTCGAAGGCCTCTGCGAAGGGCGCCGGTGAGGTGGTCGGGGTCGGTGAAGGCGGTGTTCGCCATCGGGCCACGTCGCAGAAGTGACCAGAGGCCTTCGACCGGGTTGAGGTCCGGCGCGTACGAGGGAAGTTGGAACACGGTGAGCCAGTCGTGTTCGGCCGCGTATCGCTTCATGCCGACAGCCAGGTGCGTGTTCAGATTGTCCCAGACCAGGACGATCGGGCCGCCGAGCTGGATGTGTGCCCGGACGGCGAGGTCGCGGTAGTCGGTCCAGGCGAAGCTCTTGCGGGCACCTTTGAGCAGAAGGTGGAAGCGGGGGCGGTAGATCATCCTGCTCTTCTGCCCGGATTTGTAGCAGCACAGCGCGGCCACCGAGATCCGGCGGCGGGAGCGGCCCCGGACGCGGACGACGGGCGTGTGTCCGCGTCGGCCCCAGGTGCGGGCGCGCGGCGGCGTCATCGCGAACCCGGCCTCGTCCTCGAAGACGACCCAGGCCCCGAGCGCCGCCGCGGTGCTTTTACCCGGGGCCACACTCCCCCGCAAGCGGGGGTACCCCCACCTGCTTCCACAGCTCGACCGCGTGCTCGTCCCGCTCGAGAGCCCTGCGGGCCGGGGCCTGCCAGGACCAGCCGTGCCGCTTCAGCAGCCGCCAGACGGTCGCGACCGACAGCCGCAGCCGGAACCGACGGCCTATCACTGTCTGAACGCGGGCCAACGTCCACCGCTGGTCCTCGAACCCGTGAGCGGCCGGCCCCTTGCCCAGCTCCTCTTCCAGCTCGGCAAACTGGTCATCCGACAGCTTCGGGACACTTGCCGGACCCGACGAGCGCAGGGCCTCCTCGCCGCCCTCTCGCCAGGCCCGCCGCCAGCGCTCCACCGACCGCTCGCTGACCCGCAGGTCCCGGGCGATCGCCGAAGTCCTCTCGCCGGCCTCGAACCGGGCACCGGCTTCCAGCCGCACCTGTTCACGAAACGCCCGCCGCTCAGCGGTCAGGCCCCCACCCTGCGCGTACCGCATACCACCGGCATACCGCAGGGATCACTACCTGTCACCACCGACAACACAACGAAAACCTCAGTAGGTCGAGACCCACTCGGCCGCGTACCGGCAATGGACCTCGGCCAGCGGCGGAAGCCAATCCGTCGGGTCCTTGTCGGCCTTCGCCCGGTTCGACTTCGCGGTCACCGCGACCAGTGTCAACGGACTGCCCTGGTCATTGGCGTACGCCTCGCGACGTCCGGTATTCCAGGCATATCCACCGACTGGCAGGGAGCGTCATTCCGAACGTGTCATCTTCCCGGCCGGAGCGTGCGGCGGTCTCTGTCTCACTCGGCTAGGGTCCAAGTCTTTCAAGCCAGGCGGCCGTGTCCAAGGACTCTTGCAGGGCTGGTCCGAAGAGGTTGGGGTTCGCCTCGGCCAGCGTGCGGCAGATGGTGACGGCTTCCTGGACGGCTGTCAGCCCCTCCTCCCGCCGACCGGCATCAGAGAGCTGGATGGACAGGTTGTTGAGGGAAGAGGCGAGGTTGGGCAGGTAGGCATCCGGGTTCGCCTCGGCCAGCGTGCGGCGGATCCTGACGGCTTCCTGGACGGCCGTCAGCCCCTCCTCCCGCCGACCGGCATCACCAAGATCAACGGAGAGGTTGTTGAGGTCCATGGCGAGGTCGGGCAGGTAGGCATCCGGGTTCGCCTCGGCCAGCGTGCGGCGGATTTTGACGGCTTCCTGGACGGCTGTCAGCCCTTCCTCCCGCCGGCCGGCATCACCGAGCTGGACGGAGAGGTTGCTGAGGGCGCGAGCGAGATTGGGCAGATGGGCGTCGGAGTTGGCTTCGGCCAGGGCCCGGTAGTGGCCGGTGGCTTCCTGGACGGCCGTCAGCCCCTCCTCCCGCCGGCCGGCATCACCAAGATCAACGGAGAGGTTGTTGAGGGCCATGGCGAGGTCGGGCAGGTAGGCGTCCGGGTTCGCCTCGGCCAGGGCCCGGTAGTGGCCGACGGCTTCCTGGACGGCTGTCAGCCCCTCCTCCTG
>NZ_JBIVGI010000003.1:265002-345383 GCF_044748625.1 Kitasatospora sp. NPDC089913 | reverse complement strand
GCCGGCCGGCATCGGAGAGCCGGATGGACAGGTTGTTGAGGGCCTTGGCGAGGTCGGGCAGGTGGGCGTCCGGATTCGCCCCGGCCAGCGTGCGGCAGATGGTGACGGCTTCCTGGACGGCTGTCAGCCCCTCCTCCCGCCGGCCGGCATCGGAGAGCCGGATGGACAGGTTGTTGAGGGCCTTGGCGAGGTCGGGCAGGTGGGCGTCCGGATTCGCCCCGGCCAGCGTGCGGCGGATCCTGACGGCTTCCTGGACGGCTGTCAGCCCCTCCTCCCGCCGGCCGGCATCACCAAGCTGGACGGAGAGGTTGCTGAGGGCCTTGGCGAGGTCGGGCAGGTAGGCATCCGGGTTCGCCTCGGCCAGGACCCAGTAGTGGCCGGTGGCTTCCTGGACCGCGGCCAGGCTTTCCTCCCGTCGGCCGGCATCGGAGAGCCGGACAGAGAGGTTGTTGAGGGCCATGGCGAGATCGAGCAGGTGGGCGTCCGGATTCGCCCCGGCCAGCGTGCGGCGGATCCTGACGGCTTCCTGGACGGCCGTCAGCCCCTCCTCCCGCCGACCGGCATCACCAAGCTGGACGGAGAGGTTGCTGAGGGCCTTGGCGAGGTCGGACAGGTAGGCATCCGGGTTCGCCTCGGCCAGGACCCAGTAGTGGCCGGTGGCTTCCTGGACCGCGGCCAGGCTCTCCTCCCGTCGGCCGGCATCGGAGAGCCGGACAGAGAGGTTGTTGAGGGCCCCGGCGAGGTCGGGCAGGTGGGCGTCCGGATTCGCCCCGGCCAGCGTGCGGCGGATCCTGACGGCTTCCTGGACGGCCGTCAGCCCCTCCTCCCGCCGACCGGCATCACCAAGCCGGATAGACAGGTTGTTGAGGGAAGAGGCGAGGTCGGGCAAGTGAGCGTCCGGGTCCGCCCCGGCCAGAGCCCGGTGGTGGCCGGTGATGGCGTGGGTGAGCCGGACCGCGGTGCTGGTGAGGCGGTGGCTGGCTTGGGGGAACAGACCGTAAATCGTGGTGAGGGTGTCGAGGGGGGTGTCGGGGTGGGCGGTGAGGGTGTCGAGGGCGGTGATGAGGGGCGTGGGGTGGTCGGTGCGGGTGGCGGTGGTGACGATGTGAGCGGCGAGGGCCCTGTGGTGGCGGATACAGAGTTCGGTGAGCCGGCCGTCGAGCCGGAGGAGGGCGGGGTGGGCGGCGGCGCGGCTGTAGACAGTGAGCAATCGTTCGATCTGAGTGTCGTCGGCGCCGTCGAGGAGGTGGTCGGCCAGGCGGGGAACGGCCAGGAGAGTGCGGCCGATGTGGCGCTCGGCGAGGCGGTCGGGCTGCAGCGCGCCCCACGGTGAACCGGGCACCGTGGCGGGGTAGAGGGACGCGAGCCAGGCGGTGACCTGGTTGCGGCGGTCGCGGGACTGGTCGGCAAGCACGGGCAGGCGCTGCCAGAGCAGGTCTGTGCCTTCGTCGTCGGCGCCGGTGAGGTGGGCGGCGGCGAGTGCGGTCCTCAGGGTGCTCATGCCGAGGGCGGGGGTGAGGCCGCAGGTGGCGGCGGTGTCGCGCCAGTAGCGGGCTTCGTGGCCGAGGAGCCGGTCCTCGACATCCTGGGCGTCCTCGTCCCCGGTACTGCTCGTGGGTGCGGTGCGGGCGGTGTCGAGGAGGTCGGCGAGGGCGGTCATGTGGAGGGTGAGCGCGTTGCCGTAGGCGGCGGCCCTACCCAGGTTCCGAGGCGGCGTCAGGGTGGTGGCGGTCGAGGTCCAGTCGCGCCCGCTGAGGCCCGCGACCGACGGGAGCGCGGTGGCGAGGGCGCGGGCGGCGTCGCGGTAGTGGCCGGCACGCAGTTCTGGGTCGTCCTCCAGCGGTGCGAGGCGGCGGGTTCGGGCGGCAGCGAGGAGTTCCTCGGCCTGGCGGCTTGCCTCGCGGGCCTGCTGCCACCAGTCGCCGGCGGTGCGTGCCAGGAGCAGGAGTTTGAAGGGGCTGGTGCCGGGGTGTTCGGCGGCGGCGTCGACGAGGGCGCCGAGTTGTTCGGGGCGGGTTTCGGCGTAGTCGAGGACGACCAGCAGCGGCTTCGCCGCCCTCCGCAGTTCGAGCAGGTGGTCGGGGCGGGCGGCGGCGCGCGGCCACAGGACGGTCCAGCCTCGGGTGGTGAGTTGGTGGCCGAGGTGGTGGGCGAGGCGGGTCTTGCCCTGCCCGCCGGGCCCGTGCAGCAGCCACGCCCCGAACCCGTCCTGGTCGCACCAGGCCCGTAGTTCGGCGAGCAGGTCCTCGCGGCCGTGGAAGGGGACAGTCTGGCGGCCGGCCTCCAGCAGGGCGGCCGGTGTCACCGGCGCCCGCCTGGTGGTGGGGTTGCCGGTGGGGTCGGCGACATCCTGGAACTCCACCGCCGCCAGCACTCCCGCGGGGCCGCCCCCGTGGGCGGTGAGGGCGGTACGGAAGGCGGGGTCGTGGTGCAGGACATAGGCGGGCACGATATTGAGCCGGCCGTGGCCGGAGTTCGCGCGGTCGGAGGCGACCACGCCGGTCAGGTACCGGTCGCAGAACACCGCCCCACCTGACAGCCCGCCCCACGGCGAAGTACCGTCGCCCGGCCACCCGGCACCGGTGGTGCGCAGGTCCATGACGTACTGGTTGCCGACGAAGCCACTGCCCGGATTCACCTCCCCGGCCAGCTGCGCGGCCTCGACCGGCTGCTTCTTGCGCTGGGCCTCGTCCGGCACACCCCACGTCTCGCACGCGGCGCCGGGGCGTTTCGTGTCCAGACGTCCCCACGCCACGGGGTCGGCCGGCGGCCGCCAGTGCGGCGACTCGTCGACCAGCACCAGAGCCGCGTCGTCACGCGCCCTCGATGTTCCGGCCCACACCACGGTTCCGACCGCGGCGCCGCCCGCGCCGGGGTGGAACACCTTCACCCGGGTCCCCGCCGGCCCAGTGACGTGCGCGGAGGTCAGTACCAGACGGCCCCCTACCGCATACCCTGACCCCAGCCTGTCCTTCTCTCCGGCCTCCGCGCCCTTCGGCCCGGTCACGCCGGCCACCCGCAACTGTTCCACTTCCCGTCCCTCCCCTGATTTCCTGCCGCCCCGCCCGGGTCCGGCCGTACGTGCCGGACCCGCCCACCTGTCCGTCAGTCCGGGATACGCCCCGACACGTCACCGGGCCCCTCGGGGCGCTCCCGCGCGGAGTGGACGAGCAGGTCGGTGCCGTCGGCGCGCTTGGGGGTCAGAGTGAAGGACACCCGGTGGGTGCGGGCACGGGAGACGCCGGCCTCGGCCTGGGCACCGACCGCCCACAGTTTGAACTTGGCCTTCGCCTTCGCATCCGCGCGCAGCTCGACCTCGAACTCCATCTCCACCGGCCCCACCGCGAACACCACCCCCGGGTCGTCCCCCGCCCTCGCGGCGGCCTCCAACAGTTCGTCGCGCACCGCCGCGACCGCGTCCGCCAGCGGAACATCCATCGGACCCACCCCTCATCACACACCTGACCGGCGGTCAGGGCGATGCGGACACCGTAGAACCCATGCTCCCAACTCCGCAGCCGAAAGGTCCCGTTGGCCGGAAGCCGGTTCCACCAATGCCAAGATCCATGAAGGGGGACTTCCTCGGCCCTCCAGCGGTTGCACCTGATGCAACATCGCGGCGTCGGATCCCATCAGTCCATGCCAGACTCGCCACCACACCCGCAGGATGTACGCGGTCAGCCACATCGGACCAGGTCAAGCTGTGCCCGGCGCATACGACATCGATGCAGCGGCCGCAATTCCGCCTACTAGGATCGCCAGGCGGCGGCGAGCGGCACCATGTGGTCGATGTCGAGGGCCTTGGCGTCTGTGAAGGCCTTGTCGTCGTAGGGGCTGGTCCAGGTGCCGGCCACGGCCCGGCACAGGTCGTCCTGGACGACGCCCTGGCCGTCTCGGGCGAGCACCGTCTCGCGGGTGTCGCACTCACCGGCGATCTTGATCCAATGCGGGAACCTCTCCCGGCTGTAGCCGTCAATGGAGTGCGGGGCCTCGACGGTCAGCTCATCGAGCTCGACCCTCACGACGTCGACGGGCGGCGGCTCGGGCAGGTCGCGGCGCGCGGAGGCCATGCCGGCAGCCGGTGCGGTGGTCGCGGCGGCGGGGGCCGCGGTGGGCAGGAGGACCGCGGCGAGCGCGGCCAGGACGGTGGCGCCGCGGCGCACCCGGAATTGGTGGTCATGGCCTCACGTCTACCGGTGACCTGGCGGCCAGGGGCGGTCGGTCACCCGGTCGGCGGCGTGCCCCGAGCGGGCGTTGACGCGTGTTCCGGGATCGATGGCCGGCTTTGCCCTGCTGCTGGCGCGGCGGGCTTGGAGGTAGGCGGTCCAGTCGGTGGCGGCGCGGCGGCGCCAGTGCTGGGCGGTGACGACGTGCAGGCCTAGCATGGGGGCGAGGATCGCGGGCGGCAGGTCCTGGGCGAGTTGGACCAGGGCGGTGGTGCGAGCCGGGCGGATGGGGATGTGGTGGGCGGTCAGGCGTCGGCACAGGGTGGTGGCGGAGATGTGCTGGCCGGGCCGGATGCCGGGGAAGAGCCAGCGGGGAGGGAGTGGGCCGCCCCCATCCGGAGGGCGGTGGCTGGTCGGCAAGGTCGACGAGGAGGCGGGCGAGGGGTTCGGGCAGGCGGATCGGGGTCCGGTCGAGGACGAGCACCGGATGGCCGTCGTGTCCAGCGCACTGGTGTGGCGGGCGGCGATGCGGGTGGCGTGCTGGCCGAACAGGAGCAGGAGGGCGCCTGCGGCGCGGACCTCCGGGAGCATCGTGGTGTCGGTGAGGCACTGCTGGAGGAGTTCCCAGTGGGAGTCCTCGTCCAGGCCCTCCGGCTCGGCCTTGGGCCTCCGACGCGCCACCTTCAGGCAGCCAACCAGCAGCAAAATGGCTTAGACCAATTAGGTGATGAGGCGTCAGGGAAGTCAGCAATTTCAGCATTGATCCGACCAGACGCTGTCACAGATGCCCACACGTGAGAATTCAGGGACCCTCACTCGGGCTGCCGAAGCCACCCTCCATGCCACCGACCGAGAATCCGTTCGTGTGACCTCCCGGCTACCGGGAATGGGCACCAGCTCTCTAATTTCCGGTGATGAGCGACAGCGGGTTCTCTTCCAGCCAGCGCCGGACGGTCGCGGCGTCCTGCTGGCGTCCAAGCGCCTCCAGCAGTTGTGCTTGGAGGTCCAACACCTGGTGGAGTCCTAAAAGCAAGGAGGGCATCGTGGCGACGTGAGGCCGACAGGACTCCACCGCTTCATCCGTAGCGTTCAGCGCTGCATGAAGCTCACCCGCATTCGCCAGAACAGTGGCCCGGAGGGAGAGTGAAACGACAAGGTCGAACTGGTGGGCGGCGGGATTGTCGACCGCCAATCTCCGCCGGATCTCCACCGCCTCCTCTACCGCGGTGAGCGCCTCGGCCAGCCGCCCCGCCTCCCACAAGTGGGCACTCAAATTGGACAGCGACCTGGCGAAGTTGGGCTCGTGGACCACGGGATTGTCGGCCGCCAGCCGACGGTAGCTCCCCACGGCGTCCTCCGTAACCGTCAGTCCCTCCGCCGGCCGGCCCACCGACCGCAGCCGGGTCCCAAGGTTGGACAGAGAACCGGCGAGGTTGTGCTCGTGAACTCCAGGGGCACCAGCCACCAGGCTCCGCCATACCTCCACCGCGTCCTCGGCAACAGTCAACGCTTCGGCCTGCCGCCCTGTCTCTGACAGCACGTTACTGAGGTTGGACAGCGAGCGGGCAAGCCCGGGCTCACGTGCGACGGGATTGTCGGCCACCCAGCGGCGGTGGATCTCCACCGCGTCCTCCGCAGCAGCCAGCGCCTCGGCCCACCGCCCGGCCTCCGACAGTGCCACGCCGAGGTTGGACAGCAAGGTGGCAAGTTCGGGCTCGAAAGCGGCCGGATCGGCGGCCGCCAACCTCCGCCGAATCTCCGCCGCCTCCTCCATGGTGGTGAGCGCCTCGGCCCGCCGTCCCTCATCCAGCAGAGCCACGCCGAGGTTGGACAGCGAGGTGGCGAAGTCGGGCTCGAAAGAAATGGGATCGGCGGCCGCCAACCTCCGCCGAATCTCCGCCTCCTCCTCCATGGTGGTGAGCGCCTCGGCCCAGCGACCCACTTCTGACAGCTTGCCGCCGAGGTTGGACAGCGAGGTGGCAAGGTCGCGCTCGAAAGCGGCCGGATCGGCAGCCGCCAACCTCCGCCGAACCTCCACCCCCTCCTCCACGGCGGCCAGCGCCTCGGCCCAGCGACCCACTTCTGACAGTCGACTGCCGAGGGTGGACAGCGCACGGGCAATATCGGGCTCGTGAACGGGGTCCGTAGCCACCAGTCTCCGTTGGATCTCCACCGCATCTTCCGCAGCGGCCAGTGCCTCGACCCTCCGGCCCTCCCCTGAAAGGGCCACGCTGAGGCTGGAGAGCGAGACGGCGAGTTCATGCTCGAAAGCATTGGGACTATCGGGTTCACGGCGTCGGTAGATCTCCACCGCTTCTTGTGCAGCGGTCAATGCCTCTGCACGCCGCCCAGCCTCCGACAGATCTCCACTGAGGTTGGTCAGGGAGGCAGCAAGCTCATGCTCATGGGCGGCGGGGTTGCCCAACGCCAACCTCCTCCGGATCTCCACCGCCTCCTCCGTAGCGGCCAGCGCCTCGACTCGCCGCCCTGCCTCCGACAACCGACTGCCGAGGCTGGACAACGAGTGAGCCAGGTCGTGCTCGTGGGCCGCAGGGTCCTCTTGTGAAAGGTATCGGTTGACATGGACGAGGATATCGGCGAGCCGTACAGCGAGCGGGTTGACAACGTGGGACAGATGAGGGAGTGCGGCTACGACATCGGAAATGGCTTGATAGGAAAGGGGGACGCCGTCCAGGCCGGCGTCGAGAGTGCCGAGCACCTCGTCGCTGTCAGGAGCGCGATCGCCGTTGTAATGAGCGATCGCGGCACGAGCCAGGACGGTGACGCTCTGGGCCTGTTGGTCGGGGCTGGCAGCACCAAGAAGGGCAGATAGTTCGATGTCACCCCGTGTCAGGGCGCGCGAGGCAAGGAACTCGGCGATGCGGTCGGGTTGAAGCGAGCCCCAGTAGCGGTCGGGGTCGGCCGGGTACAGACGCGCGAGCCAGGCAGCGGTGCGGAGGGTCTTGTCGGCCGGCATACCTGGGACTGTGACGAGGACACGGGCCGCACTGTCGGCGGCGGCGGCGCCGCACAGGGCCGCGACAGCGACCGCGGCCCTCAGGGCAGTGGTGTCCAGGCCGAGTTTGAAAGCGGGGGCCTGTGCGCTGTCCTCCCAGAACCGTTCCTCGTGCTCCAGCAGGATCTCCTCGGCCGGAGCACCGGGAGCAGCGGCCGCTGGACGCGGGCCGTGCTGGAGGAGCGCCACCAGGGCAGTCAGTTGCAGAGTGAGGGCGTTGTCATAACGCGGGTGCCTCAAGTCGACCGGAGGACGGATGGAGCGAGCCAGTGCGAGCCAGTCGTGGTCAGGCACGCTGGGTATACGTGGAAGCAGGCGTGCCAAGTCAAGGACGGCGTTCCGGAATTCAATACTCCGGTCCTGGTCGGGCCGGCCTGCAGGTTGGAGCGGGCCCAGCGGGACGACGGGTGTCGCGGCCAAGAGGCGGCGCACGGCCGGAGTGGCACTGAGGGTGTCGGTACGCCATTCGCCGTCCGACCGGGCGAGCACCAGTAGGCGCACGCGGTGACGAGTGGCGTGCAGATGGGCAACCAGGCGACGCAGCAACCGGGGGCGGGTCTCGGCGTAGTCGACAACCAGGAGCAGGGGCAGGGCGGTGTTCAGCGGGGTGAAATCGGGTGGGGCATCGTGGTCGGTGAGGTCCGAGCGCAGGTGTCCGGTGACCCAGTTCTCCCGGCTGAGAGTGTCCGCGAGGCGGCGGGCGAGGCGGGTCTTTCCCTGCCCTCCGGGGCCGGTGACGACACGGATCGCGATCTTTTCGGGGTCGATCGTGCACCAGGCCCGCAGGTCGGCGAGTTCCTGGTCGCGGCCGTGGAAAGCCACCGCCTCGGTGTCGGCGCGCAGCATCGCGGCGGGCGAGTCCAGGTCGCGGTCGACGGTGGCGGGTTTGAACAGGTGGGCGGGTTCAATGGGTTCAAGGACCGGCTCCCAGCCGGTGTGCTCGGTGATCAGGTGGCAGAACCTGGAGGGCCGGCCCTGCTGATTGCT
Organism: Kitasatospora sp. NPDC089913; assembly: GCF_044748625.1. Taxonomy (NCBI): domain Bacteria; kingdom Bacillati; phylum Actinomycetota; class Actinomycetes; order Kitasatosporales; family Streptomycetaceae; genus Kitasatospora; species Kitasatospora sp. NPDC089913. The sequence continues at coordinate 337,214 of NZ_JBIVGI010000003.1, read as the reverse complement.
GAGGAGGTGGCTGATAGGGGTGGCGGTCAGGCGGGTGCCGCCGTCGGCCTGGCGGTCGTAGCGGATGATGCCGCACAGCAGGTCGCCAGCAAGACCGTCGTCGGCGAGGACCGCCGCCCCGGAGATGCCGGACCAGCGGGTGCCGCTGCTGCTGAGAGGGCCCTGGGGGGTGGGAGTGATGCTGGTGATCTCGTAGCGGCCGGCCAACGCTCCGGTGCCGGGGGCGATCACACCCTCCACCTGCTCGTCCAGACGGCCCCACGCCGGGTCTTTCTGAAAGCGGGGGAAGCCAGTCAGGGCGACCCGTTGGGAACGGGTGCCGATGAGACGCCCGTAGCGCTGGGGCGGCCTGGCCGTCAGGTCGGACAGGGACTCGGGGACTGGCCAGTCGCAGTCGGCGTCGATCTCGATGAGCGCAGCATCCACCTGCGCGTTCCGCCGGTGCCAGACCACCATCGCCGGGTACTCCTTCGCGTCCGAGTCCGGCTGGCAAACCGTCACCGCGCCCGTCCCGCTGTCGAGGTCCAGGCCATCCAGGACATGGTGGGCGGTCAGGATCAGCCTCGGCGCGACCAGGTACCCCGTCCCGAATCCCTTCTTGTCCTTGCCCCTGCGGGTCACCCGGATCTGAACCCGGCGGTCGAACTCCATGAACGTTTCCCCCTCAACCCTCCGGTCACCCGCCCCCGCTGGTCAACCGGCGCGGCTATTCCTCGTCGCCGACCTCGACATCGCCACCGTCTGTCTCGTGCGGGGTCAGCTTCAACGTCACCGTGTGTGTGGCCTTGCTGCTGGTCTCCTTCTTTCCTCCCAGACTGATCACGCTCCATTTCAGCCCACCGGTGACACCTTTCGTGCCGGTCAGCTCCAGGCCGAGGTTCAAAGTGATCTCGCCCATCGTGAACCGCACCCCCTTGTCACCACTGCCCACCGGATCCGCGATCCGACGCTCAGCCTCGGCGATCTGGTCCCGCAACAGCGCGATCGCGTCCGCCAGCCCCAACCACTCCCCACCCGTACCGTTTGTGCTGTTCATGTCTCTCCCCTCCTGCTCCCCCTGCCTTCACACAGGTCGCGCACCGGCCCGATTCCCACAACCAGCCCGCACCAACCCTTTTATCTTCAGGGCCTGTTGCATCCGCCCGCGTGTATTGTCAGTGTCGGTCGCAGCAAGCCCGGCGAGCAAGCCGAAAAGTCGGCGGAACCGGCGGGAGGGCCGGCCGCGGGGAAGTGCCTCATGCCTGGTTCTGTTGGGCTGTCAGCCCTTCGCCATGCTCACAGACGTACTGGACAACTGCTTCCCGACATCGGTGAACAGAGCCACGCACCGCCCCTTCCGAGCAGGACGTTCGGCGGGTACCGCCCCTCTCCGGCCGGGCCAAACCGCCCGATCTCCGGATCATCTCCATGTCAGCCCGTGTGCCAGGCCCCGCCGCCCGTCCGAGAGGGGACGCTGTGATCGCCCACCTGCAGCACGCCACCACCTCGGCCGCGCTGATTCCCGCCCTCTACGGGCAGGACGACCCGCACGACCGGCCGCGCCCCCGGCTGATCGCAGCCGGCTACCGGGGTGCCGACCAGCGGCTTCCCCCCTTCAGCGACCCGCAGACGGTCCTCAGCGGCGCCCTGGACGACCCGGCCGCACGGATCACCGGAGCGGCCCGTGTGGATGTGCTCGGTGCGCTCCGATCCTCGCCACCAGGACCTGACCGACGCCCAGTGGGCCGACGTCGCACGGCGCCTGGTCTCCGCAACCGGGCTCGCCCCCGAAGGCGATCCCAACGGCTGTCGGTGGGCCGCGATCGGCACTCTCGACCGCTAGGTGCACATCGTCGCCACCGTCGTTCGCGAGGACGGCAGCATCCACGGCACCTACCGGGATGCCCTTGCCGACGACGCCGCCGTTCGGTTCGAGCTTGATGGTGATCCAGAGTTCGGGCACAGGGCAGTCCTTGGCGGTGGTGACGGAAGGTACGCGCCGCGGCGGAAGGTACACGGCGTTGCAGGCGGCAAGTCGCCCGGGACCGTTCGCCGGCGCGACGGCCGTCTCGGCGATCATCGACCCTGTGCGATGGGAGCTGTCCGTACCCCAGTTCCCCACGCGGCTGTGCTCCGAGGGCCTGCCGGTGCGGTGGCGCCTGAACGGATCCGTTGCCCCGTGCTGGTGATCCACGGGACCGCCGACACCATCACGTCCGCCAAGGAGACCACGCACTTCGCCAAGGAGCTGGCCGCGCTGGGAGACGGCCACGACAGCGTCCTCCTGGAGGGCGGTGACCACTACCTGTCGGCCCCCGCAGATCGGGAGCAGGCGCTCCGCGCCGAACTCGACTTCTACCAGGGCATCATGAGCCGCCCAGGAGTGTGACAGCCACGCCGTCGGCTTCCGGCAGCACCGTCCGGGCGAACTCGCGCAGTTCCCGGGCCGGGGCATGGTCGGCAGGTCCGCCAGGTAGCCACGTACCCGCTCGAGACACCTGCTCGAGGTGGAGAAGCGGAAACCCTCACCATGACCGTCGCCGCCACCAAACTTATGATCACCCACCAGCCCGTCGCACGGTAGGGAGGTTGGTATGCGGTCGCTTGCCCTGCGTGTCTGAGGACGGAGTGTGGGCGACCAGGACAAACGGCCGGTGATCGAAACGTCCTGAGGTGGCCGATGTCCGAACGGGCATCGGCCACCTCAGTTTGATCGGGTCAACTACCCGTTGGTGCAGACGATGCCGCTCACGAGCCCGCCGATCGGGCCGAGCGCTGCAAACACACCCTCAAGCGGGGTCGTCGGGCAGGGAATGGGACCTGCGGCCGGGCGCGCTGCACCTGCGGCCGCCGAACCGACGCCGCTGGCCGGGGCGGCGTGGGCAGTGCTCGCCGCACCGGCCAGCGGGACGGCGCCCATGGCCAGCACGAGAAGGGAAGTGCCAACACGGCGGCGCATCTTGGAGACGGACATGGCTGCTCCTCACCATCGGGGGCGAACCGGAACGGTTCACAATCATCTAATCCACTTGGCGGAGTACTGCCCACCGCGCGCCGCAAGTGCTATTCCGAACGGGCTACAACCTCGCCTCCCCGCCGAGCGCGCCCCGAAGCACCGCCCGGCCGGCCACGCGATCCGGTAGCCCCGATGGTCGAGGTCGGCCGTGGACGTTCCCCTCACAGCCAGGCGCAGCTTCCTGGCGTCCCGTCGAAAACTTTCTCTACTCGCTCAAGGGCGGCGCACAGCGCCGCCCCTGATCTTCGAAAGAGAGCCACCGCGGAATCCGGCCCGCAGCACCGCGGAAGCCGTGCCGCGGCAGCCCCGAAAGATCAACTCCCGGCCGTATCGGCCTGACCCCGCGCCGCCATGCCGTCGAGGATCACCCGCAGTCGGCGCACACCCGAGAGCGTTCCCTTTAGGAACACGACCCCCCGGTCGTCGTCGGCCCACCCCGCCCGTGCCTTGACGAGATCATCACCGACCAGCCCCAGTCCGACCAGTGCCGCGATCAGGTCGACCGCCACCGCCCTGGCCTCAAGCCACGCGCCCTCCAACCAGCTGGACTGGCACAAGGGGCAGCCGCGGCGCAACCAGGCCGCGATGGGCCTGGAGCTCACCCTGAGAGGGCAGAGTGCCGGTGAGATCGTCGTGAAGAACGGCGGCCAGCAGCTGGACGACGGCGACTCGCTGGGATGCGGCGGTGGCCTCTAGCCTGCCCGGCATCTCCGTGTCCCGGCTGAGATCGGAGCCGACCGGAGACCCGCCGCACTCCAATACCTCCTGGCGACGATGCGTCAGGAAGGTCAGAAGAAGACACCCGAGCTTCGCTTCAGCACCTCGCGCACGCCGAGAGGCCTCCGGCGTCGGTCACTCCAGCCTGACCAAGAGGCCGGCTACTGACCAGACATCCACCGCACAACAACACCTGACGAGCTGCCGTCCGAGGTCAGCAAAAGTCAGCATCAGGACGAGTAGACCTTCCCGGACAAGCACATACTCGAGCGTTCGCCCATGGCGTGCCGACCCCGGCCCGCCTCGCACGCAGCCTGCGACCGTACGGCCAGGTGCACGGAGAGCAGCTCCTTCGATCCACTTTACTCGCGCGATTTATGTCGATATGGTCAACTTTCCGGGTGATTGATGCGGCCCTGAGTGCGCCAGTCGATGCAATGGGGTGACGGACCGGACTTGAGGGGTGACGCGTTGTTCGCCTCAGGTCTTCCTGGCCCTCTACAGGCCGCCGTACTTCTTCAAGTAGTGTCGCCAGCCGGGCCCCCGGGGGCCCGTGACTTCCTTGCTGCTCACGATCCGTACCTACGGCTGGAGTTCACGGCGATGACGGCGGCGACCGGGATTGATGCGCGCTTTGCGTACCGTGTCTACCTCTCACTTCTTCGCACCGAGGAAAGCGGCATATGCCCGGAGGACCTCGCCCGGGACCTCGGCGCCGGGGTCGGCGAGGTCCGGGAGGCCGTCGAGTGGCTGGCCGGGAACGGGCTGCTCGACCGGGGGTCGGAGGCGGCGGCGGTCACGCCGCAGAGCATTCTGAGACGCTTGGTCGCCGATCAGCAGGAGCGCCTGGCGGAGTTCACCCGGGCGCAGGAGCTGATCTCCGACCTCACCGACGGCTTCCTCGCCACTCCGGCCTCCGCGGGGGAGAGTCCGGCGGTCGAGGTGGTCGAGTCGCGGGCGCAACTCGGACAGCGGCTCGGCGAGTTGCACGCCTCCAGCCGGTCCGAGGTGGCGGTGATGCTGCCGACGGCGGCCGAGCGGGAGGCGCTGCACCCGTGCATCCGCGAGGATGTCGAACTGCTGCGCCGGGGTGTCCACTACCGGCTGGTGGCGCCGGCGTCCGCGCTGGCGAGCCCGGCCGTCGTGGAGTACGTGAACGCGCTCCAGGAGGCGGGCGCGGAGATCCGGACGGCGGAGTCGCTGCCGCTGCGGCTGGTCATCGTCGACCGGGAGAAGGTGGTCACCCGGTCGCAGGTCGAGGGGCTGCGCCGCAGTGTGGTGATCGACGGCGGACTGCTCGCCCAGCTCTTCACCCGGGTCTTCGAGCACAGTTGGTCCACGGCCACGCCGTACACCCGGCGGCGGCGCGGCGGCGGTTCGACTCCGGTGCTGTCCGGGACCCACCGGCTGGTGCTGCGGATGATGGCGGCCGGGGCCACCGACAAGTCCATAGCCCGCCACCTCGGTTACTCGGACCGGACGGTGCGGCGGTTCGTCGCCGAGATCCTGCGGGTGCTGGAGACGGACAACCGGCTCACGGCGATGGTGCGGGCCACCCGGCTCGGGCTGCTCGAACACGAGGGCAGGGAGGGCAGGGAGGGCAGGGAAGCGAGGGACGGCAGGGAGGCGAGGGAGGTACGGGCGGCGCAGGGCTGATACCGGTGACCGCCCGGACAGCGGAGCGAAGCAGCAACTCCTGTCACAGCAGCCCCCGTTCGGCGGCGATCCGGGCAGCGTCGAAGCGGTTGCGCCCGTCGAGCTTGCGCATCGCGCCCGAGGTGAGGTTGCGCACCGTCCCGGCGGCCAGGTAGAGCTCGCGGGCCACCTCCTTCACCGAGGCGCCGGTGGCGGTGAGCCGGAGGATCTCGCGTTCCCGCGCGCTCAGCACCTGCTCCGCGACGGCCGTCCGGACCGCCGGCCCGTCGGGCGCCGGTTCGGCCTCGCCCGGGGCCGGGCGGCCGCCCGCGGCGGCGTCCCGGATGGCGTCGACCAGGCGGGGGATCTTGGTCTGCTTGGTGACGACGCCGAGCGCCCCTGCCGACACCGCCCGGTCCACCAGGGTCCGGGTGGGCCGGGCCGCCATCAGGACGACCCGGCAGTCGGGTAAGCGTTTCCCGAGCTCCCGCACCAGGCGGAAGCCGCCCTGGGCGGTGCCCATGCCCAGTACGGCCACGTCCGGCCGGCGGCGGACCGCGACCGGGACGACCATCGAGCTCCGGTTCACCGCCCCCACGACCTCGAAGTCCTTCACGGACGCGAGCACTTCGGCGATCGCGTCCAGGGGCAGCAGCTGCTCGTCGGCTACCAACACACGAATGGTCATCACTAGGTCTCCCCCGAGGATCCCGTGAACGGAACTCATGGTGATCATTGCGGTGGTGATCATTGCGGCCGCGCCCCAGTGTGCGGGGGACGGCCCGCTCCCGTCGACGGCACCCGGGCGTCCGGGTGCGGACATGTCCTCAGCAGGACCGGTGGGTCCAGGTCGGTCTACGCGTGTCATTCGGTGACCCCTCAACTTATCCCGGGTCCGGCGGCCGACCCGAGGCCCGCGAGCAGGGACGTGACAAGTGTCAGTAAAAGCAGGTCAAAGCCTTGTCGGCGGTGACCGGCCGGGACCACGATGCGCACTGGTGATCGACTGCCGCGCGGGGCCCGTCCGCCCCGCGCGGCCCCCGTCACCCACTGCCCCCCGACCCCTCCGCCGCCCCTACAGCCTCCGCGCGGCATCCGGCCGTTCCCGGCCGTCCCGACCCGACACCGCTCGCGCGGCACCCTCCCGCGCGGCTCCCGTCCGCCCCGATCCCGCCCCGACCCCTGCCCGTGCCCCGGCCGGCCCTCGCCCCAGCGTGCCCCCGCACGCCCCGGGCCGTGCGCCGCCCCGTGCCCGGACCGGCTCACCACGGATGCCCGAGGAAGAGGACATGCACACAGACCCTGTGGTCCAGGACCCGACCCAGGCCCTGGCCGTCGTAGGCATGGCGGGACGGTTCCCCGACGCCCCGGACGTCGACAGCTTCTGGCGGCTGATGATGGAGCGGCGCGACGCCATCGGCCCCGTCCCCGCGACCCGTTGGGACGCCACCGCGCAGCTCGACCCGCAGCGCGAGATCCAGGCGGTCGGCGGATTCCTCACCGACGTCGACCGGTTCGACGCCACCTTCTTCGGCATCTCCCCCCGCGAGGCCGAGATGCTCGATCCGCAGCAGCGGCTGATGCTGGAGGCCGCGTGGCGGGCGCTGGAGGACGCCGGGACACCGGCCCGCGCGCTCGCGGGCAGCCGGACCGGCGTGTTCGTCGGCGCCGGCTGGCACGACTACGAGCACGTCGGCCGCAAGAGCGCCGCCGGGGTCACCCAGCACACCGCGCCCGGCTACGCGCTCGACATGATCGCCGCCCGGGTCTCCTACTTCCTCGGGCTCACCGGGCCCAGCCTGGTCGTCGAGACCGGCTGCTCCTCCGCCCTGGTCGCGGCGCACCTCGCCGCCCAGGCCCTGCGGGCGGGCGAGGTGGACGCGGCGATCGTCGGCGGTGTCGCGCTGATGCTCGACCCGACCGCCTCGATCGGCCTGACCTACTTCGGCGGCCTCTCCCCCGACGGCCGGTGCAAGGCCTTCGGTGCCGGGGCGAACGGCTTCGTGCGCGGCGAGGGCGTGGGCGCCCTGTTCGTGAAGACCCTCGCCCGGGCGCAGGCGGACGGCGACCGGATCCACGGCGTCATCGCCGGCACCGCGGTGAACAACGACGGCGGCGGGCAGAGCGTCGTCGCGCCCAGTCCGCTCGGCCAGGAGCGGCTGCTGCGCGACTCCTACCGGCACTGGGGCATCCCGGCCGACCGGGTCGCCTACGTCGAGGCGCACGGCACCGGCACCTCGGTCGGCGACCCGATCGAGGCCGGCGCGGTCGGCCGGGTGCTGGGGCAGACCCGCAGCGCGGACGCCGGCCCGCTGCCGATCGGCTCGGTGAAGACCAACATCGGTCATCTGGAGGCCGCCGCCGGCATTCCGGGGCTCTTCAAGGCGCTGCTGGCGCTGCGCCACGGCGTGGTGCCGCCGAGCCTGCACTCGGCGGAGCTCAATCCGGAGATCGCCTTCGACGAGCTGAACGTGACGGTGGTCCGCGAGCCGTTGCCGCTGCCGGCGGACGAGCAGGTCTTCCTCGGTGTGAGCAGCTTCGGCTGGGGCGGCACCAACGCGCACGTGGTACTGACCGGGGCACCGCGGACGGAGACACCGGTCGCCACCGACGACCATGCCACCGACGACCATGCCGCCGACGACCACGCCCGCGACGAACACCGCGCCCCTGTGCTGCTGCCGGTGTCCGCGCACTCGGAACAGGCGCTCTCCGAACGGGCCCGCGAGCTGCGCGAACTGCTCACCGCGCCGACCGGCCCGGCGCTGCCCGCGCTGGCCGGCACCCTCGCCTGGCAGCGCGACCAGTTCCCGGTCCGGGCCGCCCTGCTGGCCGCCGACGCCGCCGGAGCGGCCGCGCAGCTGGAGCGGCTGGCCGCCGACCCGGCCGGTGCCGAGCCGGTGCCCGGCGTGTTCACCGGACGGGCCGCGACCGTCGGCCGGACCGCCTTCGTGTTCCCCGGCCAGGGCTCGCAGTGGCACGCCATGGGCCGCGAACTCCTTTCCTCCGAGCCGGTGTTCGCCGCCGTGATCCACCGCTGCGCGGCCGCGCTGGAGCCGTACACGGACTGGGACCTGGTCCGGGTCGTCTCCGGCGAGGCCGGGGAGGAGTGGCTGTCGCGGATCGACATGCTGCAACCGACCCTGTGGGCCGTCTCGCTCGGCCTGTGCGAACTGTGGCGGGCGGCCGGCGTCGAGCCGGACGTGGTGGTCGGCCACAGCCAGGGCGAGGTCACCGCGGCCACGGCGGCGGGCATCCTCTCCTACGAGGACGGCGCGATGGTCGTCGCCCGGCGCAGCGCGATCGCCCGCCGGACCTCGGGCCGGGGCCGGATGCTGGCGGTGGACCTCTCGCTGGACGCCGCGAAGGCGGCGCTGTCCGGCTTCGAGGAGGGCGTGTCGCTGGCCGTGAACAACGGCCCGAACAGTTGCGTGCTCTCCGGTGACACCGAACTGGTGCTGGCGCTCAAGGAGTTGCTGGAGGCCGAGGGCACCTTCTGCCGGCTGGTGAACGTGGACTACGCCTCGCACAGCCCGCAGATGGACGAGCTGGAGGACGACCTGCTGGCGGCACTGCGGTCGGTGCGGCCGGGCCGGGGCGGCGTCGAGCTGATGTCCACGGTGCGGGTGGCCCCGGTGGAGGGGCCGGAGCTGGACGCCCGGTACTGGGTGGACAACCTGCGCCGGCCGGTGATGTTCGCCGACGCGATGGAGCGGCTGTTCGACACCGGGGTGACCCATGTGGTCGAGATCAGCCCGCACCCGGTGCTCACCCCGGCGCTGGAGCAGCTGGCCGCGCAGCGGCCGATGCCGCCGCAGGTGCTGTCGACGCTGCGGCGCGACCTGGGCTCGCCGGACACGGTCCGTGAGTCCGTGGCGCGCGGGTACGTCAGCGGTCTGGAGCCGTTCGGCGCGCTGCCCCGGACCGCCTGGGCCCCGGTGCCGCCGTATCCGTGGCAGCGGGCCGTGCACTGGGTGGAGCAGGGCCGCCGACGGGCCGGGGGCGGGGCCGGCGAGGAGCTGCGGCTGGTGCCGTCGGTGACCGAGCAGGGCGCCTGGACCGGCCTGCTGGAGCTGGCCCCGGCGGACATCCCCTGGGTGCGCGACCACCGGGTGTACGACGCGGTGGTGCTGCCCGGCACCGGGATGCTGGAGCTGGCGCTGCGCACGGCGCTGGCCAGGACCGGCGGCGCGCACCGCACCCTGGCGGAGGTCGGCCTGCACAGCCATCTGACGCTCACCGAGGAGCCGGTGACGGTGGCGCTGGGCTGGCGGGACGATGTCTCGGGCGGCGGCAGCTTCACGCTGTCCTCGCTGGAGCCGGGCGGTCACGGCTGGGTGCGGCACGCCTCGGCACGGGTGCTGGCGGAGGACACCGCGCCGGACGCGCCGTCGTTCCCGGAGCGGCTGCTCGCTCTCGACGCCGCGCCGGCCGCCGCGTTCTACGCCGACTGCGCGGCGCGGGGCCTGAACTACGGTCCGGCGTTCCAGGGTGTGGTGGGGCTGCGGGCCGGGGCGGCGGAGTGCCTGGCCGAGGTGCGGCTGACGGAGGGGTGCCTGGCCGGCGGCCATCCGCACCGGCTGCACCCGGCGCTGTGGGACGCGGCGCTGCAGGCCTCGATCCCGCTGTTCCCGGGCGAGGAGGCGGCGGTGCCGGTCGGCATCGGGCGGGTGCACCTGCACCAGGACCTCGCGGAGCCGGTGACGGCGCTGTGGTCGCACGCGGTGCGGCGGGACGGCGGCGAGGAGGTGGACCTGTTCCTGTTCGACGCCGGGCGGCGGCCGGTGCTGAGTCTGCTCGGTCTGCGGATGCGGGCGCTGGCGGCCTCGGCCGATCCCGGTGCCGTGGACGCGGAGCGGATCCACCGGCTGGAGTTCCGGCCGGAGGAGCGCGTCGACGAGGCCCCGACGGACGCGACCGGCGCACCGCGGCACACCGGCCACTGGGCGGTGTGCGCGGCCGACCAGGTCGGCGGCACCGCGGCCTGGGCGCGGGCCGGGGAGCTGGCCGAGGCGCTGGGCGCGCTCGGCGGCACGGCGCTGGCCCAGGTGGCCGACGGCGCGGACGCCGCGCGGACCGAGGTCTGGCAGGAGCGGCTGGCCACGGTGGACGGGCTGGACGGTGTGGTGTTCCTGGCACCGGGCGCGGACGCCGGGCCGGACGCCCAGCGGGCGGGTCTCGCCGCGCTGGCCGCGCTGGTGCGCGCCTGCTCCGCCCGGCCGCTGGTGCCGCGGCTGGTCGTGGTGACCGCCGACGCCCAGCTGCCGCCGTCGGTGGCCGGGGCGGTCGATCCGGGCGCGGCCCTGTACTGGGGCTTCGGGCGGGTGCTGCGCCGTGAGCACCCCGAGCTGCGGCCGGTGCTGGTGGACGTGGCCGGTGACGAGGCCGGCTGGGCGGCGCGCTGCGCCGTCGAGCTGTCGGCCGGGGACGGCGCGGACCAGGTGGTGCTGCGGGGCGGGGAGCGGCTGGTCGGCCGGCTGGTGCGCGGCGCGGCGGGCCCGGCGGACGACCCGGCGGAGCCGGCCCGGCCGCGCTGGCGGTCGGCGGCCCCGCAGCCGTTCCGGCTCGCCCCGGACGGCCGGGGTACCTGGGACGGGCTGGCGTTCCGGCCGTTGGAGCGGCGGGCGCCCGGTGCCGGGGAGATCGAGCTCGCGGTGGGGTCGGCGGCGCTGAACTTCATCGACGTGATGAAGGTGATGGGCACCTACCCGGACCCGACGGCCGACGCCCGGCTGCTCGGCCTGGACGGCGCGGGCGTGGTGACCAGGACCGGCGAGGGGGTCACCCGCTTCGTCCCGGGCGACCGGGTGGTGGCCTGCACCAGCGGCGGCGCGCTCGCCACCCACTGGACGGTGGCGGCCGACCACGCCCAGCACGTGCCGGAGGGGATGGCGGACGCCGACGCTGCGGCGTTCCCGGCGGTGACCATCACCGCCTGGTACGGGCTGCGGCACCTGGCCTCGCTGCTGCCGGGCGAGACCGTGCTGATCCATTCGGCGGCGGGCGGGCTGGGGCTGGCGGCGATCGCGGTGGCGCGGCTGCTGGGCGCCGAGGTGCTCGCCACGGCGGGCAGCGCGCACAAGCGGGCCCGGCTGCGCGAGCTGGGGGTGCGGCACGTCTTCGACTCCCGGGACCTCTCCTGGGCCGACGAGGTGCGGGCGGCGACCGGCGGACGCGGGGTGGACGTCGTCCTCAACTCGCTGACCGGCGCGGCGATCCCGCTGGGTCTGGAGGTGCTGGCCGAGGGCGGGCGGTTCGTCGAGGTCGGCAAGGCCGACATCTACGGCGGGCGCACGCTGGCCCTGGACGCGTTCCGCAAGGGCATCGCGCTGGCCTCGCTGGACCTCGCCGGGGTGATCGCCCGTCGGCCGGCACTGTTCACCCGGCTGTTCGCCGAGGTGTGGGAGCGGGTGGAGGCGGGTGAGCTGGCGCCGCTGCCGGTGCTGTCCTACCCGTTCGCGCGGGCCGCCGAGGCGCTGCGGGAGATGTCCCACGGCCACCACATCGGGAAGTTCGTGCTGTCGGACCCCTCGACGGTCACCGAGGTGGCACCGGAGCCGCTGCGGGACGGCCGGTTCCGGGGCGACGGCACCTATCTGATCACCGGTGGGCTCGGGGCGCTGGGCCTGTCGCTGGCGGAGTTCATGGCCGGGCGCGGCGCGGGCCGGCTGGCGCTGGTGGGCCGTTCGGCGCCGGGGCCGGAGGCGGTGGCCCGGATCGGGGCGCTGCGGGCCCGCGGCGTGCTGGTGGAGACCTTCGCGGCCGATGTCGCCGACGCGGCGGCGGTGCGCCGGGTGCGCGAGCAGCTGCCGCCGCTGCGCGGGGTGGTGCACGCCGCCGGTCTGCTGGACGACGCGACCGTCCTCAATCTGACGGCGGAGCAGCTGGACCGGGTACTGGCGCCCAAGGTCGACGGCGCGGTCCACCTGGACGCGGTGACCGAGGGCGATCCGCTGGACTTCTTCCTGCTGTTCTCGTCCGCGGCGGCGCTGTTCGGCAACGCCGGGCAGGCGGCGTACGCGGCGGGCAACGCCTTCATGGACGCGCTGGCGGTGGACCGGCGGCGGCGCGGGCTGCCCGCGCTGAGCGTGCAGTGGGGCCCGTTCAGCGATGTCGGACTGGCCGCCGCGGAGGACAACCGCGGGGCCCGGCTGGCGGAGCGCGGCATGGCGGGCTTCTCCACCGCCGAGGGCTGGCGGGCGCTGGAGGGGTTCCTCGGCGCCGACGAGCAGGTGGTCGCGTACGTGCCGATCGACCTGCGGCAGTACCAGGAGGCGTACCCGGACACCGCGACGCTGGACAGCTGGAGCGCGCTGCGCGAGCTGGCCCGGGGCGGCGGGAGCGGCAGCAGCGCGGGCGCGGCCTTCCTGGCCGAGCTGCGCGGGGCTCCGCAGGAGCGCTGGCCGGAGCTGCTGGAGGCCAAGGTGCAGGAGCTGGCCGGGCGGGTGCTGCGGCTGGAGGCCGGGGCGATCGACCGGGACACGCCGTTCAAGTCTCTGGGTCTCGACTCGCTGATGGGTCTGGAGCTGCGCAACCGGCTGGAGGCGGCGTTCGGGCTGCGGCTGTCGCCGACGCTGCTGTGGACGTACGGCTCGGCCCGGGCGCTGTCGGCGGTGCTGGCGGAACGGCTGCTGGGCGATCCGGCGGCGGGCGAGGACGGCGAGGACGGCTCCTCGGGCGAAGCGGCTACGGAAGGCGAGGGCTGAGCGCATGACGGAGCAGCAGCAGGGCGGCACCGCCGCGCCCGCGCCCACCCCGCTCACCCGGGCACTCGACACCGTCCGCAAGCTGCGGGCGCAGCTGGACGCCGCGAGCGGCACCGGCCCGCTGGCCGTGGTCGGCATCGGACTACGGCTGCCGGGCGGCATCGCCGACCTGGACGGCTACTGGGAGGCGCTGGCCGAGGGCCGCGAGCTGGTGGGCCCGCTGCCCGCCGGGCGGCGCGGGCCGTTCGCCGCCGAGTGGGAGCAACTGCCGCACAGCGGCGGGTTCCTGGACGAGGTGATGGACTTCGACGCGGAGTTCTTCGGCATGGGCGCGGCCGAGGCCCGGGGCGTCGACCCGCAGCAGCGGCTGCTGCTGGAGGTCGCCTGGGAGGCGCTGGAGAACGCGGCGCTGCCGCCGGACCGGCTGGACGCGGCCCGCACCGGGCTGTTCGTCGGCATCACCGGCCAGGAGTACTGGGACTGGCACAGCGGCGAGTTGGACACCCACTGGGCCGGCGGCAACGGCCACTGCTTCACGGTGGGCCGGGTGGCGTACGCGCTGGGGCTGGCCGGTCCCGCCATCACGGTGGACACCGCCTGCTCCTCCTCGCTGGTGTCGGTGCACCTCGCCCGCCAGGCGCTGGCCCGCCGGGAGTGCGACGTGGCGCTGGCGGGCGGGGTGAACCTGGTGCTCTCGCCGCGCGCGACCCGGCTGCACCAGCTGGCGGGCACCCTGTCGCCGGACGGGCGGTGCCGGCCCTTCGACGCCCGGGCGAACGGCTTCCCCCGGGGCGAGGGCTGCGGCGTCCTGGTGCTGAAGCGGCTGGAGGATGCGCGGCGCGACGGCGACCGGGTGCACGCGGTGGTGCACGGCTCGGCGGTCAACCAGACCGGCCGCTCGACCGGCTTCACCGCGCCCAATGTGCTGTCGGAGGTCGCGCTGACCGAGGCGGCGCTAGCGGACGCCGGGCTCGCCCCCGCCGACATCGGGCTGGTGGAGGCGCACGGCACCGGCACCTCGCTCGGGGACACCATCGAGATGGAGGCGATCGCCGCCGCGCTGGGCCGTCGCAACGGCGGGGCCGAGCTGAGCGTCGGCTCGGTCAAGGCCAATCTGGGCCACCCGGAGTCGGCGGCCGGGGTGATCGCCCTGGTGAAGGCGGTGCTGTGCCTGCGGCGGCGCGAGGTGCCGCCGCTGGTGAACTTCACCGCCCTCAATCCGCTGATCGACCTGGACGGCACCGCCATCACCCTGCCGACGACGCTGCGGCCCTGGCCGGAGCGCGGCGGGCGGCACGCGGCGGTGAGCGCGTTCGGCATGGGGGGCACCAACGCCCAGGTGATCCTCGGTGCGGCCGAGGAGGCCGAGGACCGCGCCGCGACCGTTCCGGTGGCGGGCTTCGAGCTGTCCGCCCGGACGCCGGAGGCGGTGCGGGCGCTGGCCGAAGCCCTGCACGGGCGGCTCGCCGGGCTGCCGGACGGGTCCTACCCGGCGTTCGCCTACACGGCCGGTGCCGGGCGGGCCCGGCACCGCTGGCGGGCGCGGATCGCCGCCGCCGACCGGGCCGCCGCGCTGCGGGCGCTGCGCGGGCTGGCCGAGGGCGGCGCGCCGTCCGGAGTGGTGCTCGCCGAGCGTGCGCAGCACGACCGGGACGAGGCCGACGGCGGGTTCGCCGGCCTGCCCAGGGCCGTGCTGGATCTGCCGAACTACCCGTGGCAGCGCCGCCGGTACGCGCCCGAGGCGCCCGAGGCGTCGGCAGCCGCGGCGCCTGCGGCCGCCGACGCGCCCGCGCCCGCGCCCGCGGTGGAACGGCAGCAGCCCGCCGAGGAGGGGACCGGGCGCGCCCTGTTCGCCCTGGAGTGGGCCGAGGCCGGGCACGGCACGGGCGCGCCGGCCGGCGCACCGGGCCGCTGGCTGCTCTTCGCCGACCGCGCGGGCACGGCCGGCGCCCTGGGCGCCGAACTCGTCGCCCGGCGCGGCAGCTGGGTGACCGTCACCCCGGGCGGCCGTTCCCGGCGGATCGACCCGCTGCGGTACGAGCTCGACCCGGCCCGCCCGGAGGACCTCGCCGCTCTGCTCAAGGAGCTGCGCGCGGCCGGCGACGAGCCGTGGGCCGGGGTCCTGTACGCCTGGGGCCTGGACGCGGCCGCCGGACCGGCGCCGCGGGGCCCGGTGCCGTTCCCGCTCCCGGCGGCGCGCGAGGACGCCCTCCGCCCGGCCCCGCCGCTGGTCCGGGAACTGGCCGCCGAGGGGCTGCCCGGAGCCCCTCGCCTGGTGCTGCTGACCCGGGGCGGGCAGCGGGTGACCGAGCGGGACGGGGCGCCCGACCCGGTGCAGGCGCTGCTGTGGGGTGCGGCCGAGGTGGCCCCGGCCGGGACGGACGCGCCCCGCCCGCTGCTGGTGGACCTCGACCCGGACCCGGCGCGGGACGACGCCGCCCGGCTGCTGGACGTGCTGCTGCGCCCGGCCGGGGAGTTCTCCGCCGCGCTGCGCGGACCGCTCGCGTACACACCGGTCCGGGTGCCGCAGGACTCCGCCGACGGCACCGAACCCGCTTGGCAGCGGCGGCCGTTCGATCCTGAGCTGGACACCAACCAGCGGCTGCTGGCGGTCCGGCCCGGTCTGCTGGAGAGCCTGACGCCGACCCGCTGGGAGCGGACCGCGCCCGGCCCCGGCCAGGTGGAGATCGAGGTCGCGGCGGCGGGGCTGAACTTCAGCGACGTGCTCAAGGCGATGGGCGCCTACCCGGGCGCGGCCGGCACCGTCCCGCTGGGGGTCGAGTGCGCGGGCCGGGTGAGCGCGGTCGGCCCGGGGGTCGAGCGCTTCCGGGTCGGCGACCGGGTGATGGCGGTCGCGCCGTCCGCGCTCGCGTCCTGGACCACCACCGAGGAGCACCTGGTCGCGCCGAGGCCGTCGGCACTGGACGACGAGCAGGCGGCGGCGGTGCCGGTGGCCTACCTCACCGCCGTCTACGGGCTGCGGCACCTGGCCCGGCTGCGGAAGGGCGAGACGGTGCTGGTCCACTCGGCGAGCGGCGGTGTGGGCCTGGCCGCGCTGGCGGTGGCCCGGCGGTGCGGGGCGCGGGTGTTCGCCACCGCGGGCACGGCCGCCAAGCGCCGGTTCCTGCGCGAACTCGGCGGCGTGGAGCTGGTGGCGGACTCCCGCTCGACGGACTTCGCGGCAGAGGTCGCGGCGGCCACCGGCGGGCGCGGGGTCGATGTGGTGCTCAACTCGCTGACCGGGGAGGCGTTGCGGCGCGGTCTGGCGCTGCTGGCGCCGGGCGGGCGGTTCGTCGAGCTGGGCAAGCGCGACATCCACGACGACAGTCCGATCGGCCTCGGCGGGCTGAAGGCGAACCGAGCGCTGTTCGCGGTCGACCTGGACCACACCTTCCACGCGCAACCGGAACTGCTGGCCGAGCTGTTCGAGGAGGTGGTGCGGGGGTTCGAGGACGGCGGCTTCGGGCCGCTGCCGGTCACCGTCCACCCGTTCGCCGGGGCCCGGGAGGCGTTCGCGGCGATGGCGCAGGCCCGGCACACCGGCAAGCTGGTGCTGCGTCCGGAGCCGGAGCCCGAACTGGCGGTGCCGCCGACCCGCTCGGTGGTCCGGGCCCGGGCCGGCTACCTGGTCACCGGGGGCACCACCCCGGTGGCGCTGGCCGCGGCCCGCCGGCTGGCGGACCTGGGGGCACGGCGGATCGCCCTGCTCGGCTCCCCCGGCTCGGCCGCGGACGCCGCCGCGGAGCCGGTGGTGGCCGAACTGCGCGCCCGGGGCGTGGAGACGGTGCTGCCGGTCGCCGATCCGTCCAGTGCCGAGGAGGTGGCCGCCGCGGTGGCCGCGTTCGACACCCCGGCGGCGCCGCTGGCCGGGGTGGTGCACCTCGCGGGCGCCGAGGCGGCGCACCTCGCCACGACCGATGCGGCGGACGGCGACGGACCGGCGGAGGACGAGGACGACCCGCTGACCGCGGCCGGCCCGGCCGCCGACGCCTGGCGGCTCCATCTCGCCACCGCCGAAAGGCCGTTGGACTTCCTGGTGCTGTCCGACCCGGCCTCCGCACCCGGCCGGGCCACGGCGCTCGGTGCCTGCCTGGACGCGCTCGCCGGGTACCGCAGGGCCGTCGGACTGCCCGCGCTGAGCGTGGACGGCGCCGGACTGTCCTCCCTCGCCCGGCTGTTGGGCAGCCCGGCCGCGATCGTCCGCTCGGCAGGCGGCGCGGGCACCGCACAGGGCGGCTCTCCCGGGACCGGCGCCGCGGCGGCGGACTCCGACGGCGGGGAGGCGCTCCGGCGGCAGCTGCTGGCGGTCGAGCCGGGCCGGCGCCGCCGGGCCCTGCTGGTCCGGCACTGCCGGGAGCTGGCCGCCCGGGTGCTGGACGGCCCGGGGGCGCCGGACCCGGCGGCGATCGACAGCTCGGCGCCGCTGGCCGGCCTCGGCTTCGACTCGATGCGGACCCTGGAGCTGCGTTCGCGGCTGGAGCTGTCCCTCGGCGTCCCGCTGCCCGCCACGCTGGGCTGGCAGTACCCGACGCTGGACGCCCTGGTGCCGTTCCTCGCCGAACGGATGGGGATCCTGCTGGAGGCCGCCGCCGGGGCCGAGGACGCCGAAGCCCCGCACCACCCGCACCGCCCCGACCGCCCGCACCGCCCGGACGCCGGCCTCCACCGGTTCCACGGCGCCGAGGTCGACCTCCACGGGCCCGCGGACCCCTACGGCCCCGTCGGCCCCGAGGACCTCGACGGGCTGTCGGAACGCGAACTGGAGGCCCTCCTCCTCGCCAAGACCGAGCAGTTCGACACCAGTGCCGATCCGACCGACCGGGGGCAGGGACGATGACCACGCGCGAGCACACCACCCGGGGCGACACGCCCGAGGACCGCACCGGCTCGACGACGGCGATGAAGCGCGCCTATCTGACCATGGAGCGGATGCAGCGCCGGATCGACGAGCACGAGCGGGCCAGGACCGAGCCGATCGCCATCGTCGGCGTCGGCTGCCGCTTCCCCGGCGGGGTCACCGACCCGGACTCGTACTGGGAGCTGCTGACCGCCGGCACCGACACGATCGGCGCGATCCCGGCCGACCGCTGGGACGTCGAGGCGTTCTACGACGAGCGGCCGCGCACCCCCGGGAAGCACAGCACCCGCTGGGGCGGCTTCCTGGACCACATCGACCGGTTCGACCACGAGTTCTTCGGCATCTCCCGCCGGGAGGCGGTGTCGATGGACCCGCAGCAGCGGCTGGTGCTGGAGGTCGCCTGGGAGGCCCTGGAGGACGCCGGGCAGGCGCCGGACGCGCTGGCGGGCAGCCGGACCGGGGTGTTCCTCGGCATCTGCAGCAACGACTACGCCGGGCTGCTGTTCCGCGAGCCGCAGGACATCACCGCCCACGCGTCCACCGGCGTCGCGCACAGCATCGCCAGCGGCCGTCTCTCCTACCTGCTGGACCTGCGCGGGCCGAGCGTCTCGGTGGACACCGCCTGCTCCTCCTCGCTGGTCGCCGTGCACCAGGCCTGCCAGAACCTCCGCCTCGGCGAGTGCGACCTCGCGATGGCGGGCGGCGTCAACGCGGTGGTCGCGCCGGACGCGGCGATCTCGTTCTCGCAGTTCCCGGAGATGCTGGCCGACGACGGCCGCTGCAAGACCTTCGACGCGGCGGCGAACGGCTTCGTGCGCAGCGAGGGCTGCGGCGTGGTGGTGCTCAAGCGGCTCTCGGACGCGCGCCGCGACGGCGACCGGGTGCTCGCGGTGATCCGCGGCTCGGCCGTCAACCAGGACGGGCGCAGCTCGGGACTGACCGCGCCCAACGGCGCCGCGCAGCGCGAGGTCTTCCGCCGGGCGCTGGCCGCCGCCGGGGTGGGTCCGGACCGGGTCGGCTACATCGAGACCCACGGCGCCGGGACCAAGCTGGGCGACCCGATCGAGGTGTCCGCGCTGGCCGAGGTCTACGGCCGCGCCGAGGGCGCGCCGCTGCACCTCGGCGCCGTGAAGACCAACCTCGGCCATCTGGAGGCGGCGGCCGGGATCGCCGGGCTGATCAAGGCCGCGCTCTGCGTGGACCGGGGGCAGATCCCGCCCAATCTGCACTTCGCCGAGCTCAATCCGCACATCTCCTTCGAGGGCACGACCTTCGCCGTGCCGACCGCGCTCACCCCGTGGCCGGCCGAGGCCGGGTCCGGATCCGGGTCCGGGTCAGGCGGGGCGCGGCGGCTGGCGGGCGTGAGCAGCTTCGGCTTCAGCGGCACCAACGCGCACCTGATCGTCGAGCAGGCACCGGACGCCCCGGCCGTCCCGCCGGGCGGCGGGACGGACGCCGGGGCGGGCGCGGGGACGGCCGACGGACCGGGCGAGGACCGCCCGCTGTCGGTGCTCGCCCTGTCGGCGCGCAGCGGCGGCGCCCTGCTGAAGCTCGCCCGCCGCTACCAGGACCGGCTGGCGAAGGCCGGTCCCGCGGACGCGGCCGACCTGTGCTTCTCCGCGAACACCGGCCGCTCGCACTTCCCGCACCGCCTCGCCGCCGTGGGCGCGACTCCCGGCGAACTCGCCGAGCGGCTGGCGGACTTCGTCCGCGACGATCCGGGCGAGGGACTGCTGCTGGGCCGGTCCGGGGGCACCCCGGCGGGATCCGGACCGGCGGCCGAACCGGTCTTCCTCTTCACCGGACAGGGGCCGCAACGCGCGGGCATGGCCCGGCGGTTGTACGAGACGCAGCCGTTCTTCCGGCGCACCCTGGACCGCTGCGACGAGATCCTGCGGGACGTGCTGCCGGCGCCGCTGCTCGCCGCCGTGTACCCGGACTCGGCGGCGGACGGCGAGCTGATCAACACCATGGAGTTCGCCCAACCCGGGCTGTTCGCGGTGGAGTACGCGCTGGCCGGACTGTGGCGCTCCTGGGGGGTGGAACCGGCCGCCGTGATCGGCCACAGCCTCGGCGAGTACGCCGCCGCCTGCTTCGCCGGCGCGCTGTCGCTCGAGGACGGCCTGCGGCTGGTCGCCGAGCGCGGCCGGCTGCTCCAGCGGCTCGCCGAGTCCGGCGCGATGGCGGCGATCGCCGCCCCGGCGGCCGAGGTGGCCGCCGAACTCGCCCGCCACGACGAGGCGCTGGTCGCCGTCGCCGCGGTGAACGGCCCGGCGAACACCACCGTCTCCGGGGTGCGGGAGGTCGTCGACGAGGTCTGCGCGGCCTTCGCCGCGCGCGGCGCCGAGGTGCGGCGGCTGCGCATCTCCACCTCCTCGCACTCCCCGCTGGTCGAGCCGGTGCTGGAGCCGCTGCGGGCGGCGCTGGAGAAGGTCCCGTTCGGCGCACCGGCCGTGCCGCTGCTGTCCAACCTGACCGGCGGGCTGTGGCCGTGGGACAAGCCGCTGGACACCGACTACTGGCTGCGGCACGCCCGGCAGCCGGTGCTGTTCGCCGACGGGGTGCGGGCGCTGTACGAGCTCGGCCACCGCACCTTCCTGGAGGTCGGTCCGGCGCCGACCCTGCTGGGCCTGGTCGGCGAGGTGCTGACCGGTGACGACGTGCTGATGCTGCCCAGCCTGCGGCCGAAGTACGACGACTGGGAGGTCCTGCTCGGCAGCCTCGGGCAGCTGTACGCCGAGGGGGCCGAGGTCGACTGGGCGGGGTTCGACCGGGAGTACCGGCGGGCCCGGACGTCGCTGCCGCACTACCCGTTCGCCGCCACCCGCTGCTGGCACGAGCCGAGCGGCGACGGCTCCGCCGCGGCGCCCGTGCGGCGCCCCGCCCCGCGGGCCGAGCGGGCCGAACGCGTCCCGAGCACCGAAGGCCCGGCGCGCACCGAACGAGCCGCACGCGCCGAGCGGACCGAGCGGCCCTCCTCCGCCCGGACGGCCCCGGCCCGCCGGCTGCCCGGTGCCCCCGGCCGGGCCGCGGCGAGCGCGCTGCCGACCAGCGCCGAACTGCTGGCCGCCCCCGCCGAGCAGCGGGTCGAGACCCTGGTCGCCGGACTGACCGCCAGTGTGCGTGCCGCCCTGGGCTCGCGCGCGGCCGCCGTCGACGCGGACGCGCCGCTGTCCACCCTCGGCCTGGACTCGCTGATGGCCGTGGAGCTGCGCAACGAGATCCAGGGCCGGCTGGGCGTCAAGGTGACCGTCGCCGAGTTCCTCAAGGGCGCCACGGTCCGCAGTCTGGCCGGGCAGGTGGTCGAGGGACTGGCGGCCGCCGGGCCCGCCGCCACCGCCACCGGGGAGGCGGCGCCGATCCGCCGGGCGGCCCGCTCCACCGACCACGCCCCCGTCCCCGGCGCCGTCACCGCCCCCGGCACCGCCACCGACCCCACCGCCGAGCTGCTCGCCCTCCTGGAGCAGGTCACTGGGGAGTCGGAGCGGATCGATGACTGAGCTCGACGAGCGCCTCGCCGCGCTCACCCCGGAGCAGCGGGCGCACCTGGAGCGCCTGCTCGCCGAGCGGCGGGCGGCCGACGGCACGGCCCCTCCGGCCCCGGCGGCCCCGGCGGCCCCCGCGGCCCCCGCGGCCCCGGCAGCCCCCGCCGAGGACGTCTTCCCGCTCTCGCTGTTCCAGCAGGGCATGTGGTTCCTGGAGCAGGTCCGGCCCGCGAACCCGGCCTACGTGGTGCCGGGCGCGGTGCGGGTGCGCGGCCCGGTGGCCGCCCGGGTGCTGCACGCGGCACTGCGCGAGGTGGTCCGCCGGCACGAGGCGCTGCGCACCACTTTCGCGCTGCGCGAGGGCCGCCCCGTCCAGGTGGTGCGGCCGTCCGTCGAGCCCGAACTGCCCGTGACCGACCTGCGGCAGGCCGGCCTCACCCCGGCCGGGCTGGACGAGCGGATCGCGGCGGCCGCGGTCGGCGAGCCGTTCGACCTGGAGACCGGGCCGCCGCTGCGGCTGCACCTGCTGCGCACCGGCGAGAACGAGTCGGTGCTCGTGCTGGCCCTGCACCACCTGGTCTCGGACCGCTGGTCGTTCTGGGTGCTGCTGGCCGAACTCGTCGCGCTGTACGAGGCGTTCGCGGCCGGCCTGCCCTCGCCGCTGCCCGAGCTTCCGGTCCAGTACGCCGACTTCGCGCTCTGGCAGCGCGAGCAGCACGAACAGGGCCGCTGGTCGGAGCAGTCGGCGTACTGGAAGGAGCGGCTGGCCGGGGCGCCGGCCGCCCTGGAGCTGCCGACCGACCGACCGCGTCCGGCCGTCCAGGGCTTCAACGGCGGCACACTGCCGTTCGAGCTGCCCGAGCCGCTGCTGCGCGGGCTGTCGGAGCTGGCCCACCGCCGGGGCGCGACCACCTACATGGCGCTGCTGGCCGTGTTCACCGTGCTGCTGTCCCGGTACGCCCGCTCCCAGGACGTGGTGGTGGGAGTGCCCGTCGCCGTCCGCGACCGGCCCGAACTGGAGCCGCTGATCGGCTACTTCGTCAACGCCCTGCCGATCCGCACCGAGCTGGGCGGCGGGCCCTCGTTCACCGGGGTGCTGGACCGGGTGCGGGCGTCCTGCCTCGACGCCTACGAGCACCAGGAGGTGCCGTTCGAGCTGGTGGTCGGCGAGCTGGGCACGGCCCGCGACCTCAGCCGGCCGCCGGTGTTCCAGGTGAGCTTCGCCTACGGCCGGGAGGCGGTGCCGGACCTCACCCTGGGCGGCGCCCGGCTGGAGCCGGTGCCGGTACGCGGCGGCGGCGCCCGGTTCGACCTGGAGCTCCAGGCCTTCGACCGGGACGGCGGACTGAGCGGCTGGTTCGAGTACGACCGCGACCTGTTCGACGAGTCCACCGTCGCCCGGCTGGCGGAACGTCTCGGCCGGCTCGCCGAGCAGGCCGTGGCGGATCCGGAGTGCCCGGTGGAGCGGCTGGAGCTACTGACGGAGGCCGAACGCCACCGGGTGCTGGTGGAGTTCAACGACACCGCCCGGGAGTGGCCGGACGGGTCCGGCTGGATCCACCAGGCCTTCGAGGAACGCGCCCGGCTGTCCCCGGAGGCGGTGGCGCTGCGCTTCGAGGGCCGCTCGGTCGGCTACCGGGAGCTGGACCGGCGGGCGAACCGGCTCGCGCACCGGCTGCGCCGGCTCGGCGTCGGCCGGGACACCGTGGTCGGCGTCGGCATGGAACGCGCGCCGGAGCTGGTGGTGGCGCTGCTGGCGGTGCTCAAGGCCGGCGGCGCCTATCTGCCGCTGGACCCGGAGCTGCCGGCGGCCCGGCTGGAGCACATGGCGCGGGACGCCCGGGTGCCGGTGCTGCTCACCCAGCGCCGGGTGCTCGGGCGGCTGCCGGCGGTCGATGCCGAGGTGCTGTGCGTGGAGGAGTTCGAGGCCGGGCCGGGCGACGAGCCCGACACCGCCCCGGAGGTCGCCGTCGGCGGCGAGGACCTCGCCTACGTCATCTACACCTCCGGCTCCACCGGCACCCCCAAGGGCGTCATGAACGTGCACGCCGCGATCCGCAACCGGCTGCTGTGGATGCAGGACGCCTACCGGCTGGACGCCACGGACCGGGTGCTGCAGAAGACGCCGTTCTCCTTCGACGTGTCGGTGTGGGAGTTCTTCTGGCCGCTGGCGGCTGGCGCGACCCTGGTGCTGGCCCGGCCGGAGGGACACCGGGACACCGGCTACCTGGCCCGCACGATCCGGCAGGAGGGCGTGACGACGGTGCACTTCGTGCCGTCGGTGCTGCAGGCCTTCCTGCGCGAGCCGGTGGAGGAGTGCGTCAGCCTGCGCCGGGTGGTGTGCAGCGGCGAGGCGCTGCCGCGCGACCTCCAGGACCGCTTCCTGGCCCGCTCGGCCGCCGCCCTGTACAACCTGTACGGCCCGACCGAGGCAGCCGTCGACGTCACCCACTGGACCTGCGGGCCGGACGACGACCCCCGACGGCCGGTGCCGATCGGCCGGCCGATCGCCAACACCCGGATCCTGGTCCTGGACGAGGCGATGCGGCCGGTGCCGGTCGGGGTGCCCGGCGAGCTGCACATCGGCGGCCGGGGCCTGGCCCGGGGCTATCTGAACCGGCCCGACCTGACCGCCGAGCGCTTCGTCCGGGACCCGTTCGACCCGGACCCGGCGGCGCGGCTGTACCGCACCGGGGACCTCGCACGGTTCCGCGAGGACGGTGCGGTGGAGTACCTCGGCCGACTGGACCACCAGGTGAAGCTGCGCGGCCTGCGGATCGAGCTCGGCGAGATCGAGGCCGTGCTGACCGAGCACCCGGGGGTGCGCGAGGCCGTGGTGACGGCCCGTCCGCACCGGACCGGGGACGTCCGGCTGGTCGCCCATCTGACCGCCGCCGACGCCGGGGCGCCGCCCGGGCCGGCCGAGCTGGCCGCCCATCTGCGCGGCCGGCTGCCCGGGTACATGGTGCCCGCGGCCTTCGCCGTGCTGGACGCGCTGCCGCTCACCCCGAGCGGCAAGGTGGACCGCAACGCGCTGCCCGAGCCGGGCGAGCACGCCCCGGCGGCGGGCGCACCGTTCACCGCGCCCGGGGCCGGGCTGGAACGGTCGCTGGCCGGGCTGTGGCGCACGGTGCTGGGGGTGGAGCGGGTCGGTGCCCACGACAACTTCTTCGACCTCGGCGGGCACTCGCTGCTGATGGCCGAACTGCGGTCGCTGCTCGCGGCGGACCTCGGCCACCGGGTGTCGATGGTCGACCTGTTCCAGCACCCCACGGTGGCCTCGCTGGCCGCCCATCTGAGCCGGTCCGGGGCGGATCCGTCCGCCGCCCCCGGCGCGGCCGCGCGCGAGCGCGCGGAGAACCGACGCCGGGCCGGTGCCCGGCGGCAACAGGCGGCCGTGCGCCGTGCCCGTTCCTGAGAGCGCGATGTGAGAGAGCGACAGGTGACCCCGATGCCGGAGATGTCCGAAGAACTCGACCAGATCGCCGTCGTGGGGATGGCCGGCCGCTTCCCCGGTGCCCCCGACGTCGACACCTTCTGGAGGAACCTGGAGGAGGGCCGGGAGTCGATCGAGGTGCTCTCCGAGGCCGGGCTGCGGGCCGCCGGGGTGGACCCGGAGGTGTCCGGCCGGGACGGCTACGTCCGGGCCAAGGGGGTGCTCGCCGGGGCCGACCGCTTCGACGCGGCCTTCTTCGGCTACAACCCGCGCGAGGCCGAGATCATGGACCCGCAGCACCGGGTGTTCCTGGAGTGCGCCTGGGAGGCCCTGGAGTCGGCCGGCTGCGTGCCGGAGGACTTCGAGGGCCGGATCGGCGTGTTCGCCGGCGCCGGGATGAACACCTATCTGCTGCACAACGTCACCGCCAACCGCCGGGTCTTCGAGTCGGCGGGGCCGTACCAGACGCTGCTGGCCTCCGACAAGGACTTCCTGGCCACCAGGGCCGCCTACAAGCTGGGCCTGACCGGCCCGGCGATGAGCGTGCAGACCGCGTGCTCGACCTCGCTCACCGCCGTCCACCTGGCCTGCCAGAGCCTGCTGAACGGCGAGTGCGACCTCGCCCTGGCCGGCGGGGTGTCGATCGGCTCCCCGCTGGAGCAGGGCTACCAGTACGAGCCGGGCGGCATCCTCTCCCCCGACGGGCACTGCCGGCCGTTCGACGCCTCGGCGGGCGGCACCGTGCCCGGCAACGGCGTCGGCGTGGTGGTGCTGCGCCGCCTGACCGACGCACGGCGCGACGGCGACCCGGTGGACGCCGTGGTGCTGGGCTCGGCGGTCAACAACGACGGTTCGCTGAAGGCCGGTTACACCGCGCCGAGCGTCGACGGGCAGGCCGCGGTGGTCTCCGAGGCGCTGGCGATGGCCGGGGTCGACGCGGGCTCGGTCGGCTACGTGGAGACGCACGGCACCGGCACCGCGCTCGGCGACCCGATCGAGATCGCCGCGCTGACCCGGGCCTTCCGCGAGGACACCGAGGAGACCGGCTACTGCGCGATCGGCTCGGTGAAGAGCAACATCGGCCACCTGGACGCCGCCGCCGGGGTCGCCGCGCTGATCAAGACGGTGCTGGCGCTGCGGCACGAGGCCATCCCGGCGTCCCTGCACTTCACCAAGCCGAATCCCGAACTCGACCTGGAGTCCGGCCCGTTCTTCGTCAACGACCGGCTGCGGCCGTGGCCCCGGGGGGAGCGTCCGCGCCGGGCCGGGGTCAGTTCCTTCGGCATCGGCGGCACCAATGTGCACCTGGTGCTGGAGGAGGCCCCCACGCCGGCGCCGGCGGAGGAGGGCGGCGACGAGGAGACCGCGCCGGTCCTGCTCCCGCTCTCCGGCCGCACCGCCGAGGCCGTCGCCGAGGGCGCCCGACGGCTCGCCGACCACCTGGAGGCCCACCCCGGACTGCGGCTCGACGACCTCGCCCACACCCTCACCCACCGGCGGCGCGCCTTCGGCCGGCGCGCCGCCCCGGTGGCCCCGGACCGGGCCGGGGCGGTGGCCGCGCTGCGCGCCGTGACCGCCGCCGCCACGACGGAGGCCGCCGAGGGCGCCCGGGTGGCGTTCCTGTTCCCCGGCCAGGGCACCCAGTACGTCGACATGGCCCGCGGCCTGTACCGCCGGGAGCCGGTGTTCACCGCCGAACTCGACCACTGCGCCGAGCTGTTCGCCGCCGAGCTGGGCGAGGACCCGCGCACCCTGCTGTTCCCCGCCCCCGGGGCGGCCGGGGCGGCGGCACAGCGGCTGACCCGTACCGAGTACGCCCAGCCCGCGCTGTTCCTGGTGGAGTACGCGCTGGCCCGGCAGTGGGCGGCCTGGGGCGTGCGGCCGGACGCGATGGTCGGCCACAGCGTCGGCGAGTACGTCGCCGCCTGCCTGGCCGGCGTGTTCGGACTCGAGGACGCGGTGCGGCTGGTGGCGGCCCGGGGCCGGCTGGTCGCGGCGATGCCCGCCGGGTCGATGCTCACCGTCTTCCTGTCCGAGCGGGACCTCGCGCCCTGGCTGGCCGAGGGCGCCGGCCTCGCCGTGGCCGCCCTCAACTCCACCGGGCTGAGCGTCGTCTCCGGCCCCGCCGACGCGGTGGACGGGCTGGAGCGACGGCTCAAGGAGGCCGACGTCCCCTGCCGCCGGCTGCACACCTCGCACGGCTTCCACTCCCCCGCCATGGACGGCGCCGTCGGCCCGCTGGTCGAGGCGGTCCGCTCGGTGCGGCTCGACCCGCCGAGGATCCCGTTCTGCTCCAACGTCACCGGCACCTGGATCACCGAGCGGGAGGCGACCGACCCCGAGTACTGGGGCCGTCACCTGCGCCAGCCGGTCCGC
Source organism: Kitasatospora sp. NPDC089913 (assembly GCF_044748625.1). Taxonomy (NCBI): domain Bacteria; kingdom Bacillati; phylum Actinomycetota; class Actinomycetes; order Kitasatosporales; family Streptomycetaceae; genus Kitasatospora; species Kitasatospora sp. NPDC089913. The sequence goes on along the minus strand of NZ_JBIVGI010000003.1, from coordinate 310,006 downwards.
TTCGCCGACGCCGCGGCACTGCTGCTCGCCGACCCGTCCTGGGTGCTGCTGGAGGTCGGCCCCGGCCGCACCCTCGGCGACTTCGTCCGCCGCCACGGCGCCTGGCAGGAGGGCCGGACGGTGATCGGCTCGCTGCGCCACCCGCAGGAGCGGGAGGACGACGCGCTCGTGCTGCGCCGGGGCCTGGGCGCGCTGTGGAGCGCGGGCGTCCCGGTCGACCGGGACGTGCTGCGGCCGGGCGCCGACGGGCGGGTGCTGCGGCTGCCCGGCTACGCCTTCCAGCGCGAACGCTACTGGGTGGAGCCGGACGGCGCCGCCCCGGGAACGCCCGCGGCCGCCGACGGGGCGACCGCGACCGGGCCGGTCCCGGTCGAGGACTGGTTCCGCACGCCCGGCTGGCGGCGCCTCGCCCCGCGGACCGGTCCCGCCGTCCGGACCGGCAGGAGCGGTCCCGGCAGCGGGCCGCTGTGGGTGGTGCTGGGCGACAACACCGGCCTCGGCGCCGCACTGGCCGGGCGGCTGGCCGAGGGCGGCGCCGCCGTGGTCCGGGTCGGCACCACCGACGGCTCGGAGCGCACCGACGGGCTGCGCGTCCCCGGCCCGCACGCCCGCGGCACCGACGCCTGGTCGCTGGACCCGGACGACCGTGCCCAGGCCGCCGGACTGCTCGGCACGCTGGACCTCCGCGGCGCGGACTCGCTGCGCCTGGTGCACCTGTTCAGCCTCGGTGACGACCTGTCCGACGGCGACGTGCTGAACGGCGAGGCACTGGACGAGGCCCGGCTGAACGCCGCCCGCCGGCTCGGCCCCGACAGCCTGGCCGCCCTCGCCCAGGCCCTCACCGACGCCCGCCCCGCCGTCCCGGTCACCGTCGACGTGCTCTGCCGGGGCGTCCACGGCGTCACCGGCGACGAGCCGCTGCGGCCCGAGCAGGCCATGCTGGCCGGCCCCTGCACGGTGATCCCCCAGGAGCTGCCGGACGTCGGCTGCCGCCTGCTGGACGTCACCGGCGCCGACCCGGCCGCCCCCGCGGAGGAGGCGGTGCGCGCGGTGCTCGAGCTGCTGCTGCGCGACCCGGAGGAGCGCGAGCTGGCCCTGCGCGGCCGGCACTGGTGGGTGCGGGAGTTCGACCCGCTCCCGCTCCCGGCCGGGGGCGCGAACGACGGACCGGCCGGGGAGACGACCGAGGCACCGGCCCGGGACGCGACCGGGGTACCGACCGACCTTCCGGCGCACCCCCGCGACGGCGGCGTCTACCTGGTCACCGGCGGCCTCGGCGGCGTCGGCCTGGCCCTCGCCGAACAGCTGGCCGAGGGCGTGAGGGCACCGGTGCTCGGCCTGCTCGGCCGCTCCGACTTCCCCGCCGAGGAGGACTGGCCGGCCTGGCTGGAGGAGCACGGCGAGCAGGACCCGACCGGCGCCCGGATCCGCCGGCTCACCCGACTCCGGGAGCGCGGCGCACGGATCGCGCTGCTGCGGGCCGACGTCACCGACGAGCGCGAACTCGGCGCCGCGCTGGCCGCCCTGCGCGCCCGGTTCGGCCCGCTGAACGGCGTGGTGCACGCGGCCGGGGCACCGTCCACCGGCATGCTCGCCCGCCGGACCCGGGCGGACGCCGACGCGGTCCTGGCGGCGAAGACCGTCGGCACCCTGCTGCTGGACCGGCTGTGCGCGGACGACCCGCTGGACTTCCTGCTGCTCTGCTCCTCGGTCAGCGCCGTCCTGGGCGGCCCCGGCCAGAGCGACTACGGCGCGGCCAACGCCTTCCTGGACGCCTTCGCCCAGTGGCGGCGCCGGCAGGGCCGTCCGGTCACGGCGCTCGGCTGGGGCACCTGGGAGGGCGTCGGCATGGCCGCCGGTCTCACCGCCCGGGCATCGGCCACTGGACCGGACACCGGCCACCCGCTGCTGCGCCCGGTCCGCGCCGAGGGCACCACCGTCGTGTACGAGACGGTGCTCTCCACCGCGGACAGCTGGATCGTCGACGACCACCGGCTGATGGGCCACGGCCTGGTGCCGGGCACCGCCTACCTCGAACTGGTGCGGGCCGCCCTGGCCGGGCAGGCCGGGGGGCGTGAGACCGAGCTGCACGACGTGCTGTTCATGACGCCCGTGATCGTCCCCGACGGGCAGACCCGGACGGTGTTCACCACGGTCGAGGAGCGCGACGGCCGACCGCACTTCACCGTCCGCAGCCGCCCGGCGGCGGACGCCCCGTGGCGCGAGCACGCGACCGGCTCGGCCTCGTTCCACGAGCGCGGCCCCGACGTCGTCCGCGACCTGGCCGAGGTGGCGGAGCGCTGCGAGGTGACGGAGGTCCTGGAGACCGAGGAGGAGATCCGGCGCCGGCTCGGGGTGGAGCGCTTCGAGGAGGGCGGCGGGCCGCTGCGCTTCTGGTTCGGACCGCGCTGGCAGGTGCTGAAGACCATCCGCACCGGCGGACGGCGGATGCTGGCCACGCTCCGGCTGGACGAGGCCTTCCTCGCCGACCTGGCGGACTACCCGCTGCACCCGGCCCTGCTCGACATGGCCGGCGGCGTCTTCCGGCTGCACGCGGAGGACCCGTACTACCTCCCGCTGACCTATCGCAGCCTGCGGATCCTGCACCCGCTGACCGGCACGGTGGAGGTCGCGGTGGAGATCAAGCACCCGGCCGGGTCGACCGGGGAGACCCTCACCTGCGACCTCGAACTCCTGGACCCGGACGGCCGGTTGCTGGTCGCGGTGACCGACTTCACGGTGAAGCGGATCAATGACGTCGAGGCGCTGCTGACCCAGATCGGACAGACCGTCGCGGAGGCGGAAGCGGCCGGCGCGGACACCGGCGACGGGAGCACCGGGGCCGCCGGGCGCACCGCGACGGCCGGGACCACCGGGACGGGAGCCGCCGGGGCGCTGGCCGCGCTCGCCGAGGGCTTCGGCGAGGCGGAGGGCCGGGCCGCGTTCGCCCGGGTCCTGGCACAGCCGGAGCTCCCGGCCCACCTGGTCGTCACCCCGCAGGACTTCACGGCACTGCGGCGGCTGGCCCGCTCGATCACCCCGGCGCTGCTGGCCCGTGAGCTGGAGCAGCTGGCCCCGCTCGGCGGCAGCCACCCCCGGCCCGAGCTGGCGACCCCGTTCGTGGCACCCGCGACCGAGCGGGAGGAGGCCGTCGCGGCGCTCTGGCGCGAGGTGCTGGGCGTCGAGGAGGTCGGCGTGCACGACGACTTCTTCGCCCTGGGCGGCCACTCGCTGGCCGCGGTGCAGATCAACACCCGGATCCGGAGCCGCTTCGGCACCGAGCTCGACCTGCGGGACTTCTTCCACTCCCCCACCGTCGCCCACACCGTCGACCTGCTGGCCGGGGGCGGCGGCGACGGAGGCGGCGACGGGGACACCATCGAGGCCCTGAGTCGCGCCGGGGCCGGGCGGACGAGCGCCGGACACGACGGCCCCGACAGCCTCGACGGTACGGACGACCTGGACGACCTGGACGAACTCGACGACCTCGCCGGCCTGTCCGACGAGGAGGTGGAGGCCCGCCTCCAGGCCCTGCTGGCCGAGGAGGACACCGAGGACACCGCCGGCCCGGGAGACCAGGCATGAGCGCCCCCGCCCGCGACACCGCCGGAACACCCGAGGACGGACGTGCCATGACCACCCCCGACCCCACGACGCTCTCCGCCGCCGAGAAGCGCGCACTCCTCGCCGAACGCCTGCGCCGCAAGAAGGCCGCCGCCGCCCGGCCCCGGGAGCACCGGTTCCCGGCCTCCTTCCCGCAGCAGCGGATGTGGTTCCTGGACCAGCTGACACCGGGCGACACCGCCTACAACGTCTGCGGCGCCACCCGGATCCGCGGTCCGCTCGACCTGGACGTCTGGCGGCGCGCCGTCTCCGCGATCGCCCGCCGCCACGAGGCGCTGCGCACCACCTTCCGGGAGGTGGACGGCGAGCCCGTCCAGGTGGTCACCGAGGGCGCCGAGCCCGGCTTCGCCGTCGTGCCGTGCGAGCACCTGGCCGGGCCGGACGGCGAGGAGGGCGTGCAGTCCCTGGCCCGGGAGGAGTTCGCCCGCCCGTTCGACCTGGCCACCGGCCCGCTGGTGCGGATGCGCTTCCTGCGGCTCGCCGCCGACGAGCACGTGCTGCTGCTGACCATCCACCACATCGCCGGCGACCTCTGGTCCACCTCGGTGTTCCTGGACGAGCTGGTCACGCTCTACGGCGCCTGTGCGGGCGGCACCGAGCCCGCCCTGCCCGAACTGCCCGTCCAGTACGCCGACTACGCGGTGTGGCAGCGCAAGCGGCTGGAGGGCGACGGCGCGCGGGCCGACCTGGAGTACTGGCGGCGGACGCTGGACGGGGCCCCGGCCGCCCTGGAACTGCCCACCGACCGTCCCCGCCCACCCGTGCAGAGCACCCGCGGCGGCTCCCGCCCGTTCGCCCTTTCCGCCGAACTGATGGACCGGGTCAGGGAGTTCAGCCGGACCGAGGGCGTCACTCCGTTCATGACGCTGCTCGCCGCCTTCCAGGTGCTGCTGCACCGCTACACCCGGGAGGAGGACGTGGTCGTCGGCGTGCCGGTCGCCAACCGGGGCCGCCCCGAGGTCGAGCGGCTGATCGGCTACTTCGCCAACATGCTGGCCCTGCGCACCGACCTGTCGGGCGCCCCGTCCTTCCGTGAACTCCTGGGCCGGGTGCGGCCGGTGTGCCTGGGCGCGTTCGCCCACCAGGAGCTGCCGTTCGAGCGGCTGGTGGAGGAGCTGCACCCGCGCCGGGACCTCTCCCGCACCCCGGTGTTCCAGGTCTCCTTCGTGTTCCAGAACATCGCGATGCCCTCCTTCGACGTGGCGGGCCTGCACCTGGAGCCGATCGAGGTCGCCGGCAGCACCGCCCGCTTCGACCTGGAACTCCAGGTCTTCGACCGGCCGGAGGGCCTGAGCGGCCGGTTCGAGTACAACAGCGACCTGTTCGACGCCGCCACCGTCGACCAACTGGCCGCCCACCTGAGGCTGTTGGTGGAGCAGTTGATCGACGGTCCGGACCGCCCGGTGGGCACGGTGCCGATGCTCACGGCCGAGGAGGAACGGCGGCTGCGCGAGCAGGGCAACGACACCCACCGGGAGTGGCCCGACCGGTCCCCGGTCCACCGGCTGTTCGCCGAGCAGGCCGCCCGCACCCCGGACGCCGAGGCGGTGCGCTGCGGCGCCGAGGCGCTGGACTACGCGGAACTGGACCGGCGCTCCGGCCTGCTGGCCCGCCGCCTGCGCCGGCACGGCGTGGGCCGGGACGTCCTGGTGGGCGTGTGCACCGAGCGCTCGGTCGACCTGGTGGTGGCGCTGCTGGCGGTGCTGAGGTCGGGCGGCGCGTTCGTCCCGATCGACCCGGAGTTCCCGCCGGAGCGGATCGCCCACATGCTGGCCGACTCGGGCCTGCCGGTGCTGCTCACCCAGCGGCCGGTGGCGGAGCGGCTGCCCGCGACCGGCGCCGAGGTGCTCTGCCTGGACGGGGCGGACGAGCCCGACGGGCGGGGCGAGCGGGGCGAGCGGGCCACCGCGGAACCGGCCGAGGACCCGGCCGAGGACCCGGTGGTGGCCGAGGAGGACCTCGCCTACGTCATCTACACCTCGGGCTCCACCGGGCGGCCGAAGGGCGTGCAGGTCCCGCACCGGGCGCTGGCCAACTTCCTGCGCTCGATGCGGGAGCGACCGGGCCTGACGGCCGAGGACACCCTGCTCGCCGTCACCACCCACTCCTTCGACATCTCGCTGCTGGAACTGCTGCTGCCGCTGGTCACCGGCGCCCGGGTGGTGGTCGCCGAGCGCGGCGCGGCCGCCGACGGCGAGCAGCTGTCGCGCCTGCTGGCGGCCTCCGGGGCGAGCGTCGTCCAGGCCACCCCGTCCACCTGGCGGATGCTGCTGGACGCGGGCTGGCCGGGTGCGCCCGGGCTGAAGGCGCTGGCGGGCGGCGAGGCGCTGCCCGCCGGACTGGCCCGGCGGCTGCGGGACGGCGGGGTGGAGCTGTGGAACATGTACGGGCCCACCGAGACCACCATCTGGTCGGCGGTGGCCGAGGTCGGGGACGGCCCGATCTCGATCGGCGCGCCGATCGCCAACACCGAACTGCACGTGCTGGACGAGCAGGGCCGGCTGACGCCGCCCGGGGTGCCCGGCGAGCTGTACATCGGCGGCGCCGGCCTGGCCCGGGGCTACCTGGGCCGGCCGGAGCTGACCGCCGAGCGGTTCGTGCCGCACCCGTTCGGGGCGGGGCCGCAGGACCGGCTGTACCGCACCGGGGACCTGGTGCGCCGCCGGCGGGACGGCGGCATCGAGTTCCTCGGGCGGCTGGACCACCAGGTGAAGGTGCGGGGCTTCCGGATCGAGCTCGGCGAGATCGAGAGCGAGCTGGCCCTGCGGCCCGAGGTCGGCCACGCGGTGGTGACGGTCCGCGAGGACGTCCCCGGTGACCAGCGGCTGGTGGCGTACGTGGTGCCGGCCGCCGACGGGGGCCCCGGCCCGGCGGAGGAGTGGCCGGACCAGGTCGAGGAGTGGCGCCGGATCTGGGACACCGCCTACGACGACCCGGACACCGCCCCGGCCCCCGCTCCCGCCGTCCCTGCCCCGGCCCCCGCCTTCGCCACCCCCGCCGACCCCGGCACCCCCGCCGACCCCGGCATTCCGGCCGAGGACCTGCGCGGCTGGAACAGCAGCTACACCGGGGAGCCGATCCCGGCCGGGGAGATGCGCGAATGGGCCGACCGCACCGCCGAGCGGGTGCTCGGCCTGCGCCCCCGCTCGGTGCTGGAGATCGGCTGCGGCACCGGCCTGATCCTCCAGCGGGTCGCCCCGCAGGTCGAGCGCTACTGGGGCACCGACATCTCCGAGGTCGCCCTCACCGGTCTGCAGGAGGTCGTCGACCGCGCCGGTGACAGCCTCGGCGAGGTCGCGCTGCACCTCTGCGCGGCCGACCGGCTCGACCGGCTGCCCGAGCGGCTCTTCGACGTGATCGTGCTCAACTCGGTGGTCCAGTACTTCCCGGACGAGCGCTACCTGCTGCGGGTGATCGAGGGCGCGCTGCCCCGGCTCGCCCCGGGCGGCTCGCTGTTCCTCGGCGACATCCGCAGCCTGCCGCTGCTGGAGTCCTTCCACCTGTCGGTCCAGCTCGCCCACGCCGAACCGGGCCTGCCGGACGCCGAGTTGCTCGCCCGGACCCGCCGCCGACTGGCCGAGGACGAGGAACTCGTCTTCGACCCGGCGCTGTTCACCGCCCTGCCGAGCCGCTTCCCGGCCCTCCGCGAGGTCCGGGTGCTGCCCAAGCGGGCCGCCACCGCCAACGAGCTGACCCGGTTCCGCTACGACGTCGTCCTCACCACCGGACCGGCCGCCGAGCCGGGAGAAGCACCGGAGACACCGGGGGCACCGGACGCCGAGCCGCTGGACTGGGCCGCCGAGGGCCTGACCGTGGCCGCGCTGGGCGAGCGTCTGAGGGCCCTGCGGCCCGCACTGCTCGCCGTCCGCGGCGTGCCCAACGCCCGGCTCCGCGAGCTCGCCGACACCCTCGACCGGCTCGTCGACGGCCCCGGACCGCGCGCGGACCGGCCCGGGGCCGTCGACCCCGAGGAGCTGTGGGCCCTCGGCGAGGCGCTCGGCTACCGGATCGACCTCGACTGGTCCGAACACGGCCCGGACGGCGCGTTCACCCTGCTCGCCCGCCGGCTCGAGGCCGACGCCCGGCCCGGAACCGCCCTCCCGGGCACCGTGCGGCCACCGGCGGCGGAACCCGACTGGGGTCGCCTGGTCAGCGGCACCCGGCGCCGGCTCGCCCGCCGTCTCGTCCCGGTACTGCGCTCCGCCCTGGCCGAACGCCTGCCCGGCTACATGGTCCCGTCCGCGTTCGTCCTGCTGGACGCGCTGCCGCTGACCCCCAACGGCAAGACCGACCGCAAGGCCCTGCCCGCGCCCGACGGCGACCGCCGCAACCTCGACGCGGTGTACGTCGCACCGCGCGACGAGCGCGAGGAGGCGCTCTGCGCGCTGTTCGCCAAGGTGCTCGGGGTACCCGCGGTCGGCGTCCACGACAGCTTCTTCGACCTGGGCGGCCACTCTCTGCTCGCCACCCGGCTGGTCTCCCGGATCCGGGCCACCCTGGGTGCCGAGGTCCAGGTCCGCTCGCTGTTCGAGACCCCGACGGTGGCCGGACTGGCCGGCCGTCTCGCCGCCGAGGACCCGGACCGGGCCCCCGGGGCGGCCCGCCCGGCGCTGGCCCCCGAGCCCCGGCCGGCCGAGCTGCCGCTCTCCTTCGCCCAGCGCCGGCTGTGGTTCCTCGACCGGCTGGAAGGCCCCTCCGCCACCTACAACATCCCGATGGCGGTGCGGCTCACCGGCCCCCTGGACACCGGCGCCCTGCAGGCCGCGCTGGCCGACGTGGTCGAGCGGCACGAGGCGCTGCGCACCGTCTTCCCCGACACCGGCGGCGTGCCGCGCCAGCACGTGCTGGACCCGGCCGACACCCGCCCGGCGCTGACCGTGACCGAGGTTCCGGAGGCCGGGACGGAACCGCCCGGGACCGGGACCGAACCGCCCGGGACCGGTACCGCCGCCGCCGTACGCGCCGCCGCGCGGCACCGCTTCGACCTCGCCCGCCGGATCCCGCTGCACGCCGAACTGCTGGTGCACGGCCCGGAGCGGCACACCCTGGTCCTGGTGGTGCACCACATCGCCGCCGACGGCTGGTCCGTCGCCCTGCTCGGGCGCGACCTCGCCACCGCCTACACCGCGCGCCTCGGCGGCCGCCCGCCGCAGTGGGCGCCGCTGCCGGTCCAGTACGCCGACTACACCCTGTGGCAGCACCGGCTGCTCGGCGGCCAGGACGACCGGGACAGCCTGCGCAACAGCCAACTCGCCTACTGGCGCGAGGCCCTGGCCGGACTGCCGGACCGGATCGCACTGCCCGTCGACCGCCCGCACCCGGCCTCGGCCACCCACCGGGGCGGCACCGTCGCCCTGCACTGGGACGCCGAACTGCACACCGCCGTCACCACGCTCGCGCGCCGCCACGACGCCAGCGAGTTCATGGTCGTGCACGCGGCCCTGGCCGCCCTGCTGCACCGGCTCGGCGCCGGTGACGACATCCCGGTCGGTGCGACCGTCGCCGGCCGCACCGACGCCGCCACCGAGGACCTGGTCGGCTTCTTCGTCAACACCCTGGTGCTGCGCGCCGACCTGTCGGGGGCACCGACCTTCCGGGAGCTGCTGGCCCGGGTCCGCGAACGCGGCCTGGACGGGTACGCCCACCAGGACGTCCCGTTCGAGTTCCTGGTCGACGCGCTGCGCCCGGCCCGCTCCACCGCGCACCACCCGCTGTTCCAGGTGCTGCTCGCCTGGCAGAACGTCCCGGACGCGGTGCTCGGCCTGCCCGGTCTGGCCGAGGAGGCCGTGCCGGTGGACAGCGGCGGGGCCCGGACGGACCTGGTGTTCTCGCTGACCGGCCGCCGTGCCCCCGGCGACGGCGCGCCCGCCGGGATCGACGGCGTGGTGGAGTACAACGCCGACGTCTTCGACCCGGCGACCGTGGAGCTGCTGGCCGAACGCCTGCGGCGGATGCTGCTTGCGGTGTGCGCCGCGCCGGACCGCCCGGTCGCCGAGGCCGAACTGCTCTCGCCCGACGAGCGGCACCGGCTGCTGGCCGACTGGGCCGGCACCGCGTTCCCCGCTCCCCGACAGCCCGCCACCCTGCCCGCGCTGTTCGAGGCCCAGGTGGCCCGCACCCCGGAGCGGACCGCCGTCGTCGACCCCGAACGGGAGCTGACCTACGCCCAGCTGGACGCGGAGGCCAATCGGCTGGCCCGTCTGCTGATCGCCCGCGGCGCGGGCCCGGAACGACCGGTCGCGGTGGCACTGGGCCGCTCGGCCCGGTCCGTGGTGGCCATGCTGGCCGTGGCCAAGGCCGGCTCGGCCTATCTGCCGGTCGACCCGGACTACCCGGCGGCGCGGATCGCCTTCCTGCTCGACGACGCCCGCCCGGTGCTGGTGCTGACCGACGACGGATCGGCCGCCGCACTGCCGGAGGGCGAGGTCCCGGTGCTGCGGCTGGACCGGCCCGAGGTGCTCGCGGACCTGGCCGCCCGGCCCGCCGCCGCGCCGACCGACGCCGACCGTTCCGGGCCGCTGACCCCGGGACACGCGGCGTACATCATCTACACCTCGGGATCCACCGGCACCCCCAAGGGCGTGGTGGTCACCCACACCGGCATCCCCGGCCTGGTCGCGGCGCAGGCCGAGGGCTTCGGGCTGGACGGGCACAGCCGGGTGCTGCAGTTCGCCTCGCCGAGCTTCGACGCCTCGGTGGCGGAGCGCTGCGACGCGCTGCTGACCGGCGCCGCGCTGGTGGTCGTCCCCAAGGAGGACCTCCTCCCCGGCGAGCCGCTGACCCGGACCTGCGAGCGCTACGGCGTGACCAACGCGACCCTGCCGCCCAGTGTGCTGGCCGCCGTGCCGCAGGGCGGGCTGCCCGCCGGGCTGTCCCTGGTGGTCGCGGGCGAGTCCTGCCCGGCCGAGCTGGTCGACCGGTGGTCCGCGGACCGGCGGATGGTGAACGCCTACGGGCCGACCGAGACCACCGTGTGCGCCACCCTGACCGGCCCGCTGGCGCCGGGCACCGGTGCCCCGCCGGTCGGCCGACCGATCGCGGGCGCCCGGGTGTACGTCCTGGACGAGGGCCTGCGTCCGGTGCCCGCCGGGGTGCCCGGCGAGCTGTTCGTGGCCGGCGCCGGCCTGGCCCGCGGCTACCTGGGCCGGCCCGGGCTGACCGCGCGCCGCTTCCTGCCCGACCCGTTCGGCGCACCCGGCACCCGGATGTACCGGACCGGGGACCTCGTCCGGTGGAGGGCGGACGGCCGGCTGGACTTCCTCGGCCGCACCGACCACCAGGTGAAGGTCCGCGGCTTCCGGATCGAACTGGGCGAGATCGAGTCCGCGCTGTCCGCCCACCCGGACACCGCCCGGGCCGTGGTGACGGTCCGGGAGGACCGGCCGGGGCAGCGCACCCTGGTCGGCTACCTGGTCCCCCGGCCGGGGGCGGCGCCCGACCCGGCGGCGGTCCGGGCCGCGCTCGCCGACCGGCTGCCGCCGTACCTGGTCCCGGCCGCGGTGGTGGTGCTCGCCGAACTGCCGCTCACCACCAACGGCAAGGTGGACCGCGAGCGGCTGCCCGCCCCCGGCCACGCCCCGGGCGCCGGGTCCGGCCGGCCGCGCACCCCGGTCGAGGAGACCCTGTGCGCGATCTTCGCCGAGGTGCTCGGGCTGCCCGAGGTGGGCACCGGGGACGGCTTCTTCGACCTCGGCGGCGACAGCATCCAGGCGATCCAGGTGGTCTCCCAGGCAAGGAGCGCCGGGCTGGTGATCAGCGCCCGGGACGTCCTCGCCCATCAGTCGGTGGGCGCGCTGGCAGCCGTGGCCGTCGCCGCCGACGGAGCGGCCGGACCCGAGGACGACGGCGTCGGCGCGGTCGGGCCCACCCCGATCGTCGAGTGGCTGCGCGAGGTGGACGCCCCGATCGGCGGGTTCAGCCAGGAGGCGGTGATCGCCGTCCCCCCGGCCGGGGTGCTGGACCTGCCGCGGCTGACCGCCGCGCTCCAGGCGCTGGTGGACCACCACGCGGTGCTGCGCTCCCGGCTCACCACGGGGCCGGACGGCCGCTGGGGCCTGGAGACCGGCCCGGTCGGCTCGGTGCGGGTCGCCGACCACCTGGTCCGGACGGACGCCGCCGGAGCGGACGCCGAACACCTGCGGGCGCTGACGGCCGCCGGGGCCGCCGACGCCCGCCGACGCCTGGACCCGGCCGCCGGGGTGATGCTCCGGGCGGTCTGGCTGGACGCCGGGGAGCACGCCCCCGGCCGGCTGCTGCTGGTCCTGCACCACCTGGTGGTGGACGGCGTCTCCTGGCGGATCCTGCTGCCGGACCTCCGGGCCGCCGGCGAGGCCGTCCTCGCGGGCCGGCCGGTGCTGCTGGCGCCGGTCGGCACCTCGGTGCGCCGCTGGTCCGAGCTGCTGGCCGCCGAGGCCGCGGCACCGCACCGGCTGGCCGAACTCCCCGAGTGGCAGCGCCTGCTGACCGGCGCCCCGGCCCTGCTGCCCGCCGAGACGGTCGCCGGATCCGTCACCGGCACCGGACGGCTGGTCCTCACCCTGCCGCCCGAGGACACCGCCGCACTGCTCGGCACCGCGCCCGGCGCCTTCCACACCGGTGTGCAGGAAGTCCTGCTGGCCGCCTTCGGCGTCGCCCTGGAGGAGTGGCGCCGCCGCCGCGCACCGCTGGACCCGCCGGCCGAGGGCGTCCTGGTCTCCGTGGAGAACCACGGCCGCCAGGAGGACCTCGCCGACGGCGTCGACCTGTCCCGCACCGTGGGCTGGTTCACCAGCGTCCAGCCGGTCCGGCTCGCCCCCGGTCCGCTGGACTGGCCCCGGGTCACCGGGGCCGGGGCGGAGCTGGCCGCCGCCGTCGTCCGGGTCCGGGAACAGCTGGCCGCACTGCCCGGCGACGGCCTCGGCCACGGGCTGCTGCGCCGGCTCAACCCCGCGACCGCCCCGGCACTGGCCGAACTGCCATCCCCCCAGGTCGCGTTCAACTACCTCGGACGCTTCGCCGACGCCGGTCCGGACACCCCCTGGGCGCCGGTCACCGCCGACGCGGCACTCGCCCTGGGCGCCCCGGACGCGCCGGACGCCCCGGACGCCCCGGACGCCCCGGACGCGCCGAACGCGCCGGTCGGCCTGCTCACCCACCCCGTGGAGCTCAACGCCGTCACCTACGACAGCCCCGACGGCCCCCGGCTGGCGGCCGGCTGGACCTGGGCACAGGGCCCGCTGACCGAGCCCGAGGTGCGCGAACTGGCCGAACTCTGGTTCGCCGCCCTCAGGGCCGTGACCGGCTGCGCCGCCCTGCCCGGTGCCGGCGGGCCGCCGCCCGCGGGGCCCACCACCCGCCGGCGCCACCGGCCCGCGCGGGCGGCCCGGGCGGGCGGCCCGGTGCCGCCCGCCGACCGCACCCACGGTGTGCCGCTGTCCTTCGCCCAGTCGGACATCGTCCACCAGCCCGTCGACCCGGGATCCTCGCACCACAACGTGATCACCGCGACCGTCCTCACCGGCACCCTCGACCCGGCGGCGCTGCGGGCGAGCCTCGACACCGTCGTGGCGCGCCACGAGGCGCTGCGGACCAGGATCGTCGAGGACGGGCCCGGCGACTGGCGCCAGCTGACCGACCCCGTCGGCGGCTGGCCGCTCGCCACCGTCGACCTGCGCGGGGAGCCCGCCGCCGACCGCCGGGAGGCGGTGCGCCGGCTGGTCGCGGCCGAGGTGGACCGCCCGTTCCGGCTGGCCGAGGGCCCCTTGGTGCGCGGCACCCTGATCGCCACCGCCCCCGGCGAGTGGGTGCTGGTGCTGGTGCTGCACCACATCGTGGTCGACCTGTGGTCCTACGCGCTGCTCGGCCGCGAGCTCGGCGAGCTGTACGCGGCCCAGGTGCTGGGCCGCGAACCGGACCTGCCCACGCCGTCCGTCCAGTACCCGGACTGGGCGGCCTGGCAGCGGCGGCGGCTCGCGGACGGCGAGCTGGACGAGCACCTCGCCCACTGGGAGGGGCTGTTGGCGGACCTGCCGGCGCTCCCCCGGTTCGAGGCGCCGGAGCACCAGCGGACCGACGCCGTCAGCGGGTACACCAGCGGCTTCGTCCTGGAGCCCGGACTCACCGCGGCCCTCAAGGAGGCGGCGCAGCGCGAGGGCGTGACCCTGTTCATGCTGCTGCTCACCGGCTTCCACCTGCTGCTGCAGAGCTACGCGCAGGGCGGGGAGGCGGCGGACGGGGCACCGGGCGGAACGGCCGACGGGGTGTCGGACGGAGTGTCGGACGGGACGGCGGTCGGCGACCTCGCGGTCGGCTTCCCGCTGGCCGGCCGGGAGCACCCGCAGACCGAGCAGATGATCGGCTTCTTCATCAACCCGGTCGTGGTGCGTCCCCGCCCGGCCGCCGACGCCACCGTCCGAGAGCTCCTGGCGGCCGTCCGGTCCGGTGTGCTGGACGCCCATCTGCACCAGGAGGTCCCGCTGCGGCAGCTCCGCAAGGACTCCGGGGAGGACCACAACCCGCTGCGGCTGCTGTTCAACCTGCTGAACGTGGCCGGCGACCCGCTGGACCTGCACGGTCTGACGGCGTCGCCGCTGAGCCTCGACGTCGGCGACGCCGAGGTGATCCCGGAGCTGGTCACCGAGATGCGCCCGCACAACGCCGACCTCTACCTGATGATGCACGAGTCCGAGGCCGGGCTGCGCGGCCTGTGGCTGTACTCGCCGGAGCGGATCGACCCGCGGTCGACGGCGGCCATGATGCGCCAGTGGCCCTTCGTGCTGGAGCTGTTGACGCACCGGCCGGACCTGCCGCTGGCCGAGCTGCGGCGCCGTGTCCGCGACCGCCCGACGGCCTGACCGCCCGTCCTCTCCCCCGCCCGCCTTCTCCCCTGCCCGCCCGACCCGAAAGGCCTCTCGATGAACCGGACCGCCGACCCCGTCGCGCTGATCACCGGCGGCACCCGCGGCATCGGCCGCGCCACCGCCCTGCGGCTGGCCGAGGACGGGTACGACATCGCGCTCTGCTACAGCGCCGACACCGACGCCGCCCGCTCGCTCGAGAAGGAGCTGCTGGACCTCGGCCGCGCCGCCTACGTCCGCCGCACCGACGTCGCCGACCCGGACGCCGTCCGCGAGCTGGTGGACGGCGCCGAGGACGCGCTCGGACCGATCACCGCGCTGGTCACCTCGGCGGCGATCCTGCGCGACACCCCGCTGCTGCTGATGGAGGACCAGGACTGGCAGGACGTGCTCCAGGTCAACCTCAGCGGCGTCTACCACGCCTGCCGCGCGGTGATCGACGGCATGGCGCTGCGCCGCCACGGCGCGATCGTCAACCTGTCCTCGGTCGCCGGCATCGCCGGCAGCCCCGGCCAGACCAACTACGCGGCGACCAAGGCCGGCATCATCGGCTTCACCCGCTCGCTCGCCCAGGAGGTCGGCCGCTTCGGCATCCGCGCCAATGTGGTCGCCCCCGGCTACATCGACACCGACCTGGTCGCGCAACTGCCGGAGGAGGCCGTCGACCAGGCGCTCGACCAGGTCGCGCTGCGCCGCCTCGGCCGTCCGGAGGAGGTGGCCGACCTGGTCGCCTTCCTGCTCTCCGACCGGGCCGGCTACCTCACCGGCGAGGTGCTGCGGATCGACGGCGGCTTCCGCTGACCGGAACCCGCCCGGCCCTCCCGTCCCCACCTCCCGTCCACCGACCCCCGGAGCCCGCCGTGCAGTGGACCGTCCTGGTCAACGAGCAGCAGCAGTACGCCCTCTACCCCGCCGACCGCCCCGCCCCCGCCGGCTGGCACCCCACCGGCTTCACCGGCACCGAGGACGCCTGCGAGGCCCACGTGGACGCGATCCGGCCCGACCCCCGCCCGCTCGGCTGACCAGGGCCCGGCTCCTGGACCCTGGCCGGGGCCACCCCGGCGGTCGGGGCGACCGCCGGGGTGGCCCCGTTGCGGAACTCCGCCACCGCGCCGGGATCGGCCGGCGCTCCGCCCGGCCGATCCCGGCGCGGTGGCGCGCGCGGTGCTGCGTGGCGTGGAGGCGGGGCGCGCGGTGATCGTCCCGGGCGCGGCGAACCGGATCGTCGCACGGACCGGCCGGCTCGCCCCGGGGACGGCCGATGCCCGGGCGGACCGGGTGGTTTCCGGTGCCCGGCGGTCCGGTGGCGCGGCCGGCCGAGCCCCCCACCCCCGTACGGCGGCCCCGGGACGAATCCCGGCACCGGTCGGTCCACCGACCAATCATTCGGAAACTTTCCTAACCAAAGCCATTGACCCCGGCGCCCCGTGCCCCGATTCTGTGAGACACCCGCGGCGGCGCGTCACCGGCCGCCCCGGGCCGCCCTCCCGCCCCTCCCACCCCTGATTTGCCGTCAACCCGTGCGGTGGATCGACGAAAGCGAGTTGGCATGCGCAAGACCATCGGAGTCCGCCTCACCGCCCCGCTGCTGGTCGCCGCCCTCGGTCCGGCCGCCCTCCTGCTGGCCCCGGTGGCCTCCGCCGCGGCCGCCCCCGGCGTCGCGGCCGTGCCGGGCATGGCCGCCGCACCCTACGAGTACCTCGGCTGGGGCAGCCCGCAGAAGCCGACCGACGTGATGAAGGCGACCGGCGTCAAGTGGTTCACGCTGGCCTTCATCCTCTCCGACGGCGGGTGCAACCCCAAGTGGGACGGCAGCCGACCGCTCACCGGAGGGTCCGACGAGGCCGCGATCAAGTCGATCCGGGCGGCCGGCGGCGACGTGGTCGTGTCGGTCGGCGGGTGGAGCGGGAACAAGCTGGGCGAGAAGTGCTCCAGCGCGAGCGCGCTGGCCGGGGCCTACCAGAAGGTGATCGACGCCTACAAGCTCAAGGCCTTCGACGTGGACATCGAGAACACCGAGTTCGGGAACGCGACGGTCCGTCAGCGGGTGGTCGACGCACTGAAGATCGTCAAGTCCAAGAACCCCGGGATCGTCACCTACATCACCCTCGGCACCACGCCGACCGGCCCGGACGCCACCGGCAAGGACCTCATCAAGCGCGGCGCCGCCGCCGGCCTCGCCAACGACGGCTGGGTGGTCATGCCGTTCGACTTCGGCGGCCACACCGGCACCATGGGGCAGGCGTCCGTCGGCGCCCTGGAAGGCCTGAAGGCCGCGGTCAAGAGCGCCTACGGCTACAGCGACGACGCCGCCTACCGGCACATCGGGGTGTCCTCGATGAACGGGAAGACCGACGAGGCCGGCGAGACGGTGTCCACCGCGGACTTCCGCACCATCCTCGGCTACGCCCAGCAGCACCACCTCGCACGGTTCTCGTTCTGGTCGGTCAACCGCGACCGCTCCTGCGGGTCGGGCACCGACGCCGACGCGTGCAGCGGCGTCGCGCAGTCGCCGTACGAGTTCACGAAGATCGTCGTCCAGTACCAGGGCTGAGGTGCCCCTGGGCCGTGGGCCGGCGGCGCCCTGCCCGACGCCGCCGGCCCCGTCGGCCGCCCGGGGCGATGCCCCGGGACCGCCGGGGTCCCGGTCTCCGCGCCTCCTCGCCGCTCCACCTGCCGGACTCCGCGCCCCGTCCCCGGGGCGGTCGGGGCCGTCGCGGGGCCACTGACGGTCGATCCCGTCCACCTGGTCCGGCCGACCCTGCGGCGCCCGCTCGCCCGGCACCGACCCGTCCCCGGCGACGGCCCGGCACCAGGGCCTGCGGGCCACACCCACGAAGGGCCGCCCCCACGACGGGCCTCGCCCCGGGAGGGCCGGCGCCTCCGATGCCGGGTCAGAGCTGCGCACGACCGTTCACCCGACGGGGCACCCCCAGCGGGTTGTCGTCCCGGAGCTCCGGGGGGAGCAGGGCCTGCGGGGTGTTCTGGTAGACGACCGGCCGCAGCCAGCGTTCGGCGGCGGCCGTGCCGACCGAGGTGGCGGCGGTGGTCGCGGCCGGGTAGGGGCCGCCGTGGTGCATGGCCGCGGTGACGGCGACGCCGGTCGGCCAGCCGTCCACCACCACCCGGCCCGCGAGCGCGGTCAGCCGTTCGATCAACTCGGCCGCCCCGGTGCCGCGTTCGTCCTCCGCGAGGTGGACGGTGGCGGTGAGGCTGCCGGGGATCCGGGCGAGCACGGCGGCGGCCTCGGCGGGGGTCCGGTAACGGGCCAGCACCACGAGCGGCCCGAAGCACTCCTCCAGCAGGGCCCGGTGGCTGTCCCCGGTGGCGAGGCGGGCCGCCGGTACGGCGAGCAGCCGGGGGCGGACGGCGTCGGGTGCGGCCAGGTCCACCACGTCCGCCGACACCGTTTCCACCTCGGGGAGTTCGGACATCGCACGGACCGCGGACCGGAAGGAGGAGTCGATCCGCCCGTCCAGCAGACGACCCGCCGGCACGCCGTCGGCCGCGACCGCGGCGGCGGCCACCACGGTGTCGCCCGCCGGACCCTCGGGGACCAGGACCAGACCGGGCTTGGTGCAGAGCTGTCCGAGGCCCAGGGTGAAGGAGGCGGCGAGACCCGCGCCCAGTTCGGGGCCGCGGGCGGCCGCGGCCGCCTCGGTGACGAGGACCGGGTTGAGACTGCCGAGTTCGCCGTGGAAGGGGATCGGCCGGGGGCGCGCGGCCGCGAGGTCGTGCAGGGCCCGACCACCGCGCAGCGAGCCGGTGAAGCCGACGGCGGCGGTCAGCGGGTGCTCGACCAGGGTCCGGCCCGCGTCGAGGCCGTGGACGACTCCGACCACGCCCTCGGGCAGGCCCGTCCTCGCGGCGGCGAGGCGCAGCAGCCGGGCGCAGAGGTCGCCGGTCGCCGGGTGACCGGGGTGCGCCTTGAGCACCACGGGGCAGCCGGCCGCCAGCGCGCTGGCGGTGTCACCGCCCGGAACGCCGAAGGCCAGTGGGAAGTTGCCCGCCGTGAACACCGCCACCACGCCCAGCGGCACCCTGATCCGGCGCAGGTCGGGCCGGGGGGCGGGCCGGGCGGCGGGGTCGGCGTGGTCGATGGTGGCGTCCAGCAGGGCGCCGCTCTCCGCGTGCTCGGCGAAGGCGAGCAACTGGTCGTGCGTGCGGGTGAGTTCGCCGCCGAGCCGGGGAGCGCCGAGGCCGGTCTCGGCGTCGGCGGTGGCGATGATCTCGTCCTGGGCCGCCGCGAGCAGCGCGGCCGCGGTGCGCAACAGCGCGGCCCGGCGGGGGCGGTCGGCGAGCGCCGGACGGGCGGCGTCGGCGGCGCGGACCGCACGGTCCACCTCGGCCGGGGTGGATGCGGTGGCCGGGGTGGGCGCGGCGAATGGGCCGGATGCGGCGAACGGGGTGGCAGGGGTGGATGCGGTACGGCCGGGATCGGCGCTCGACATGGTCGGTCCTCCGATGGTGTCCACGGATGTGAATGACCGTCAAGTTCCTGGACGGCTGCGCCCCGACGGTACGGAGGGTCCGAGCGGACGGTCAAGGGCCACTCGCGGATCACCGGGACGTCATCCACATATGTGGACTCAAATCACGATTTTGGATAGCCATTGACCTGGTGGACGGGTGTCATCACCATGATGACCGGCACCTCACCCCCACCTTTTTCTGGAGGTCCCTTGTCCACGCGATCGTTCGTCGCACTGACCAGTGCGACGGCTCTGCTGCTGGCGTCCGGCGTCATCGCCGTCGCCGCCGGCGCGGCCCCGCCGACCGGCGCTCCCGGCGGGGCCCAGGCCGGGCCGCAGGCCCCGGCCGACGCGGCGCTCACCGCGCTCGACCTGTCCAGGGCCAATCGGCGGGCCCCCGTCACCGGGCTCTACGACTGGTCGAAAGCCGGTTACCGCGGCGGCGCCGACCTGCCCGGCGCCTCCGAGACCACCACCGACACCGCCTGCCGGATCACCCCCGCCCAGCTCGCCTCGAAGTACAACGTCAAGCCCGACGACGGCGCGGACGACTCGGCCGGGCTGCAGTCCGCGATCGACTACGTCCGCGGCAGCTGCTCCCCGGGCGCGGGCTACGGCAAGCTCTCGCTGATCACCCTCCCGGCCGGCACCCTCGACCTGTCCCGGCAGATCGGCGTCGACGCCGACTACCTGATCCTGCGCGGCGCGGGCAGCGGCGCCGGCGGCACCCGGATCGTGTTCCGCCCGAACGCCGACACCCGCTACGACACCCTCACCCCGGACGGCTCCGACTGGGACGAGGACGCGATGACCTCCGGCGCCGGCAAGGGCGGCTGGATCTGGCCCGGCCGCGGCGTCTTCCGGGTCCAGTCCCGCGCGGTGAACCCCGCCTACGCCGCGGACTACGCGGCGGCACCGGCGAACCGCAAGGACATCTTCGAGGGCACGGTGAACGTGCACTGGAAGGCCGGGGTCAAGCTGCGCGAGAAGGCGGGAGACCCGGGCTTCGCCGCCCGGACCGGCGACACCGTCGTCCCGCTCGCCCCGTCCGGCGCGCTGACCGACCTCAAGGTCGGCGGCCTGGTCAACGTCCGGGCCGCCAACTCGCTGAAGTTCTACGCCCAGCAGGACATCCGGCCGGCCGACGGCCCGCTGCTCAACATGCACATGCGCCAGCAGATCTTCACCGTCAAGGCGGTGGACACAGCCGGTCGGACCATCACCCTGGACAAGCCGCTGGAGTACGACGTCCCGGTGACCTCGGTGTCGGACGGATCCGCCCCGATCGACGGCGCCGTGTACGACTCCAAGGCCGCGCCGCTGGTCGACCCGGTGGTCGGCGTGGGCTTCGAGGGCTTCTCGCTGACCCAGGACATGCCCGGTCTCGACCGGGCGGCGGCCGTGCACGACTACGGCAACATGTCACCGGCCGACGAGATCCACGGCATCGTCTTCAAGTGGGCGGCGGACTCCTGGGTGAAGGGCATCCGCACCGAGATGACGGGCTCCCACCCGATCGTCACGGAGGAGGCGTACCACCTGCAGATCGTCGGCAACCAGCTGGACGGTTCCTGGAACAAGGGCAAGGGCGGCAACGGCTACTTCCGCGGCTCCCGGGTCTGGGACTCGCTCTACGCGGGCAACACCTCGCGCAACCTGCGCCACTTCACCTTCCAGTGGTCCTCCTCCGGCAACGTCGCGATCGGCAACGACTTCGACTCCGACGTCAATCTGCACGGCGGCTGGGAGCGCAACAACCTGATCGAACTCAACACCGTGACGGTGCCGTACGAGCACCGCTCCGGCAACTGCGCCTCCAACTGCGGCGAGGAGGGCGGCGGCGGGCCCGACGCGTCCACCTGGTTCCCGATCTGGTGGGGTGCCGGCAAGAAGGCCGTCAAGTGGTCCGGCTCGACCGGCCCGCGGAACGTCTTCTTCAACAACGCCATGTCCAAGCAGACGACGGCGGGCGCCGGGTACACGGCCTACTACCCCGACCGGCACCGGATCTACCAGTTCGGCTGGAGCGGCAGCGCCTTCAAGGCCCTCGACCAGGGCGGCACGGCGATCCCCGACTGGGCCGGACGGGAGCAGCTGGACTACACCGGCGGCCACGGGGTGGACGCCACCCGGACGGACGCGGCGGCCTCGCTGTTCCTCAAGTCCACCGGCGGTACCGACCCGTCGCCGACGGCCTCCCCCACCGCGTCGCCGACCGGCACGCCGGGCGGCTGCCTCACGGCACGGACGGCGCAGACCTCCGTCTGGGCCGGCGGGTACGGCATGAACGTCTACGTCAAGAACAACTGCGCGACCACCACGCACGGTTGGTCCGTCGCGTTCGACCTGCCGGCCGGGACGACGGTCACCAGCAGCTGGTCCTCCACCCGGACCCAGGCCGGGCAGCGTCACACCTTCACCAACGTCTCCTACAACGGGGACATCGCCCCCGGTCAGGAGGAGAGCTTCGGCTTCAACGCCGGCGGGCCCGGCCTGCCGTCCGGCTGCACGGTCAACGGAGCCCCCTGCAACGGCGGTTCGGGGCCCGTGACACCGACGCCGACGCCCACCGCGACCCCGACATCCACTCCGACACCCACTCCCACCGCCACACCGACCGCCACCCCCACGGCCACGCCCACCGGTCCGTCCGGCCCGGTCGTGAACGTCGCGACCGCCGCCCAGCTGACCGCCGCCCTCGCGGCGGCCTCGCCGGGGCAGACGATCCGCCTGGCACCGGGTGAGTACCACGGCGCCTTCCTGGCCCGGCGGGCCGGGACGGCGTCCGCGCCCATCACCCTGACCGGCCCCCGCACCGCCGTCCTGGTCAACGACGGTCCCGTCGGGGACGCACCGGCCTGCCCGGAGCCCACCACCGGCTGGGACTCCGGTTACGGCCTCTGGCTCTCCGCCGCGCCGTACTGGAACCTCACCGGCTTCACCGTGAAGGACTCCAAGAAGGGGGTCGTCCTGGACAACTCCCCGCACGTGGTGCTGGACGGCGTGTACGTCCACCACACCGACGAGGAGGGTGTGCACTTCCGCCGCTCCTCGGCGGACGGGGTGATCCGCAACTCGGTGATCGAGTACACCGGTCTGGTCCAGCCCGGCTACGGCGAGGGCGTCTACCTGGGCTCCGCCTCCTCGAACTGGGCCTGCCACGGCAACACCGGCGGGGTGGACCGCTCCGACCGGGTGCTGGTGGAGAACAACCGGATCGGCCCGTACGTCGCGGCCGAGGCGATCGACATCAAGGAGGGCACCTCTGACGGGACCGTCCGCGGCAACACCTTCGACGGACGGGGCGTCTCGGGCGAGAACTCGGCGGACTCCTGGGTCGACGTCAAGGGCACCGGCTATCTGATCGAGAACAACCGGGGCTCCTTCGCCGCGCCGGGGACCTTCGCCAACGGGTACGAGACCCACAACCCGTCCACCTCGCCGTCGTTCCCCAACGGCTGCGGCAACGTCTGGCGGGGCAACACCTCCGACCTGGGCGGGGTCGGGGCCTACGCGATCAGGATCACCTCGCCCTCGGCCTGCACCGGCCGGCCGAACACGGTGTACGCCTCCAACACCGTGACCGGGGCCGTCTCCGGGCTGACGAACGTGGCCGTCACACCCTGATCCGGGTGTCCCGGCCGCGGCCGGGACACCCCCTCCGCCCGCGGGCCGGCGATCGTCGGGCCTCCCGCCGGATCATCTGATCCCGTGCCGCCGGAGGGTGGTGGCGAGGGCGGTGGTGTGCGCCACCACCGCCCTCGCCACCCGGTCCACCTCCAAGGACGAGGCGAGTTCGGCCGGCATCGAGCAGCTGATCGCATCGGTGGCGGGGATCCGGTACGGGACGGGGGCAGAGATGCAGGCGATGCCCACGGTGCCCTGTTCCGACTCCAGGGCCCAGCCCCGGTCCCGGACCTCGGCGAGTTCGGCGTGCAGCTCCACCCGGTCGGTGATGGTCTCCTCGGTGAAGGTCTCCAGGGTGCGGGGCAGCACGGCGTCCACCTCCTCGGTGGTCAACTCGGCCAGCAGGGCCTGCCCGAGAGCCGTGATGTGCGCCGGCAGCCGACGGCCCACCCGGGAGATCACCCGGATGCTGTCGCGCGACTCCCGGCTCGCCAGGTAGAGCACGTACGCCTCGTCACGCCGGGCGAAGTGCACCGTGTAGCCGATCTCGGCCCGCAGGTCCTCCAGGGCGTCGAGCGCGTACGGCAGGGCCGGGTCGCGGTCGAGGTAGGCGGTGCCCGCCAGCAGCGCGTGCGGTCCGACGCCGAACGCGGAGCCGCCCTCGTCGGCCTCCACCCACTTGACCTCGCGCAGGGTGCGGACCAGGGCGTGCAGGCTGCTCCGCGGATAACCGAGCCGTTCCTGCAGCTCCGCGAGGGTCAGCCGGGTCGGGGAGGCCGCCAGTGCCTCCAGGATCCGTACCGTGCGCTCGGCCGACTTCACCGTCGCGACGTCCGACTGGGCTGGGGTCATGTCCACCGTCCGGTTGGGTGGTTCAGCAGTGTTGACGGTCATGGTACCGGACGTTAACTTCTCCTTGAAGTGCTGCCATATCCAGAGATTCTGTCCATATATGTAGACGGGAATCCGATGCTCAGCAGACTCGCACGCCTCCGGACGGCCCTCACGGCCTCCGCTCTCGTCCTGGCCACCGTCGCCGGCTGCGGTTCCGGAGGCTCCGGCAGCTCCGGAACCACCGGAGCCTCCGACGACAAGTCCCCGTTGGAGATCTGGGTCCGCAAGCCCCCCGGCTCCAACACCGAGAAGACCCACCAGAGCCTCGCCGCGGCGTTCACCGCCGCCACCGGCGTGCCCACCCGCGTCACGGCGCTCTTCGACGACTTCGAGACCAAGCTCCAGCAGGCCGCCGCCCAGAAGAAGTTGCCGGACCTGATCGTGAACGACACCGCGCAGCTCGGCACCCTGGTGAAGCAGGGACTGGTGCGGACCGTCGACCGCGCCGCGCTGGCCGGCGGCGACCGTCTGGTCCCCGCCGCCTGGGACGCCGCCAAGGGGGCCGACGGCAAGTACTACGGCGTCCCGTTCTCGGCCCAGACCTTCGCGCTGTTCGTCCGCCGCGACTGGCGCGAGAAGCTGGGCCTGCCCGTCCCCACCACCTGGGACCAGCTCGACGCCCTCGCGACGGCGTTCACCACCCGCGACCCGGACGGCAACGGCAAGGCCGACACCTACGGCTACGTCGTCCCCGGCAGCACCAAGCGCGGCTACCTGGACTGGTACTTCTCCAGCTTCCTCTGGGCCGACGGCGGCGACTACTTCACCGGATCCCCCGGGAGCCTGAAGCCCGCCGTCGACAGCCCGGGCTCGCTCGCGGCGGCCCAGTGGCTGCAGAAGCAGTTCTGCACGGACAAGAACGTCGCCCCGGGCGCCGTCACCACAGAGACCACCCAGGCACACCCGCTGTTCGAGACCGGCAAGGGCGGCATCTACTTCACCGGCCCCTACAACCTGGCCCGCTTCGACAAGAGCCTCGGCCAGGACAAGTACGAGATCGTCGCACTCCCGGCCGGCCCGGCCCCGGGCGGCCGGTCCGCCGTGCTCGCCGAGGGCGAGAACATCTATCTGATGGCCGGTTCGCACAACACCGCCGGCCAGCGGAAGTACGCCGAGTACCTGATCGGCACCGAGGGCCAGAAGACCGGCATGGCCGGCGACACCGACGGCAACGTGGTCCGGCTGCCGGTCAACCAGGACGTCGACCTGGCGTCGGTGCGCACCGACCGGCGCTGGCAGGTCTTCGACAAGGCGTACCGCGAGGCCGGCCGCTACGTGCCCGCCGTGCCGGAGTGGACGCCGTTCCGGCAGGCGTCCGCCGAGGCCCTCAACTCGCTCGCCGCCGACTGCGCGGCCGACCCGAAGGCCACGCTGGGCAAGCTCGCCGGCACCTTCGCCACCGAGCTCGAGAAGCAGGGAGCCGGCTCCTGATGGCGGCCGCCGACGTCACCGCCGGACCGGCCGGACCGACGGCGGTGCCCGGCGACGGCGCCGCACCGGCCGCCGCACCAGCGGCCGGGCGCGGGCCGGCGGGCCGGTCCCCGGCGCCCGCCGGACGGGCCCGCCCGCGGCCGTGGCGGCACCGGCTGACCGGCGGCCTCACCCCCTGGCTGTTCCTCGCCCCCGCGCTGCTGCTGTTCGGCCTGTTCAAGTTCCTGCCGATGGCCCGGGCCCTGGAGATGAGCTTCCACGAGGTCCGCCCGTACCTGGGCGACCGGTGGGTGGGCGGCGCCAACTACCACCAGGTCGTCACCGACGACGCCTTCCTCCAGGCGATCTGGCACACCGTCCTGCTGGCCGCCGGCCAGACCGGCGGCTCGCTGGCCCTGGGGCTGGGGCTGGCCCTGGTGCTGGAGGGCACCGCCCGCCACCTGTGGATCGTCCGGACGGCGGTCTTCCTGCCGGTGGTCACCGCGATGGCGGTGGTCGCCGAGGTCTGGCGGATCCTGTACCACCCGGCGGCGGGCGGCGCCGTGAACACCCTGCTCGGCTGGCTCGGCCTCGGCCCCTCCCAGTTCCTCAACGGCCCCGACTCCGCGCTCTGGTCGGTGATGGGCGTCGGGGTGTGGCGGGGCGCGCCCTACGACATGATGATCTTCCTGGCGGCCCTGGCCGGCGTCGACCGCACCTTGTACGAAGCCTCCGCCGTCGACGGGGCCGGCACCCTGCGCCGCCTGTGGCACGTCACCCTGCCCGCCCTTCGGCCGGCCTTCGCCGTCCTGCTCACCCTGGCCGCCATCCGGGGGCTGCGGGTCTTCACCGAGATCTTCCTGCTCACCAACGGCGGCCCGAACGGATCCACCGAGGTCCTGATGACACTCGTGTACAAACTCGGCCTGGAACGCAACGAGTTGGGGGTGGCCGCGGCCGGCTCCATGGTGCTGCTCGGTGCCACCGTCGTACTCACCCTGGCCCTGCGGGCACGACGCGGCGATCCGCGCGGCGAGCGGCACAGCGCCGGGAGGGCGGGCCGATGAAGAAACCGACCACCACCACGTCCGCCGTCTCCACCACCGACACCGCCCTCGGCCTCACCGCCCGTCGCGGAGCGCTCGCCGTCCTCGCCCGCACCGCGCTGTACGCGCTGCTCGTGCTGGTCTTCGCCGGGCCGCTGCTCGCCCTGCTGGCCAGCTCCTTCTCCGAGGTCACCGACCCGACCGCGCTCACCCTGCTGCCCACCCACCCGACGCTGGAGAACTTCCGGGCCGCGTTCGACCGCGACGTACTGCGCTACCTCGCCAACTCGCTGGTCGTGGTCGGTGGCGGGCTGCTGCTCCAGATCGCGGTCAGCGTCAGCGCCGCCTACGCGATCGCCCGCCGTCGCTTCCCGGGCGCGCGGCTGGTCCTGCTGCTGATCCTCGGGACGATGATGCTGCCGGAGGAGATCCTCGCCCTCCCGCTCTCGATGGTGCTCTCGGACCTCGACCTCATCGGCACCCTCGCCGGGATGATCCTCCCGGTCGGGGCGTGGGCGTTCTCCATCCTGGTCACGGCGGAGTTCATGAAGGAGATCCCGGTCGAGCTGGAGGAGGCCGCCCGCCTCGACGGCGCCGGCGACCTGCGGATCTTCTGGTCCGTCGTCCTGCCGCTGTGCCGCCCCGCGCTGGGGGTGATCGGCATCTTCGGCTTCACCATGATCTGGGACCAGTACCTGCTGCCGATGCTGGTCGCCACCGACGCCCGGCAGTTCACCCTGCCGCTGGCGCTGCGCACCCTGCGCTCCGACGAGGAGGTCGGCATCGGGGTACTGCTGGCCTCCGCCCTGCTCGCCCTGCTGCCCAGCGTGCTCGCCTTCCTCGCCATGCAGCGGCAGTTCATGCGCGGCCTCACCTCCGGCGCGGTCAAGGGCTGAGCGCGCGCCCCGACGCCCCTCACCGTCCCACTCCTCCCTCACCCCTCCGCCTCTCCACTTGATCCGGTCATCGGACCGTCAGACAGGAATCCCCATGCGCCTGCACGGCCTGCTCTCCTTCCCGCTCACCCCGTTCACCCCGGACGACAAGATCGACCTCGCCGCCTACGCCGAACACCTGGAACGGCAGCTCGCCGCCGCCCCGGCCGCCCTGTTCGTCGCCTGCGGCACGGGCGAGTTCACCGCCCTCGGCCCCGAGGAGTACCGGGACGTGGTCGCCACGGCCGTCCGGGTCGTCGACGGCCGCGTCCCCGTCGTGGCGGGCTGCGGCGGCGGCCCCCGGCTGGCCCGCGAGTTCGCTCTCGCCGCGGCCGCCTCCGGGGCCGACGGTCTACTGCTGCTCCCTCCGTACCTGGTCGCCGGGACCCCCGGCGGCCTCGTCCGGCACGTCCGCTACGTCGCCGAGGCCACCGCCCTGCCCCTGGTCGTCTACCAGCGGGCCAACGCCGTGCTCGACCCGGCCGCCGCCGTCGCCCTGCTCGACATCCCCACCGTCACCGGCGTCAAGGACGGCCTCGGCGACGTCGACGCGATGCTCCGCCTGGTCACCGCCGTCCGCACCAGCGGCCACCCGAGGGCCGCCGCCTTCGGCTTCCTCAACGGGCTGCCCACCGCCGAACTCACCGTCCAGGCCTACCGGGCGATCGGCGTCGACAGCTACTCCTCCGCCGTCCTGTGCTTCGCACCCGACCTCGCCCTCGCCTTCCACCGTGCCGTCGAGCGCGGCGACGAGCACGCCGTCCGCACCCTGCTCGCGGAGTTCTACCTGCCCTTCGTCGCGCTGCGCGACCTGGTCCCGGGCTACGCCGTGGCCCTGGTGAAGGCCGGTGCCCGGCTCGGCGGCCTCGACCTGGGGCCGGTCCGGCCCCCCTTGGTCGACGCCGCCCCCGAACACGTGGAGCAGCTGGCCGGGATCCTCGCCCGCGGCCGGGCCGCGCTCGCCACCCTGAACGAGGCGGCTGCCGTGGACGGGGCCGCCGCCGTGGACGGGGCCGCCGCCCTCAGCGGGGCCCCCGCCGTGGACGGGGCCGCCCGATGAGGATCCGCGAGGTGGTCGTCACCCCCGTCGCGTTCCCGGATCCCCCGCTGCTCAACTCGGCCGGCGTCCACCAGCCGTGGGCGCTGCGCGCGATCGTCGAACTCCGCGGAGAGGACGGCCTCGTGGGCCTGGGCGAGACCTACGGCGACGCACCGCACCTGGCCCTGCTGCGCCGTGCCGCGCCCGCCGTCACCGGTCTCGACCCGTTCGACACCAACGGCCTGCTCCGCCGGATCGCCGGGGTGCTCGGCGCCGCCGACGCGCCCGACCGGCACGGTCTGACCGGCGGTTCCAGCCCGACACGGACCACCCTGAAGGTGCTCGGCCCGTTCGAGACCGCCTGCCTGGACCTCCAGGGGCAGCTGACCGGCCGGCCCGTCGCCGATCTGCTCGGCGGCCGGGTCCGGGACGAAGTCCCCTACGCGGGTTACCTCTTCTACCGCTGGGCCGCGCACCCGGCGCAGCCCGGGCCGCTCCCGGACCGGGACGGCGACCCGTTCCCGGAGGCGCTGGACGCGGGCGGGATCGTCGAGCAGGCCGGTCAGCTGGTCGAGCAGTACGGGTTCCGCTCGCTCAAGCTCAAGGGCGGGGTGCTGCCGCCGGAGGAGGAGGTCGAGGCGATCCGCGAACTGCGCGCCGCCTTCCCCGACCACCCGCTGCGGCTGGACCCCAACTCCGCCTGGACGGTGGAGACCTCCGTCCGGGTGGGCGAGCGGACCGAGGGCCTGCTGGAGTACCTGGAGGATCCGACACCCGGCATCGCCGGCATGGCCGAGGTGGCGCGCCGGGTCCCCATGCCGCTCGCCACCAACATGTGCGTGGTCGCCCCGGAGGACCTCCCGCCCGGGTTCGGCGCCCGGGCCGTCGGGGTCGTCCTGGCCGACCACCACTACTGGGGCGGGCTGCGCCGCTCGGCCGAACTCGCCGCCGTCTGCCGCACCTGGGGTGTCGGGGTCTCGATGCACTCCAACAGCCATCTCGGGATCAGTCTCGCCGCGATGACCCAGCTCGGCGCCGCCCTGCCGGAGCTCACCTACGCCGCCGACACCCACACCCCCTGGCAGGGCGGGGTGGACGTGGTCGCCGAGCCGCTGCGGATCGCCGGCGGGGCGGTGCGGGTGCCCGACCGGCCCGGCCTCGGGGTCCGGCTGGATCCGGACGCGCTCGCCCGGCTGCACGAGAACTACCTGCGGTGCGGCGTCCGGGAGCGCGACGACACCGCGTACCGGGCCCGGTTCGAACCCGGCTACCGGAAGAGGCGTCCCCGATGGTGAACCCGCACGTCTCCGTCCACGCCTACCCCTGGGACGTCCTCGGCGACCCCGGCTTCGCCGACCGGGCCCGGGCCACCGGCGCCGACGCCGTCACCCTGGCGCTCAGCTACCACTCGACCCGTGCCGCCACCCCGCACCACCCCCGGCGGCGGTTCGTCGACGCCCACCACGGCGCGCTCCACCGGCCGGTGCGTTCCCCGGCCTGGGCGGGCCACCGGCTGGTGCCCCGGGGCGCCGACTGGCTGCCCGGGGAGGATCCGGGCCGCGCGGCCGTGACCGCGCTCGCCGGGGCCGGACTGCCCGTCACCGCCTGGATCGTGCTCGCCCACAACAGCCGGCTCGGCCGGCTCCATCCCGACCTCGCCGTGGTGAACTGCTTCGGCGAGCCCTACCCGTACGCGCTCTGCCCCTCCCGTGCCGAGGTCCGCGACCACTGCGCGACCCTGGCCGCCGAGGCCCTGCACGACCTGCCCGCCGGTGCCGTGCGCGGTGTGTCGCTGGAGTCCGCCGGCCAGCTCGGCGCGGTGCACGCGGGGTGCCACGAGAAGACCGACGGCGCCTACGGACCGACGGCCCTGCGGGCCCTGTCGGTGTGCTGCTGCGAGGGCTGCCGTGCGGGGTGGCGGTCGGCCGGGACGGACCCGGACCTCGTCGTCGGGCAGCTCCGCCGGTCGGCGGGGACCGGCGCCGCTCCGCCCGCCGAGGTCGACGAGGTGGTGCTCGCCGTACGGCACGCGGCCACCGACGCGCTGCGCGGCCGGGCCGTCGCCGCCGTACGCGACGCCGTGCCCGGGGTGCCGGTCACCCTGCACGCCCACCCCGACCCGTGGGCCACCGGCCCGTCGCCCGGACTCACCGCCGCGGCGGCCGGGGAGGTGGACGCCGTGCTGGTGCCCTGCTGGCCGACCGGTCCGGAGAGTGCCGAACTGGTACGCCGTACCGCGCTGCGCCATCCGGTGGTGGACGCGTACGTCACGCTGCTGGCGCCGACCGATCCGGGCCTGCTGCCCGGCCATGTCCGCCGGCTGCGGGCGGCCGGGGCGAGCCGGCTCAGCCTCTACCACCTGGGCCTGCTGCCCGCCGACCGGCTGCCGCTGGCGGCCGTCCTGGCGGCCGAGTTCCGCGCCGCCGGACCCGCCGCGCCCGCGGCCGGACCCTCCGCGCCTGCCGCACCCGTCGCCGCACCCGTCGCCGCACCCAGCACCGCACCCGTCGCCGAGATCGGAGCACCATGACCGGGACCGTTCTGCTCACCGGCGCCGCGGGCGGCGTCGGCACCTTCCTGCGCGAGCGCCTGCCCGCCCTGGGCCACCGGCTGGTCTGCGCCGACCGGCTGCCGGTTCCCGGCGACCCCGACGCGCTCCGCTTCGACCTGGGCGATGCGGAGGCCGTCCGGGCCGCCGTGCGCGGTGCCGACGCCGTGGTGCACCTCGGCGGGATCTCCGTCGAGGACGGCTTCGAGGCGATCCTCGACGCCAACATCCGCGGCACCTACCACCTGTACGAGGCCGTGCGCCGGGAGGGGGTGCGCCGGGTGGTGCTGGCGAGCAGCAACCACGCCGTCGGCTTCCATCCGCTGACCGGCGCCGTCCCGATCGGTTCCGACGTCCCGCCCCGCCCCGACACCTACTACGGCCTGTCCAAGGCCTTCGGGGAGAACCTGGCCGCCCTGTACGCCGACAAGTACGGCGTCCGGACGGTCTCGCTGCGGATCGGCTCGTGCTTCGCCCGCCCCCGGTCCGTGCGGATGCTCGCCACCTGGCTCAGCCCCGACGACTGCGCGCGCCTGGTGCACGCGGCGCTCACCGCCCCGGGCACCGGCCACACCGTGGTCAACGGCATCAGCGCCAACACCCGGGCCTGGTGGGACCTCTCGTCCGCACGCGCCCTCGGCTACCGCCCGCGGGACGACGCCGAGCGGTTCGCCGAGGCGGTGCTGGCCGAACACGGCGAGCTGGACCCCGGCCATGTCGACGCCCGGCTGATCGGCGGTCACTTCACCACCGCGGAGCCCCCGCACAGCGCCGGGTGAGGTGCCGAGGCGGAGGCCGCTGCCCGGGCGGCGGCCTCCCTCCGCCCCGGCCCGGACGGCGGCCCTCCCTCAGCCCAGGTAGCGGCCGTCCCGGGCGACCACCCGCCCGGCCCGGACCACCAGCTCGCGCGGCGGAAGGTCCACGACGACCTGCGGGAGGCACTCGCCGGACACCAGCATGAAGTCCGCCGGCGACCCCGGCTCCAGGGTCGCCCTCGGCAGGTCGAGCAGCTCGGCACCGCCGTCGGCGGCCAGCGCGAAGCACCCGGCCAGCTCCTCGTCCGTGCGGGCGTCGGTCGTCCAGCCGAGCAGGTGGGCCCGGTGCAGCATGTCCGCGTTGCCGTACGGGCTCCAGGAGTCCCGCACCCCGTCCGAACCGAGGCCCACCCGCACGCCGTGCGCCCGGAGTTCACGGAACGGCAGCACCTGGTGCGCCGAGGGCGCGACGGTGGTGAGGCCGACGCCGGACTCGGCGAGCAGCTCGGCGAGCTCGTCGAGCTGCTCGCCGCCCAGCTCCGGCACGCAGAAGGCGTGGCTGACCACGACCCGGCCGGCCAGACCGGCGGCCCTGGTCCGCGCGGCGATGTCGCGCAGCGGGGCAAGCCCCCGGTCGCCCCGGTCGTGCAGATGGACGTCCAGCCGCAGCCCGTACCGCTCGGCCAGGCCGAAGACCAGGTCGAGCTGGGCCGGGCCCTCGCCGTCCGGACCGCCGTCGAAGCCGGCCGGGTCGATGCCGCCGACCGCGTCGATCAGCCCGCCCGCCGCGGCCTCGGCCAGCAGCGTCCCCGCCCCGGGGGTGCGGCGGACGCCGTGCTGCGGGAAGGCGACCAGCTGGAGGTCCAGCGCACCGGCCAACCGCTCCCGCACCTCGGCCAGACCGGTCACCCCGGCCAGGCCGAAGGCCGGCGCGACGTCCACGTGCGCCCGGACGGCACGGGTGCCGCAGGCCACGGCGTGGGCGAGCAGCCGGTGGGCGCGCTCGGCGAGCGGGGTGGACTGACGGCGGTACAGGTCGACGTCGCCGTCCACGTACTCGGGCAGCGAACCGGCCGGGCGGCGGCTGTACCAGGGCTCGCCCCAGGCGCTCTTGTCCGGGTGGATGTGGGCGTCCACCAGGGTGGGCAGCGCGATCCGGCCCGCGCCGTCGACCACCTCCGGCTCGGCGCCCTCCGGCAGCCGGTCGACCAGCAGGCCGTCGACGGCGACCAGGTCGACGGCCCGTCCGGCGCCGTACGGGCGGACGTCGCGGAACACGGTGACGGCGGGGGCGGCCATGTGGTCTGCCTCTCGGTACGGGGGCGTTGAGCACGGGAAACCCCCAGTGTCCCGCCGATTCCCGCGCGGGGGATCGACCGATCGGACGACACCGCGGTCCACCGGCCGTCGCCCCCGGACGGGCCGGGCAGCCGATTCCCCGCGGGGGCCCGAGGACGGAGGCTGGGGGCGGCCCAGCCCGAGGAGGATCCGTGACCACCCGCGCCGCACGCACCCGCACCGCTGCCCCGACCGCGCTGACCGCGCTGACCGCGTTGACCGCCGTCCTGCTCTCCGCCTGCAGCACCCCGGAGCCGACGGCCACGCCGCCGTCCGCCCCCACCGCGTCATCCACAGCACCCACAGCAGCCACGCCCACGCCGGCCGCCGGCTCCGTCGCCCCCTCCCCCACCCTGCTCGTCACCGACTTCGGCGCCGACACCGTCACCTTCGTCGACCCCTCCCGCCCGGGCCGCGCCGCCGACCTCGGCTCCGTCCGGGTCGGCACCGCCCCGTACGGCCTCGCCGTCGCGCCCGACGGCACCGCCTGGGTCGCCACCGCCGAGGGCGTCGCCGTCGTCGACACCCGCGCCCGCACGCGGACCGCCCTGGTCCCCCACACCACCCGCACCGGGCCGGTCACCACCGGCGAGTACCGGGGCGGCGGCATGGGCATCGCCCTCTCCTCGGACGGCTCCCGCGCCTACGTCGGCGTCAACGTGCCGGGCGGCAACGGCACCCTGGAGGTCGTCGACACCGCGACCCGGACGGTCGTCCAGGTGGTCGCGGTCGGCCGCCGGCCCTTCGACGTGGACGTCTCCGCGGACGGCCGCCGGGTCTACGTCACCGACCACGACTCCTTCGACGTCACCACCGTCGACACGGCCACCTGGGCCACCCGCCGGATCGAGGTCGCGCCCTACGGCACCGAGGGCGGGCTCGGCTCCTGGCTCAAGCCGCACTACGCCGCCGTCCGCCCGTCCGACGGCGCGCTGCTGCTCCCCTTCGAGGGCGAGCGGCTCGCCGTCGTGGACCCGTCCACCGGCCGGGTCGACGTCGAGCCGATGACCGCGAACACCCATCAGCACGGCGTCACCGCCGCCCCCGACGGCACCCTCTACGTCGTCGGCACCGGCCCGATCGACCCCGCCACCGACGCCGGACCGTCCCTCACCGTCCGGACCCCCGACGGCCGCGAGCGCCTCGTCCCCCTCGACGGCCCGCACGAGACCGTCACCCTGTCGCCCGACGCCCGCACCGCCTACGTGTCCGGCGGCTTCACCCGCGAGGGCGGCCGGGACGGGCTCACCGTGGTCGACACCGCCACCGGCCGCACCTCCCGCCTCCCCGTCGGCCACCTGCCCCTCGCCGTCGCCGTCCTCCCGGACCGCCCCTGAGCCCACGTCCGGAGAACCGACCGGAGAACCGACCGGAAAGACGGGCGGAGAACCGGCCGGAGGGCGCCGCCCGCGTCACGCCCGGCGCCGGCGGATCGCACGGCGCTCCGTCTCCGTCGTCCCGCCCCAGACTCCCTCCACGGCGACGTTCAGCGCCCACTCCAGGCACTCCCGCGCCACCGGACAGCGGCCGCACACGGCCTTCGCCTCGTCGCTCTGCGCGAGTGTCGCGAAGCTGGTGCCGCTCCCGATGGGGAAGAAGAGTTCGGGGTCCGAACCCCGGCACCCGGCCGACGCCCGCCAGTTCGTCTCCCGCACGGTGTACTCCGTTCTCCCGGTCTCCCCTCTATGACTGCGCAGCGGCGGTGATTGTGACATCGGCCGCCGGGCGGCGGCGGGAGGGCGTTCCCCCGGGGCCCGCGCGGGGCGGGGGACAGCCGAGGACGTCAGGGCGGCGCGACGGTCCGGCCGTCGAGGGGCGTCCGACCGTGCCAGGATCGGGTCATTACGTTGTGTTATCAGTCAGTTGACGTATCTTCCGCTCCCCTTCCCCCTCGATCGTTGACGACCGGACACCGTGGGGGCTTGGCTTTGCCGGGAAGCCCGCCACCGGGAGGGAGCCCGGCCGGGCGATCCGAGGGGAAACTCGATGACACGTACCACCCGGACGACCCGCAACCGGTGGCTCGCGGGCGGCGGTGCGCTGGCCGCGGCCGCCGTGATCGCCGCCACCGCCGCTCCGGCCCAGGCCACGGCCCGGCCGGTGGCGCACGGCACCGTCCAGATCAGCACCGGGGTGAACGGCACCGCGCCCGACGGGCAGTCGTTCGGCCAGGGCGTCAGCGCCGACGGCCGCTTCGCCCTGTTCACCTCCTGGGGCACGAACCTGGTGGGGCAGCCCAGCAAGGGCGGGCGCGACGCCTATGTGACGGACCTGCGCAACGGGCGCACGGAGCGGGTCAACCTCTCCGACTCCGACGAGCCGCTGACCGGCTTCACCGACTACGTGGCGATCAACGCCAACGGCCGTTACGTCGCCTTCGAGAGCGACTCCGAGGGCGTGACGGCCGACCCGAGGGTGACCGGGCGCACCGAGGTGTACCTGCGCGACCGCTGGACCGGACGCACGGAACTGATCAGCGGCAGCGCGGCCAGGACCGACACCGACCAGTACCACTCCTCGTACGCGCCCTCGATCAGCGCGGACGGCCGGTTCGTGGCGTTCGTGTCCTCCCGGACCGACCTGGACCCGACGGTGGTGGACACCGAGCCGCCGACGGCCGGAGCCGGGCCCTCCTTGGCCCGGCCGTACACCTGGAAGTACAACGTCTACCTCACCGACCGGCGCACCCACACCACCCGGCTGATCTCCCGGGACCTCAACGGCAAGCCGGGCGAGAGCCTGTCGGTGCACCCGACGATCAGTGCCGACGGCCGCACCATCGGATTCTCCTCGCTCTCCGAGCTGCTGCCGCAGGACCAGCCGCCCGCCCCCGAGGACGTGGAGACGACCCCGGGCGCCGCCGAGGCCGCGCGCCGGATCGTTCCACAGGGGGCCGCGGCCTCGCTCGCCGCCCACCCGACCGCCGCCACCTACTACGTCTACGATGTGCCCGGCCGGCGTCTCACCGCCGCCAGCACGGGCACCGACGGCACGGTGGGCGCCTCCAGCTTCGAGGCGACGATCAGCCCCGACGGGCGGCGCGCGATCTACACCCTGCCCGAGCCCGGCGGCTCGACCAACGGTCACCGCTACCACACGGTGCTCCACGTCCGGGACCTGCGGACGGGCACCGTGACCAAGGTCAGCGGCGGCCTGCCGGGCACCAGCTCGGTCGGCTCCTCGGACCACGGCTCGATCACCGCCGACAACCGCTGGCTCTACTTCGAGTCCGCCGCCGACAACCTGGTGGCCGGCCCGCAGCACGCGGAGTGGGACATCTACCGCCAGGACCTGCGCACCGGCCGGACCGAGCGGGTCTCCACGGCCGCCGACGGCTCGCTCGGCAACGGTGCGTCGAACGCCCCCTTCGTGGACGCCGCGGGCCGCACGGTGGTGTTCGGCTCGACCAGCCGCAACCTGGTGACCGGCCCCGGCGCTCCGGCGGCCGAGGACTCCCAGGCCTTCGCGGCCTCCGTCGGGCACCACCGGGGCGGCGGCGACGACCAGGGCGAGGACGACAACGGCTGACCGAGGGAACGGGACCTCGCGGGTCCGTCCGGCCGCACCGGCCGGGCGGGCCCGCTCGCCGTCGGGGACAGCGCGAGGGACGCCCCGGTCCCCGGCCGCACGGCCCGACCGGGACGGACGACCCTGCTTTGCGATTAATAATGCCCAGTATTAATCTTGGTCCCATGGCAAGGACGTCGGCGGGCCACGAGACCCGCGAGAGGCTGATCCGGGCGGCGGAGGAACTCTTCGCCACCCGGGGCGTCGAGGCTTCGCTCACCAAGGACATCGTCCGGCTGGCCGGACAGAGCAACCCGTCCGCCGTGCAGTACCACTTCGGCTCCCGCGAAGGGCTGCTGGACGCGATCATGGCCGCCCGGCAGGAGCGCACCGAGCGGGCGCTCGCGCCGAGGCTCCCCGCCCTGGCGGAACAGGACCTCCCCGGGCTGCTCGACGCCCTGGTGACCGCCGAGGCCACCGAGCTGCGCACCGAGCAGGGCCGGCACTGCCTGCGGATCTCGGCCCAGATCAGCCACAGCAGCGGCGTCCGCACCCGGACCCCGCACCCCACCCTCGCGGGCGGCGGCTACTGGCGGCTGATCGAGCTGGCCGAGCAGCGGATCTCCGGCCTGCCGGAGCCGATCCGGCTGGAGCGGCTCGACCTCGCCCTCACCTTGATCGGCGCGGCGCTGGCCGACCGGGCGCAGCAGTACCTCACCGGATCCACCCCGCTGACGGACGAGGAGACCTTCCTCGCCGACCTGGTGACGGTGTCCGCCGCCATGCTCTCCGCCCCCACCCCCTCCAGGAGCACGTCATGAACGACCTGACCGGCAAGACCGTCATCATCACCGGCGGCGCCCGCGGCCTCGGCGCCGAGGCGGCCCGGCTCGCCGTCGCCGCCGGGGCCAATGTGGTGATCACCGACGTCCTGGAGGAGGACGGCCTGGCCACCGCCGCCGAGCTCGGCGAGCAGGCCCGTTTCGTACGGCACGACGTGACCTCCGAGGAGGACTGGCAGCGCGTGGTGGACCACGCGGTGGCGGAGTTCGGCGCGGTGCACGGCCTGGTCAACAACGCGGGGATCTCCACCGGCACCCTGCTCGCGGACGAGAGCGTCGCGTACTTCCGCAAGGTGCTGGACGTCAATCTGACCGGGGTGTTCATCGGGATGAAGACCGTCGTCCCGGCGATGCGCGCGGCCGGCGGCGGCTCGATCGTCAACATCTCCTCGGCGGCCGGCCTGATGGGCCTCGCCCTGACCGCCGGCTACGGCGCCTCCAAGTGGGGCGTGCGCGGCCTGAGCAAGATCGGCGCGGTCGAGCTGGGCACCGAGCGGATCCGGGTCAACTCGGTGCACCCGGGCATGACCTACACCCCGATGACGGCGGCCGTCGGCATCCAGCAGGGTGAGGGCAACTACCCCAACACCCCGATGGCCCGCGTCGGCGAGGCCCCCGAGATCGCCACCGCCGTGGTGTACCTGCTGTCGGACGACGCCTCCTACGTGACCGGCGCCGAGCTCGCGGTGGACGGCGGCTGGACCACCGGGCCGACCGTCAAGTACGTCATGGGGCAGTGAGCCGGACGCGCCGTCGGCCGCGCCGTCGGGCGCACTGACCCGGCCTCCCGCGCGTCGCGTCCCCGTCCTTGCTGGAACGGGGACGCGACGCGCGGCCGCCCGCCGGTCTACCGCACCCCGCCGAGCAGGACCGGGAGTTCGCGGTGCCCGTTGGAGATCAGCGATTCGACCGGCCGCAGGTCGGCATCGGGGGCGAGGGCGAGGTCCGGGAACCGCTCGAAGAGCATCCGCAGGGCGGTCGCCCCCTCCAGCCGGGCCAGCGGGGCGCCGAGGCAGAAGTGCGGGCCGTGGCCGAAGGCCAGGTGCTCCTTGACCGGCCGGGTCACGTCGAAGACGGCGCCGTCCTCGCCGTAGCGGACGGGATGGCGGCCGGCGGCGGCGTAGGAGGCCAGGATCGGGTCGCCCTTGCGGAGGACCACCCCGCCGGGCAGCTCGATGTCCTCGACGGCGAAGCGCAGCGGCAGGTGCGCCACGGGCGCGTCGCGGCGCAGCGCCTCCTCGACCACGTCGCCCCAGCCGACCTTGCCGGCCCGGACCAGGGCGAGCTGCTCCGGGTGGGTGAGCAGTGCGGCGATGGCGTTGTCGATCAGGTTGACGGTGGTCTCGTAGCCGGCCGAGACGACCAGCAGCAGGGTGTCCCGCAGCTCCTCCTCGGTCAGCGCCGAGGCGCCGGCGGTCACCGCCGCCCCGCCCTCCCCCTGCGGCCCGTCCTCGCCGTCGCCGGTGTCGCGGGCGGCGATCAGCAGCGAGGTCATGTCGTCTGCGGGCTCGCGGCGCTTGGTGGCGATCAGCTCGTCCAGCATCGCGTAGAAGGTCGTCATGTTGGCGACGGCCTCCTCGGTGGTGCGGGTGGTGTCGAAGACCCGGTCGACGGTGGTGCGGAAGCTGTCCGTGAGGGCGTCGGGGAGTCCCAGCAGCCGGGCGACGACCTGGATCGGCAGCCGGTAGGCGAGGTGCTCGCGCAGGTCGACGGGGGTGCCGGGAGGCATCGCGGCCAGGTCGTCCAGCAGGGCGCCGGTCAGCTGCTCGACCTGCCCGGTCATGGCGGTGATCCGGCGGACCGAGAACGCGGTGCCGACCAGCCGGCGCAGCCGCCGGTGCTCCGCACCGTGGGCGGTGAACATGTTGCGGGCGGCCACCCAGATCGCCAGCGGCCAGGTGGGGACGACCTCGGCGAAGTCAGGCCAGTGCTGGAGGCCGTCCTTGGACACCCGGGGGTCCTTGAGCAGTTCCTCCAGCAGCCCCGGGTCGGCCACCGCCCAGGCCCGCACTCCCAGGAGGTCGACGGGCGTCGCCGGCCCGCGCTCGAACAGCTCGGCGGTCTCGGCATCGCGGTTTCGACCGGTCGGGTCCAGCACGAGTCGTTCCACGGGGGGCTCCTTCGGTCGGGTGACGGAGGCGCGCGGCGCGCGGGCCGCGCACGGGGACGAGCATGCCGTCGCGTGCCCGGTCACGTCGAGAGGGCCTGTGCGGCACGGACGGTGACGGTTCATCAGATACTTCGGGTCGCCGCCGGCGGAAATCGGGTGGCGACCGGCATCCCCGGCTGTTAGCCTGCCGGGAACGTTGATCTTTTCGGTGGCCCTTCCCCGGGCCACGTCCTCAAGGAGACCGGACATGGTGGTGGACGACGACATCTCCGGGTGATCACCCGGAGCCGACAGGCCGCTCGCCGGTGCATCGAAGCACCGCTGCCGCGGCCCGGCTGTCGTCCCCTTCTCCCCTTTGTCCGACACCCGGGCGGGTGTGTCCTCCCCCGCCCCGTCACTCCACGAGGTCACCGCCATGTCCGGCGCTTCCGTCGTCTGCACCAACCTGTCCTTCTCCTGGCCCGACGACACCCCCGTCTTCCAGGACCTCTCCTTCGCCGTCGGCCCCGGCCGCACCGGCCTGGTCGCCCCGAACGGCAGCGGGAAGAGCACCCTGCTCCGGCTCCTCGCCGGTGAACTGCGCCCCTCCGCCGGGTCGGTGACCGTCGACGGCCTCCTCGCCCACCTTCCGCAGACCCTCCCCCTCACGTCCGGGCTCACCGTCGCCGAGGTCCTGGGCATCGCCGACGTGGTCCGGGCCATCGACGCGGTGGAGTCCGGCGACGTCGACGAACGCCACTTCACCACCATCGGCGACGACTGGGACATCGAGGAGCGCACCCGCGACCGGCTCGACCGCCTCGGCCTGGGCCACCTCGCCCTCGACCGCGACCTGGGCACCCTCAGCGGCGGCCAGATCGTCTCGCTGGGCCTGGCCGGCCGGCTGCTGCGGCGCCCCGACGTGCTGCTGCTCGACGAACCCACCAACAACCTCGACCGCGACGCCCGGCACCGGCTCTACGACGCGCTGGACGACTTCCACGGCTGCCTGCTGCTGGTCAGCCACGACCGCGAACTGCTCGACCGGACGGACCGGATCGCCGAGCTCGACCGGGGCGGGCTGCACTTCTTCGGCGGCAACTTCACCGCGTACGAGGAGGCCGTCCGGGCCGGACAGGAGGCCGCGGAGCGCACGGTCCGCAGCGCCGAGCAGGAGCTGAAGCGGGAGAAGCGGGAGCTGCAGCAGGCCCGCGAGCGGGCCGAGCGCCGGCAGAGCAACGCCGCCCGCAACCTGAAGAACGCCGGGCTGCCCAAGATCTTCGCCGGCACCATGAAGCGCGGCGCCCAGGAGTCCGCCGGTCGTTCCGGCCAGGTGCACGCCGGCCGGGTCGGCGAGGCCAGGGCGCGCCTCGACGAGGCCGAGCGGGCGCTGCGCGACGAGCAGCGGATCGTGGTGGAGCTGCCGGACACCCAGGTGCCCGCCGGACGCACCCTGTTCCTCGGCGAGCGGCTGCGGGTCCGGCTCGGCGACCGGGAGCTGTTCGCCGGGCCCGGCGTCGACCTGACCGTCCGCGGCCCGGAGCGGATCGCGCTGACCGGCTCCAACGGCTCGGGCAAGAGCACCCTGCTGCGGCTGCTCGACGGGAGCCTGGCCCCGGACGGCGGCACGACCAGGCGGGCCGAGGGCCGGATCGCCCGGCTGTCGCAGCGGCTGGACCTGCTCGATCCGGACCGCACCGTCGCCGAGAACTTCGCCGCGTTCGCCCCGGAGCGCCCGGAGGCCGAGCGGATGAACCTCCTGGCCCGGTTCCTCTTCCGGGGCCCCGGCGCCCAGCTGCCGGTCGGGCTGCTGTCCGGCGGCGAGCGGCTGCGCGCCACGCTGGCGTGCGTCCTGTGCGCGGACCCCGCGCCGCACCTGCTGCTCCTGGACGAGCCGACGAACAACCTCGACCTGGTGAGCGTCGGCCGGCTGGAGAGCGCCCTGACCGCCTACCGGGGCGCGTTCGTGGTGGTCAGCCACGACGAGCGGTTCCTGGAACGGATCGGGGTGACCCGCCGACTGCACCTGTCCGAGGGCGGGCTGCGGGAGGCGGCGGTGCCCACCGCGTCCTGACCCGGCCGCCGGGGTCGCCGTGCGCGGCCCCGGCGACCCCGGCGGGGGCGGAACCGCCGACGGGCGGCAGGGGACCGACCGGCGTGGGGGACCGACCGGCGTGGGCGGGGCTGCACCGCCGACGGGCGGGGACACCGACCGACGTCGGCGGGCGACACCGCCGGCGGGGCGACTACCGGCGAGTACGGCGTGCTCGGCGCGGCGGCCCGGGGACGCTGCTCCGGATCGATGCGCAACCGCGCCGAAGACCGGGAGCCGTTCATGCCGCCGTCCGACCCGCCGTCCGATCCCACGCCCGACCCGCGGTCCGCGCCGAAGTCCGTTCCGAACTCCGGGCCGCGGCCCGACCCGCGGTCCGCACCGCCGTCCGGCCGCCGCGGTCCCTCCGCCGCCGCGCCACCGGCCAGGCGCTCGGGGCTCCGGCGGCTCGGCGAGTGGTGCGCGCGCCACTCGGTGCTGGTCATCGTGCTGTGGATCGTGGCGCTGGCCGCCGTCCAGACGGCGAACAAGACGGTCGGCGGCGACTACTCGGACGACTTCTCGCTGCCCGGCTCCCAGGCGCAGCAGGGCCAGCAGGTCCTCCAGGCGCACGTCCCGGCCGCCGCCGGCACCAGCTCCCAGGTGGTGCTGCACGACGCCCAGTCCCTGACCGGCTTCGCCCCGCAGGTGTCCCAGGTGGTCGCCTCGCTGTCGCAGCTGCCGCACGTGCTGGGCGCGCAGAGCCCGCTGCCGCCGGCCGGGCAGCCCGCCCCGCCCGGCGGGCCGCTGGCCCCGGACGGTCTGACCGGCTACATCACGGTCCGTTTCGACACCAATCCGACCCTCCTGGACCCGGACTACCTGAACGGCGTGGACGCGGCGGTGGCCCCGCTGCGCGAGGCCGGCGTCCAGGTCGAGTACGGCGGTCCGCTGGGCGAGCTGGCGCAGCCCGAACCCGACGACCGCCTCAGCGAGGTGATCGGCTTCGCGGTGGCGATCATCGTGCTGCTGATCGGCTTCCGCAGCGCGATCGCGGCCGGACTGCCGCTGGTGACGGCACTGTTCGCGGCCGTGGTCGGCCTCGGCGCGCTGGGACTGATCGCGGCGCTGTCGACCTTCGCGACCGTCGCGCCCACCCTGGCCACCATGATCGGCATCGGGGTCGGCATCGACTACGCGCTCTTCCTGCTCACCCGGCACCGACAGAACCTGATGGACGGGGTGGATCCGGTGTCCTCGGCCGGACAGGCCGTGGCCACCAGCGGCCGGGCGGTGCTGGTCTCGGGCTGCACCGTGATCATCGCGCTGTCCGGACTGTCGGTGTCCGGCATCTCCTTCATGGCCAAACTCGGGATCGCCGCCGCCGTCACCGTGGTGTCGGCGGTCCTCGGCGCGCTGACCCTGCTGCCGGCGCTGATGGGGCTGATCGGCCGCCGGATGGACCGGATCACCGTCGGCCGCCCGATCGCCGAGAGCAACGGGGAGGACGGCGCCGAGACCGGCGTCTGGCACCGCTACGCCCGCCGGGTCGAGGGGCGCCCCTGGTGGTACCTGATCGCCGGCGTGGTCGCGCTCGGGATCCTGGCGATCCCGCTGTTCTCCATCCAGCTCGGCCACATCGGGGACGGCGCCGACTCCACCGACTTCACCGACCGGCGCGCCTACGACCTGATGTCCGAGGCCTTCGGTCCCGGATCGAACGGGCCGCTGACCCTCGTGGTCGACCAGAGCGCCGTGCCCGCCGAGAACCGGCCGGGCGTCCAGAGCGCCGTGCAGCAGGCCCTCACCGGCCTGCCCGGCGCGGCGAGCGTCGGCCCGCTGCAGCTCAGCCCGGACGGCGTGGTCCTGTTCAACACCGTCGTCCCCACCACGTCGCCGCAGGAGCAGGCCACCACCGACCTGGTCAACCGCCTGTCGGACACCGTGCTGCCGGACTCGGTCGCCGGCACCGGCGCGAAGACCTACGTCACCGGCAACACCGCCGCCCAGGTGGACTTCCTGGACATCGTGTCGAGCCGACTGGTCCTGATCATCGCGGTGGTGGTCGGACTCGCCTTCCTGATCATCCTCGCCGTCTTCCGCGGCCTGCTGGTCGCCGTCAAGGCCGCCGTGCTCAACCTGCTGTCGATCGCCGCCTCGTACGGGGTCCTGGTGGCGGTCTTCCAGTGGGGCTGGGGCGGCCCGGCGCTCGGGGTGAACGGCACGGTCCCGATCGAGAGCTACGTGCCGATGATGATGTTCGCGATCGTCTTCGGGCTGAGCATGGACTACGAGATCTTCCTGCTCTCCCGGGTGCACGAGGCCTGGCTGCGCACCGGCCGCAGCCAGGACGCCGTCGCGCACGCCCTGGAGATCACCGCCCGGGTGATCTCCTGCGCCGCGCTGATCATGGTCAGCGTCTTCGCCGCCTTCA
The DNA here is from genome assembly GCF_044748625.1 of Kitasatospora sp. NPDC089913. Lineage (NCBI taxonomy): Bacteria > Bacillati > Actinomycetota > Actinomycetes > Kitasatosporales > Streptomycetaceae > Kitasatospora > Kitasatospora sp. NPDC089913. Next base: position 266,579 of record NZ_JBIVGI010000003.1, on the reverse strand, counting down.
TCGTCAGCGACAACATCGTGATCAAGATGATGGGCCTCGGCCTGGCGGTCAGCGTGCTGGTGGACGCCACCATCGTCCGGCTGCTGCTCGTCCCGGCGGTGATGACCCTGCTCGGCGCCTCCGCCTGGTGGACGCCCCGCTTCCTGGACCGGATCCTGCCCCACATCGACGCCGAGGGCGAGAACGAGCCGGTCTAGGGCGTCGCTCCCGGACCCCGGTCCTCCCGCCGGTCGCCCTCCCGCCGAGGCCCCTCCCTCCGAGGCCCCTCCGCCGGCCCGGTCCCCCACCGCGGGGGGACCGGGCCGGGTGCCGCGTCGGTCACGGCGACCCGGGGCAGGGCGTGCGGATGGTTCTCGACCAGGTAGCCGATCAGGTGCTCGCGCAGCTGGCAGCGGAGCTCGAAGGCGTTCTCGCCGTTCGCGGCGGTGGCGAGCGCCCGGACCACGATGGTGGTGGGCGTGGTGTCGACCACCTGGAGGGCGCTGCCCTCGCCGTCCCACAGCGGGTGCCCGGACAGGAACGCGTCGAACTCCTCCCGCAGCTTCCCGACCGGCGCGCGGTGGTCGAGGTGGAGCAGCGCTGTGCCGGTGATCCGGCTGGTCCGGCGGGACCAGTTCTCGAACGGTCGGCCCACGAAGTACGACATCGGCATGACGATCCGCCGCTGGTCCCAGGTCGCGATCACCACCGCCGTCAGCGTGATCTCCTCCACCGTCCCCCACTCGCCCGCCACCACGACCACGTCACCGATCCGGGCCAGGTCCCCGAACGCCATCTGGACCCCGGCGAAGACGTTGCCGAGCGTGCTCTGCGCCGCCACGCCCGCCACCAGGCCGACCAGACCCGCGGAGGCGAGCAGACTCGTCCCGACCCCGCGCACCGCCGGGAAGGTCATCAGGATCGCGCCCAGCGTCGCCAGCGCCACCACCGCCTGACAGATCCGGCCCAGCAGATCGGCCTGGGTCCGCGCCCGGCCGGCCCACGCCGGGTCGCGGCGGTGCACGGCGAGCCGCACGGTCCCGTCCACCAGCAGCGCCACCACCCGGGCCCCGAGCCAGCCGCCGGCGGCGATCGCCACGATCACCACCAGGTGCCGCAGCGCGTCCCGCAGGGCGGGCGGCGCGTCGATCCACGGCAGCGCTCCGAGCAGGAGCAGGCACGCCGTCAGCGCCAGCAGCGGCCGCCGGCACCGGGCCAGCACCCGCGGCACCCCCGTCGCCCCGCCGTCGGCCGACACCCGCCGCACCACCGCCCGCTCGGCCCGGTCCAGGCCGTACGCGAGCAGCACCGCCGCCAGCACCGCCACCAGCAGTCGTACCGGACTCCACCCCATGTCCCGCTCTCCGTCCGCTCCACCGCCGGGCCACCGCGCCCGGTCCGCCGCCTCGCCTTTCCCGCCCGGGGCCGGCCACACCTCCCGACGACCGGGTGGCATGGATCCCCCGGACCGGGGCACCCGAGCGGTGGGGGGGGGGCCCCGGCGGGGGGGCCCCCCCCCCCCCCCCCCCCGGGGGGCGGCCCCCCCCCCCGGGGGGGCGCCCCCCCCCCCCCGGGCCGCCCCCCCCCCCCCCCCCCCC
>NZ_JBIVGI010000003.1:260310-264992 GCF_044748625.1 Kitasatospora sp. NPDC089913 | reverse complement strand
CTTGGGTGCGGGTTTTACTTTGGGTGGCCGGCCCGACCCCCCCCCCCCCCCGGGGGGGCTGGCACCCCCCGCCCGGGGCCCCCCGGGGGGGGGGCGCCCGCCGGGGCGCCCGCCCACCGGCCCGAACGACGGAAGGGAGAAGGACACATGAGCGAGGGCGTCAACCTCTGGCAGTTCCGCGACACCGCCGGCCACACCGCCGGCACCGACCTCATCGGATTCCACGTGGAGGCCGTGGACGGCTCCGTCGGCAAGGTGGACCGCCTCTCCGAGGCGATGGGTTCGCAGTACCTGGTCGTCGACACCGGCCCGTGGATCTTCGGCCGCCTGGTGCTGCTCCCCGCCGGCACGGTCATCCGGATCGAGATCGGCGAGCAGAAGGTCTACATCGACCGCACCAAGGACGACATCAAGCACAGCCCCACCCTCGGCGTCGACGACACCGACCGCGGCCCGGACTTCCAGGACCGCTACGCCCTCTACTACAGCCCGTTCTACGGCGGCCGCCGGTTCTGACCGGGCTCGAGGTTGAACGCCCGAGAGCCACAGGGGCAGTGCAACGACCCCGGACCTGCACCACGTCCCGGCCGTCGAGTACAAGGACGACGGAACGGTGCTGCGCACCGCCCGGCTGATCGCCGCCGACGGCTGGGACGTCGACCTGCCGCTGTGGGCCGACGCCGCCAACTGCAGCCCCTGCCACCCCAGCAACGACTCCCACTGACCTTCAAGTCAGGGGTGACTCCGGCCCGCCCGGGGTCACCCCGCCCGGGAGAGTGAAGTTCACCCAAAGCCCCGCGCCGGCGCACACCGAGCGCAAGGATGGCCCGGGTGACAACCACCTCGTCCACCCGGGCCGCGTGCTCACCGGACCTCTGGCACCACTACGGCCGCAATCGCGCCGACACCGACCGGTCCGTCCCCGACTCCTTTCACTCGGTCTGGGCCCAGGACGGCGGGCCCGGCGTCGAAGTGCTCGGCGACATCACCGGTCTTGTCGTCGCCGACCTCGGCGCGGGCGCCGCCCGCCACGCCGCCCACCTCGCGGCCCGCCACGCCCCGGCCCGGGTCGATGCGATCGACGCCTCACCCGCCCAGCACGCGATGGCGCGCGACCTCTACAGCCACCTGGCGCCCCGCCTTCGCACGGTTCACGCCGATGCGGTCGAGCACCTGGACGCCCACCCCGGCTCCTACGACGTGCTCTACTCGGTGTTCGGGAGCCTGGACTTCACCGACCCGCGCCGGCTTCTCCCGGCTGCTGCACGCGCCCTGCGCCCCGGCGGACTGCTCGCCGCGTCCACGCTGGGGCACTACCTCGACGGGGCCCCGGCCGAGCCGGACGTCCAGCATGCCGACATCCCGGCCCGCACTCCGGAGGGCGCCACCACGACCATGCGCCGGTGGGTCCTCCAGGAGACCGTCTGGACCGAACAACTGGACGGGGCGGGCTTCACTGCGATCAGCATCGACCGCCTTCCGTCCGCCGTTCCCGGTGCGTGGACGGCCGAGACCCTGCTCATCCGCGCTCACCGGCGGTCCTGAACCCACCGGCCGAGGGGCCATCACCGATCCGGCCGGAGCCCGAAGGCGCGGGTGCAACGGGGGTGAGAGATCGGCCACTCAGCGGCGTCTTCAACGGTGCGCAGCGTCCGGGCGGCTCTATCGGGGTCGGGGTCGCTGGTCCAGCCCGAACTTGCACCGATCCGGGCGATCCGGCCCCACCGCGACGTGAAGCGTCTAACGTCGAATCGCACTGATCGACTGCCGAGGACCCGGGAGCGTGATGGCATTGGCCGTGGGACGGCCGGAGCCCTCGGACGAACTGCGCTACGCGGTAGTTTCCTTGGGGATTGCGTTGACGCGGACCGAGGACGGGGATTCGCCACGGTTCGGTCTGGACGTCCTGGAGGAGGCTCCCCTCCATGCCGACAGAGTCGCGGACATTCTGGAGAATTTCCGGTACACCCGTCGCCCGACGGCGACAGCGTCGTCGCAGGCTCAGGAGCAAGCCGACTACGCGCGGCTGGTAGAGGCCGCTGTCGAAGCCGAGGACGCCGATGTACTGATCGTGCACATCGTCGGACACGGCGAGCTCGCCGACGGCAGCAGCGAGAAGCTGTACATCCTGGACAACGACGGGAACCGGCTCAGCCGCCCGGTCGGCAGCTGGATCGACCTGATCGAGGACCACCCCCAACGGCACCGACCGATGACCCTGTTCGTCCTGGACGTCTGCTACAGCGGACAGGCCGCGGTGACCGCCTGGCACTCGCGAATGGACGTCGACAAACGCAAGTCCTGGGTGCTCGCCGCGAGCAGGCCGGACCGGCAGGCGTTCGGATACCGACTGAGCCAGGCCCTGGTCCAGGTCCTGACGAAGTACCACCAAGCCCTGGAAATCCGCTTCGACTCCTCCCTCCGGTACATTCCGGCCGCCGCCGTCTGGCGGGACGTCGAACGCGCGGTCAACGAGCTGGCCGAAGAGTCCGGCGGGCTGCCGCAGTCGATCCTGACCAGCCTCGTCCCCGGCCACGCCGACCTCTCCCACCTGCCGTTCTTCCCCAACCCCTCCTACGCCTCCCACCGCACCGGCCCCGCACCGGACCTGCCTCCGGAGATTGCCCGCCTGGCCGACTGGGCCGCGGACCCCCTGCATTTCATGCGCCGCGCCGGCGGCGGCGAACCCGTGGCCCGCGACTGGAGCGAGGGATACTTCAGCGGCCGCACCGAACAACTCGACACTCTCGCCACCTGGCTCGACGACGACACCGCCGCCCCGGGACTACGGGTGATCACCGGCAAACCCGGCGCTGGCAAGTCCGCACTCCTCGGCCTCCTCCTGTGCGCCGCCCACCCCGCACTGCGCCGCCACACCCGTCCCCTGTGGGCCACGCTCCATGACCACGTCCCGGGCGAGAACGACCGGATCGCCGCCGTCCACGCCCGACGCCTCGGCCTCGACCACATCACCGCCTCCCTGGCCCGCCAGCTGCGCCACATCACCGACCCCGACGCCCCGGCCCCAGCGAACGAGGAAGCGCCCGGCCCGGCCATGAACCCGGCACAGCGACTGCTGGACCTCCTCCCCCCTGGCCAGCGCCCGGTCACCGTCGTCATCGACGCCCTCGACGAAGCAATCAGACCCCAGGACATCACCACGGCCCTGCTGCTTCCCCTCGCCCGGCACGCGCAGACAGCCGGCGCTCGACTGCGGCTACTGGTCGCCACCCGCGCCGACACCCGGTTCGACCAACTCCTCGACCTGGCCCAGGACAGCGGAGCATGCACGGACCTGAGCACCCTCGCACCGTACGAGGTCCGCCGGGACGTGAGCGCCTACGCCAAACGGCTCCTCACCGCCGACGGCCCCTACATCCGCGCCAACCTGCGCCCCGTCCGGGACGCCCTCGCCGACGCGATCGCCGACACCCTCACCGCACACCCACCGACAGGCCAGTCAGGCCACGACACCGAAGGCCTGCAATGGGGCGAGTTCCTCACCACCGGCCTCTACGTCCACCACCTCCTTGCCGCCCCGCCCGCCGCCACTCCCGAGGAAGCCACACGGCTGGGCCGGGCCGTGCCCCGCAGCCTGCCCGACCTCCTCGAGCTCGACCTCCAACGCCATACCGACCAGCCCCACCTGCGCCCAGTACTCACATCCCTCGCCTTCGCCCAGGGCCGCGGCATGCCCGAAAGCGTCCTTGTCCACGCGGCCGCCGCCTTCACCGTCCCCGACACCCCTCCCCCGTCGCTGCCGGAGCTGTACGCCCTCCTCGACGGGGAAGCACGCTTCTACCTGCGCCGCGACATCGACACCGACGGAACCACCCTCTACCGGCTCTTCCACCAAGGTCTCGCCGACTGGCTGCGCGGGCCGGCCGGCGGACCGTCTCACAAGGACTCGCCGACGACGGCGGACCCGCTGCCCGGTCGGGCGGAGCGGCTGTTCGAGCAGCTCCTGCAAGGCGTCCCCCGCGACCGGAACGGCGGGCTGCATTGGCAGCACGCTCATGGCTATCTGATCAGACATGCCGCCCAGCACGCGATCGACGCCGGACGCCTGGACGAACTCCTCTTCGACGCCGGCTACCTCCAGCACGCCGACCCCCACACCCTCGCCGATGCCCTGTCCTATACGCAATCCGAGCAGGGCAGACTCAACGCCTCCGTCTACCTTGCCTCCTGGGGCGTCCATCATGCGTTGCCGCCTGTGGCACGCCGCCAGATCCTCGCGCTGGACGCCGCACGCTTCCGCAACACGCCACTCCAATCCGAGTTGCCCGGCGACGCCGACTGGACTGTGCGATGGGCAACGGCCAATCAGGTCTCACCGTCCCTGGTCCGTATCCTGCCCGGCCACACCCACGGGGTGAACGCGGTCGCGGTAACGCACATCAACGGCCACCCACACGCCATCACCGGCAGCAACGACAACTCCGTGCGGCTCTGGGACCTCACCACCGGCACCCAGACCCACCACCTCACCGGCCACACCAGCGGGGTGAACGCGGTCGCGGTGACCCGCATCAACGGCCACCCACACGCCATCACCGGCAGCAACGACAACTCCGTCCGGCTGTGGGACCTCACCACCGGCACCCAGACCCACCACCTCACCGGCCACACCAGCGGGGTGAACGCGGTCGCGGTGACCCGCATCAACGGCCACCCACACG